>JBEIDF010000228.1:0-5467 GCA_040383605.1 Lewinellaceae bacterium
AAAGACGGTATCCACGGCGCGACGTTCGCTTCAGCCGATCTGACGGAAGACAGCCACCATGACTTGCCCGCAGTGCAAGTGGGCGATCCGTTTCAGGAAAAGTTGCTGCTGGAAGCAACCCTCGAACTCATCCGCACCGGCGCGGTGGTCGGTATGCAGGACATGGGGGCCGCAGGCATCACCTGCTCCACCTCCGAAATGAGCGCCAAATCCGGCGTAGGTATGCGGATTGATTTGGACAAAGCGCCCCGCCGCCAAACCAACATGAAAGCCTGGGAAGTGCTGCTCTCCGAAAGCCAGGAACGCATGCTGGTCGTCTGCAAACCGGGACGTGAGGCCGACTTGCGCGCGGTATTCGACAAATGGGATTTACCCTGCGAACAAATCGGCGTAACGACCGCCGGCGGCCGGCTGGAATACTACTGGGAAGGTGAAAAAGTCGCCGATGTGCCCGCGTACTCGCTGGTACTGGGCGGGGGCGCGCCGGTGTACGTGCGCGAACAGCGCCGCCCGGCCTATATGGATCAACTGGAACAGTTTTCTATCGAGAACGTGCCGCAACCCGCTGATTTGCAAGCGGCTGCCCGAAAGGTGTGGGCCTCGCCCAATATTGCCTCGAAACGCTGGATCACCCAGCAATACGATTCTATGGTGCGCACCGGCACCATGACGACCAACCGGCCCGCCGATGCAGCCGTGGTTTATATCAAGGGCACGCAAAAAGCGCTGGCGCTAACCACCGATTGCAATTCCGCTTACGTGTTCGCCGATCCCTACAAAGGCGCCATGATCGCCGTGTCGGAAGCAGCGCGCAATATTGTGTGCTCCGGCGGAACGCCCCTCGCAATCACAAACTGCCTGAACTTCGGCAATCCGTATAACCCGGAAGTGTATTATCAATTCGCTGAAGCGATCCGCGGCATGGGCGACGCCTGCCGCAAATTCGACACGCCGGTAACCGGCGGTAATGTGAGTTTCTACAACCAGGCCACGCTCAAAGACAAAGTCGTGCCGGTGTATCCCACGCCCACCATCGGCATGCTCGGGCTGCTGGAACACTACGACCATATTATGAGTTTGGATTTTAAAGAAGCGGGCGACCAGATATACCTGCTGGGCATCAGCCGGAACGATCTGGGAAGCAGTGAATACCTGCGCGCGGTGCATCAAATCGCGGAAAGTCCATGCCCCTATTTTGATCTGGACGAAGAGTTCGCACTCCAACAACACATCCAACAAGCCCTGCGCCAGGGATTCGCGCGCTCCGCGCACGATGTGTCAGAGGGCGGCGTGCTGGTCGCGCTCCTGGAAAGCGCCATGCCGCGCGGGCTTGGATTCGACATCCAAATGAATCCGGCCATTCGCCCCGACGCCTGGCTCCTCGGGGAATCCCAAAGCCGGGTGATTGTCTCTGTTGCCGCCGACCGGCAGGCCGAGTTCGAAGATTTCCTCCGCGCCGCCGGACAAACATTTGAACACCTGGGCGCTGTACGCGGATCGCAGGCGCGTATCAACGGCGCTGATTGGGGAGAAATTACCGATTGGCAGCAGACGTATGATACCGTTTTAAATGATATAATGAATTAAATAACAACACAGTATATGAAACAAGTTAAATCTTTATTTCTCCTGATACTGCCGATTTTTTTCATCCTGGCAGCTTGTAACGGACAGGGTGGCGATCAGGGACACGTTTTCAAAGGCGCAATCAAGGGCGCCGGTAATCTGCAGGCCTCCCTGGAACAGGCTTACTTCGATCGGCAAAATAAAGCGCTTGCACAGGCCACTTGCGACGGCGACGGCAATTTTAAAATGCAACTTCAAGGGCCGTTCGACCAAGGGCTCTATACTTTGACCATCGGCGTGAAAAAGGTGTTCTTTATCCTCGACGGAAAGGAACAGGTGGTCGAATTAAGCGGCGACATCAATACGATGGATCGCATGGAGGTCGGATTTAAAGGTTCTGAAACGGCAACCTGTTTCACCAATTTTGTGAAAACGCTCTATCAGCAGCAGTTCAGAACACCCGAAGAGGCAAAAGCCCACATCAATCAGAAATCCTGCAATCCGTTCATGCAGGCGTTTTTTACGATGCAGCTGCTGGGAAATAACGCCGCGTCTTATCTGCCTGATTTTAAAACATCGGCGAAAAACCTGAACGAATACATGCCGGGCTCTAAATACGCGGAGGACTTCAACCAAATGGTGACCGGACTGGAGAAGCAAATGCTGCAATCCCAAGCCACGGAACTGATCCAGGTGGGCGCGCCCGCGCCCGACATCAGCCTGCCGGGGCCCGACGGGAAAGTGCGGTCCTTGTCCGGCCTGCGTGGCAAAGTCGTACTCATTGATTTCTGGGCGAGCTGGTGCGGCCCCTGCCGCCGTGCAAACCCGCATGTGGTGGAAATCTATAAAAAATACAAAAGCCGCGGTTTCGATGTATTCAGCGTATCGCTGGATCGGCAGGACGGCAAAGACAAGTGGGTGCAGGCAATCCAACAGGACGGACTTGAGTGGGACAACCACGTCAGCGACCTACAGTTTTGGAACAGCGCGCCGGCGGCAGTCTATGGCGTGCGCGCTATCCCGAAGACCTTCCTCGTTGGCCGCGACGGTAAAATTGTGGCGATTGACCCGAGGACGAATCTGGAAGAGGCGGTGTTGAACGCACTGTAGCAATTTCGGATTTCGGATTTCGGATTTCGGATTAGGGATTTCGGACGGGGGATTGGTTGATTTCGTCTGTTTCGATCAATCCATCGCGCAGGCGGACGATTCGCTGTGCGTGCAGGGCAATATCTTGTTCGTGCGTTACGAGGATCACCGTATTGCCGGCCTGGTGGATTTCTTCAAACAGCGTCATGATTTCGTAGGAGGTTTTGGTGTCGAGGTTGCCGGTGGGCTCGTCGGCGAGGATAATCGCCGGATCGTTTACGAGCGCGCGGGCGACTGCCACGCGCTGGCGTTGTCCGCCCGACAATTCGTTGGGCTTGTGGTACATCCGGTCGCCCAAGCCGACGGACTCCAATACCTTTTTCGCTTTTTCAAGCCGTTCTTCCCGGCTGAAACCGGCATACACGAGCGGCAGTGCGACGTTTTCGAGGGCGGACAAACGGGGCAGCAGATTAAACGTTTGAAAAACGAATCCGATCTGCTTGTTCCGAACCTCCGCCAGTTCGCCATCGTGCATGGTGCTGACCTCGATGCCGTTCAGCCAGTATTCGCCGCGGCTGGGAGAGTCCAGGCAGCCCAGCAGGTTCATCAGCGTGGATTTTCCGCTTCCGGAGGGGCCCATCAGGGCGACGTATTCGTTTTTTTCGATATTGAGGCTTACATCCTTGAGTGCTTCCACTTTTTCGGCGCCCATGATGTAAGTCTTATTGAGGTGTTTGATTGAAATCAGCATACCAATGGATTTAGACAAATTTTCAAGATGTAAATTAAGGACTTAAATAAGTATGTACCGAAAAGCTTAGATGTTGGCGGGGGCTTTTTCGGTGAAAGTACGGTTGTTTTCCACCAACGTTTTAAAAATGGCTCAAATATTCCCCAAACCAAGCCGGGAAGGCCTATCTTCGCAGCGAATAAAAATGGTAGAATGAACGGAAATTTGCCTTCAGATAAACACCTCGTCAAGCACGTAGCCGTGGCCGGCAACATCGGCGCGGGAAAAACCACGCTCAGTGAACTCCTCGCCCGCCATTTCAGCTGGGAGGTTCACTACGAAAATACAGAAAATAACCCCTATCTCGCTGATTTTTACCTGGATATGAAACGCTGGTCGTTTAATCTTCAGGTCTTTTTCCTTTCCAGCCGGTATCAGCAGGTGCTGAAGATTCAACAAGGCAGCCGGACGATTATTCAGGATCGGACGATTTACGAGGACGCGTTTATTTTCGCGCCCAACCTCGCCGATATGGGACTCATGGAGCGCCGGGATTTTGAGAATTACACGGCCCTTTTTCAGTCTATGGTCTCGCAAATCAATGCGCCCGATCTGATGATTTACCTAAAAGCCTCCATTCCGACGCTGGTAGAGCATATCCAGATGCGCGGCCGGGACTACGAGGGCAGCATCAGTATTGACTACCTGCGCCGCCTGAACGAGCGCTATGAAAACTGGATCAGCAACTACAATGTCGGCCGACTCTTGGTAATCAACGTGGACGATATTGATTTTCAAAATAAAATTGAGGATGCAGGGAAGGTAATCGAAATGGTTACCGCTGAGCTGCATGGCTTATTCTAACCAAGGTCATTATGGAAAAAAAAGTAGCAATTGTCTCCGGCGCCTCCAGGGGTATCGGACGGGCGGTAGCCGCACAGCTGGCCCGCGAAAACTATTTCGTTCTCCTGCTTGCCCGCAATGCAGAAGAAATCACGGAGTTGGAGTTCGAAATTGACGCGGCCGGCGGGAAAGCATTGGCTTATACCCTCGACGTCTCCAACGAGTCGCAGGTAGAGGGCGTGGTGCAACAGGCGCTTCGTGATTTTGGCCGGATAGACGTGGTCGTGAACAATGCCGGTATCGGTATCTTTAAGCCCGCCGAGGCGATCACCGCCGAGGAATGGTCTCGGCTGATGGATGTGAACGTGAAAGGTTCTTTCCTGCTCACCAAAGCAGTGCTGCCGGCCATGAAGGCTGCCGGGAGCGGTCACATCCTGGCGATTGCCTCGGATGTTTCCAAGCGCACATTTCCGGAAGGCAGCCTGTATTGCGCCAGCAAATATGCACAGGACGCCTTTTTCAGCGCGCTTCGAAAGGAGGTTCGACCGCATAAAATTAAAGTCAGCGTAATCTATCCCGGTCTGGTGGACACTTTTTTTCACGAAGGCGAGCCAGGGCAGGCACACCGGCACTATTACCTGCAACCGAAAGACATCGCCGATGCCGTGTCGTACATCCTAGGCGCACCGCCGCATGTTGTGGTAGATGAGCTGATGATTCATCCGTTGGAACAGGTCTATTAGGGCATGTCTGTTGACGATTTCCGGGAATATTGCCTGCAAAAAAAGGGCGTGACCGAAGATTTTCCCTTCGACGAGGTCACCTTGTGCCTGCGGGTCATGGGTAAAATATTTGCCATCACCGGATTAGACAGCGAGCGTTTGACCGTTGCGCTCAAAGCGGATCCGGAGTACGCCGTTGCGCTGCGGGAACAGTATCCGGAGGTGCAGCCCGGTTGGCACATGAATAAGACCCACTGGAATACGGTAGATTTTGACGGCGGGTTGGGCGATCGGCTGCTTCAGACGCTGATAGACCATTCGTATGAACAGGTGGTAAAGGGTTTGCGGAAAAAAGACCGGGATTTGTTGGCAGGCTCTTAGAGCGTGTCTAAAATTATATTCTCTGTTAATATGAAAAGGATTTTTTAGCCAGACAAGGCGCTTTTTGCAGGCGTAATGGGACTAATTACGGCGAAAAAAAGGAACGAAGTATGGCTGAAAAAGACTTTCATATTAG
>JBEIDF010000229.1:0-5391 GCA_040383605.1 Lewinellaceae bacterium
CGTTATATCCTGGCTCTCGTTCAAGTCGCCCGAGGAGGTGCAATTATCCGAGGGGTTCAGGTCGGCCACATAATCCGGCATCGTGATCTGACAGCTCGTACCCGGGTTGGTATTGATCGTCGCGGTAGCCGGCGGACAAGTGACCGTCGGGGCATCGTCGTCGTTCACCGTGATGGCGATCACACAATTCGTCGAGTTCGAAGGCGAGGCATCATCATACACCGTATATGTTACGGTCACCACTTCCCCATCGCCCGTTGTCGTATACGCGCCGGCGGTCACGTCCTGGCTCTCGTTCAGGTCGCCTGCAGCCGTGCAGTTATCCGACGGCGACAGCAGCGTCACGTAATCCGGGATCGTGATTTGGCAACTGGCCACATCGTTCGTATTGATAATATCGGTAGCCGGCGGACAGGTTAGAATCGGTGGCTCCTCGTCTTTTTTCATCACGACGACCGTACAATTTGTACCATTTTGGGGCATTGCCATTACCGTAACGAGGTAGGTGGCTGTTTGCGTACAGCCACCGGCTGTAACAGTGTAATGCACAGCGGCAGTTCCGGGCGATAAACCGGTAACCAATGAAAGTGGGGAAAACTTAACAGCGTCAATCAGTACACTCCCCGTACCCGGAGTGGTTGACCACACACCGGACTGGGCAGGGTAGTCTCCAGGGTTCGCCTCCAGGAACACGCCGGAGCCTACGAAAACGTAAGACAAAGGCGGCGTGGCGCTGATTGAAGGGTTTGTCAGCCCCCCGCACGATTGGGCAGAAATAGAATTTGAGTAGGAAAAAAGAAATGCACACATCCACAAAATTCCGAGCGGAGCGGATAAATACGTGTGCACGGGGTACCTTACGGTACGACGAAGTAGAGAACCAATCATGAGAAGATTACGATTATTACAAGGCTAAGTGCCCCGTCTTTTACATTAGCGTAAAGGAAGAAAGTGCGGGTCAAAGATAGGAAATGGTATTTTATGGAACTGACAAAAAACCGCCGCGTGGTTTAAAATTTCCGCCAAAAAATATTTACTTGATAAACAAGATAATTATATAAATTTATTTTTTTTATTTGTTTTTTTTGTCTTTATTTTACAAAAAAATGGCAGTATATTTTATTTTTTATAAAAAAATATATGTTATTGATACTCTACTTTCAATCGGATATTTTATTGGATCGGTAGCTCATCGCGTAGCATCGCGTCAGTACGCGCGCGACAACAGCCGGCCAGAAGCGTCGGAACATACGCGCATCCTCCTCCTGTCGGCGCATCGCTGCGATGCCCAGGGTGGTGGCGGAATCGGGATGTATCCGATGTTGCATTAATTTTTGCGGAACGAAAATAAAATAACCATCCAGCAGGGCAATCCTGCTCCAGGCATCCCAGTCCATATTCACGGAAAAGTCCGGCGAGAATTGGAAATCGCCCAGGTTATTGATCTGATAAAACACGCTGGGCGCTGCAATCGGACAGCCCAGGGAGAGCAAGCGCGTTTTCCAAAACGACGATTTTAGCCGCCGAAAAGGCATAAAAAATCGCAATATCCACCGTTTTACCGCCAGCAACAGGCTACCCGTACGCTCCAGCGGCCCAACCAACTCCGTGTAATCCGTAAAACAGAGGAGCGTGTCGGGATATGATTTTACAGCATCCAAACACCGCGCTACGTACGCAGGCGCATACCGATCATCCTGGTGCGCCAGGGTTACATACTTTGTCTTTGCCTGGCGCAGGGCAAAATTCCAGTCGTGGGCAATCCCGCGTCCGGATTCCGTTTCCACCAGCGGCGCGCTAATACGCCGGGCTTGTGCGCGCAGGTAGTCGGAGGGCGTGGAAGTGGCAATGCAAATTGCGCTCGGCACGGTCTGACACAGGAGTGTATCCAGACATTCGGGTAGATACGGCGAGTCGCCATAAGCCATAACTACAAAGGTGTGCTCGGGCGCAACGGTAGGATCGTTCGTCATAACCAATCAATCAAGGCCATTATTTTTTTTCGGGTAGTTATTGACGTCAAAACTAACCGCCGCTAACAACAGCTGAAATCCCAGAATAATCATCAAGGTCGGGATTACCACCGTACCGGTGGGTGCGCCTACGTGCAAGGAAAGATAGCGATAATAATTGGTCAGTCCGTGCGCCAATCCCACCAAAAAAAGCGGCAGGCCGACCAGCAGAAACAAGGAAGCGACATTAAAATCAATCAAATAATACTTGAGTAAAACACGGCGAAAAAATGCGAACAGTAATTTTGGCGGGAATTCGAACAGCGTTCTCACGGTGGAAAGTCCCGATATTTCATCGCCGTAGCGAGCCTTCATCGGCACGTCCTGCACTACGGCATTCACAAAATAGAGTTCTTGCAACATGGAAGTTTCGAAGTAATACCGCTTGTGTATTTTTGAAAAATCCAACGCAGCCAGGGTTTCCCCTTTGATCGCCGTAAAACCATTTGTTGGATCAAAAATGTTCCAATAACCCGAAGCGGCCTTTATAATAAAGCTGAGTCCAAGATTTCCAATTCGTCGGCCAATGGGCATCGAACGCAGGGCCCTAAAATCGCGAAAACGGTTTCCTTTCGCAAATTCCGCTTTGCCCTGGAGGAGGGGTTTGACCAGGCGCTCCATGTTTTCCGGATCCATTTGCCCGTCGCCGTCGAGCTTGACCACGATCGCAGCGCCGAGTTCCAGCGCTTTTTGATATCCGCTCAGCATGGCGCCGCCAACGCCTTGATTCACCGTATGCCGCAGCAAAACCAAGCGGGGATTATCCTCTTGCACGCGTTCCAGAATCAGCGCCGTATCGTCTTTGGAGCAGTCGTCCACCGTGATGATCCAGGAAATGTACGCCGGCAGCCCCTGAATCACCTGTGCGATGTGCGCCGCCACATTGTAGCAGGGAATCACCACGGCAATTTCGGCAGCCGGTTTAAACGCTTTGTGTAATTGCTCCATGCGATTATTGACCAGCCATTTTAATCGCGGCGTACTCCCTGTTTTGGCGTGCACCCGGATAATTGGGATTGATCGCCAATATTTTATCCAGATCGGCTGCTGCATCCGACCATTTTTGCAAATCCAGGTAGCAAACAGAGCGATTCATGAGCACCGAGAGGTTGTCGGGCGCCAGCACCAGCGCCCGGGTAAAGTCTTCCACCGCTGCGGCTGCATCGCCGCGCATTCTGTACGTAATTCCGCGGTTGTTGAAATAGAAGTAATTGTTAGCCTCGAGTTCGATGGCGCGATCGAAACAGATCAGGGCGCTGTCGGATTTGCTGGTTATTCGGTAGGTGTTCCCCCGGTTGTACCAGGCTTCGGCATTTTTTGGCTCCAAGGCCAAGGCCCGATCGGAGGCGGCCAAAGATTCCGCATATCGCCCGAGGGCGTTCAAGGCAGCCGAGCGATTCAGATGGGCCTTAAAATAATCTTTTTCCAAACTGAGCGCCTTGTCGGCATCGGCAAGCGCCTTGTCATACAATCCGGCTTTATAGTACAGATCGCCCCGCGACACGTACACATCCGCCGCTTTCGGGGACAGGGTGATTGCGCGTGACAGGGATTCCACGGCGGCGGCAGGCCGACCACTTTCGCGTTCGACTTTGGCTAGATTTCGGTAGGCGCGCGCGTAATCCGGGTTGAGTTTGAGGGCCGCATTGAAATCCGCAGCGGCTTTTTCATATTCTTTTTTCTGGTAGTAATAGTCGCCCCGGTTGTTGTACGCACGCACGGAGGGCGCTTTGGCGATGGCATCCGACCAGAGGGTTTCGTCCGTTTTCCATACGCGGTTTCGGACGAAGGTCAGGACGGAATAGCTTGCAACCAGGCCAAGCAGCAAGGCCAGGGCGGTCCGGTCGTATTTTTGGTAAACAGGATACAAGATACCTGCGCACACGGCCACGAAAAATCCGAAAGACGGCAGGTACGTACGGTGCTCAAAAATCACGTCGGCAATAGGCAGAAAACTGGACTCCACAGACAGCGTGAGGAAAAACCATAGTATTCCGAAGGACACCAGCCGGTTTCGCTTAAACAAAAACAGTGCCCAGCTGCCCAGGGCAACCAAACCAAGGAAGGCGACGAACGTGCGCGGCTGGAAAAAACTTTCCGAAACGGCAATTTGGTGATCCAGATTTTGGCCCAGCGGGATAAACAATAGCCGGATGTATTTCCAAATTACGGTAAACTGGGTCAGGAGGTAGTTATTGGAGTTGATTTTTCCACCGGTGTCCAGATTCAAGGTGTAGTTGAACTGCTCGAAATTTTTCGCCACAAAACGCATAAATATCAACACCAGCACAGCGGCGGCGATTAAAAAGCGCTTGTCGGAGAGCAGGCGGCCGATGTTTTCCGATTGGAAAAAATAGATCTCGACCAGCAATATGGCCAAGGGCAGGGTGTAGGCATTTTCTTTGGTGAGCATCGCACACACGCCCGCAAATCCTGCGCCGAGATACAAAAGCCAGGCAGTCGGTTTTCGGGTATCGGTCAACCGGGCCTGCACGTACAATCCGAGGGAAAGCAAATAAAACATAGCCGCCTGAGCAGCGATGCGCTGTACGATGTAGGTCACACTCTGGGTGGCCAGGGGGTGTGCCACAAAAAGCAGTCCGGCGGCAAGTGCCAGTGAAGGCGCCTGGGCGGCGATGGGCAAATTGCGCAGCGCAGGCGTCCGGAACAACAGCGCCGTCAATCGCCACACCGCCAAGGCGGTCGCGAGGTGTATGAGCAGGTTGAAAAGATGCCAGCCCCAGACCTCGTAGCCGAAGAGCTGATAGGTCAGCGCAAACGATCCGAAGGCCAACTGGCGGGTGGATTGGATATTCCACCACGATTGAAAATCCCAGAAATTGCGGATGAGGGGCTGGCCGGTAATATTCGGCCCATCATCAAAATGGAACGAGCAGTCGAACGAATTGGAATAAATCAAGATGCCAAGTATCAGCATACCGGCTAACGTAGCCAGGGTGCTGAATGGCAGTAGCGGGCCGGAAAAGGCCTTTTTTTCGATTGCGACCGGGGTGGGTTTCCGTTTTTTCATGATCAAGATGCGCAATAATTTTGCGCAAAATAAGCAGGATTTTTTTGGGGAAAAAAATAGAATTCGGGATTGGGGATTTCGGATTGGAGATTTGAATAAATGAGGGCGGGTTATTTCTTCCAGCGATTTTCGGTTTTTTAACACACAATCGTTAAAAACCGAAACATCTGAAAGAAACAACCCGCCCTCGTTCAAATCCGCAATCCGCAATCCGAATTCTCCAATTACTCTGCGGAGATCATCTTCCGTGTTTGCGTGCCATACGGCGTGGTCAGTTCGTAGATCATCAAGCCGCGTTTTGCGTTCGAATCCAATTGCAGATCAACGGTATTGTAGCCGGCGGGATAA
>JBEIDF010000230.1:0-5388 GCA_040383605.1 Lewinellaceae bacterium
ACTTGAAGATGCTCTAAAACCATTCTATCCAGACGGAATCCAAAATATCGAGCCTCGACGGTTAAGTGCCTCTTTCCGAAGGGGAGAGTTGCTTGAATATATAAAAATTCAGTAACTGGTTAGCAGGTCGTGTCTGAGCCAAAAAAGGATCCATTTTTCGCCAGACGAAGCGATTTTTTGCAGGCCATAGCAGCGCTATGGTCAAAAAAAATCGCAAAGTATGGAGGAAAATGGGACTTTTTGGGCCAGACAGCGATCCTGCTAACCAGTTACAAAAAAATTGGGCAGTTGCAGTCCAGAAATCAACATTTGAACAAGGTCTAAAACGCCTTCATAGCCGCCCATACGGCATCTTCCGCTGGTGGCGCCGCTTCCAGCTGCAGCACCTCGCCGCGAAGCGGGTGGCGAATAGCAAGTCGCCAGGCGTGCAGGTGAATCGAGCGATTGGGATTGCTGCGGCGAAACCCGTACTTCACATCGCCTTTGACGGGGCAATTAATCGCAGCCAGTTGGGCGCGGATTTGGTGATGGCGGCCGGTGATCAGCCGGATGTGCAGCAGCAGATAGCGTTCGCTGTTGCCGCAAACGCGGTAGGCCAGTTCTGCCCGGTCGGCGCCCGGTTGCGGCGCGGAATACGCGCGGCTAACATTCGTTTTTTCGTTTTTTTTAACAAAATGCGTGAGCGTATCCTCCGGTTTTGGCGGCGGATTTTGCACCACCGCGAGGTATTCTTTTTCTGCGGCGCGTTCGCTGAACTGGCGCTGCAGCGCACTGGCGGCGGCGGTGTTTTTTGCAAATACCACGATCCCGCTTACCGGACGGTCGAGGCGGTGTACCAGATAAAGCGTTTGCCGGCAATGGACGCCGGCAAGGGCGAGCAGGCAATCATCGCCGGTTTTATCCGGCTGCACCGGAACGCCGGGCGGCTTGTTGAGCGCCAACAGCGAATCGTCTTCGTAAAGTATATCTATCATGGCGGCAGTTCTTCGTAATCAATATAATCGTCGTCCCGCAGCGGTTTTTCGCGGCGCGGGATTGGCTGGGCGCCCGGCGGCTCGGCCGGCGGCGGCGGCGGGCGGAACAGCTGCAGGAGTACCCGGTAAAGATACACCACTGCGAGGATGGTGAAAATCCACTTGAGCAGCACGGTTTGTCACATTTTCGGCGATTCGACAGGCTGAAAAAACAACCTCGCCTTCGATCCAAAAAACAGGTTGCAGTTGTTTTTTACTTCTTAAATTGATCTTTATGCCCCCTTTCATCCCCACTTCATTTTTTTCAAAAAAGGGTGGCTAAACACCGCCGCGATAATAATCGCCACACCCAGATAAAACTCGTTGGTCATCACTTTGTCCTCCCGAAAAATCAGCGCGGCGAACAAAACGCCGTACACCGGTTCGAGATTCGTGATCAAATTGGCGGTAAAAGCCGTCAGTTTGCGCATCGCCACCAGCGCCAGGTAATACGGGAGCAGGGTGCACAGGCCGGCCAGCAGCGAGAGCCAGAGCCAGTCCAGCCCCAGCGGCAGCACGCGTGCATCGGGCGTAACGGCCAGCCAAAAGGGCATCACAAGCGCGGTGGTTAGAAAAGCGGCGAACAGCTCCACAAAACTGATCGTCAGCGGCGGCGGCGGCGTGTCGGAATCGAGGATGCGTTTGTTCAGCGCGGTAAAAACAGCCGCCAACAAAGCGCCGATGATGCCTACGAAAAAACCCAGGCGCATAGTGAAATCCAGATTGCCGGCTACCAGCACCATGCCGGGCAGCACGAGGATGCCAAGCCCGAGCTCCATGCGGTTCAGGCGCTTTTTCAAAACCAAAGGCTCCGCCAGGGCTGAAAAAAAACTGATCGCGCCCATGGTTGCGACGGCTACGGAGGCGTTGGACAATTTGATGGCGCCGTAAAAACACAACCAGTGGACGCCGACCAGCGCGCCCACGAGGATCAACTGCCGCCACATCGCCGGCGACAATGTGCGCAGGCTCGCGCGCGGAATCATAAACCACAGCGCCGCGCTGCACAACAAAACCCGCCACCACACCAGTGGCAGGGCCTGTAAGCTGATTAGCTTGCCCAAAATAGCCGTGAGGCCCCACAAAAGCACGCAAAAGTGCAGATATAAATACGCGCGGCGTCTGTCGCTCATGGGGCAAAGGTAATTCAATTGCGGATTGCGCGGGTGTGCGCGCATAGACTTTCGCGGCGTTGCTACAAAGATACGACCATATCTAAGTGCGTTTGTTCAAGTTTTGATTTCTGGGCGGCAACTGCCCGGAAATCAAAACTTGAACAAACACCTTCATACACCCCACCGGTGCGGTCCGCCCACACCAGCCATTTAAAAATCCGATTGCTCCAAGACCGGCAAAAACAAACGAACTTTCTTTTCATCTGCCGGATTAAACAAGAAATTGCGCACGTCTTTTACCATTTCTTCCATATCCAACTGTTGACAAACTTCTCGTACGCGTTCCAGCAGTTGAGCGCGGTTGGATATGCCCAGTTTCATTTCCAAAAATGCGTAATCGGGTTTCACCAACTTTGACAAGAGAAAGACAATGTCGAAAAAATCGCGCCCCTTATTTTTTTTGCGTTGGCAAAGTGCGGTGAATTTTTGCGCCAGAAGAATAGCCGGCGGCGTTGTGAGAATTTGGGTGGTGACATCAAACCGGTTCAACATATAAGGCTCGGGCTCAAAGTTGAAATGCTGGGGCTCGGTGTCCAGTTGAATCAGGATTTTTTCTTCACGGTAACCGCTGAGTCCTTGCTCGAACAACAACCCGGGAAAGCGGATGTAACAGTGGTACGCTCCCCGGATGACCTGTTTCATTTCTACCTGAAATCCCTGCTGTTCCAACCCAATCCGAATAGACTCAGACACCTCGCCAAATTCGGATTCGGTGACTTGAAAATTATCAAAATCCAGGTCTTCTGAAAACCGGGAGTTGTTGTGCACCAAACGGAGACAAGTGCCGCCCAGGAAGCAAAAACGACTGGCGTAGGGACCTTCAAAGAGTATTTCCAAAATCTTACATTGCAAGTACTCGCGGAGTATGAAAGACCGATGAATACGCAGGGCAAGCGGATAAGATTCCAGCAGTTCAGACAGATTCAGCATGATAGAGGTAGTTTTTGAAAAAATTTACCCGTTCCGAAAGCGCATGCGCATTAATTAATGAACAGTATGCGTTCAATTTTTCCTTGTTGATGTCATCTCGCATTTGGTCAAGATTAAAGCGAAGCGCCTCAAAATCTGCTATTGTGGCGATCTTGGGGTTCAGGTAGAGGTAATCGAGCAAGGCTTTCTCGGGTTCCGCTATTTTTGTACCGTAGCCTTCCGTATTCAATAATCGGTAGCCAAAAAAAAGCGCCGGTTTTACGCTGGAATAGCGGAAGTGACCTACCGGCGTGTCAAATGCCTGTGTTTTCCGGGTGGAAATGGACGTGATCGTGAACACCGCCTCCGGTATCCAACCGTAGTAGGAAAAAGCAGTTTCCAACGAAACGTAAGAAGGCCAGTATATTTTATTCGCTACCCAGTACAGGTGCGCTTCCGTAGCGATTCGCCCCGTTACGCTGTACCAGTTGTTCCGAATGCGTGTGATATAGCCTTTTTTTTGCCAGTTTAGCAGGTTTTCTCGCTCAAAACCGGGATATAGTTGTTCTACCTCGCGTAATGAAAACGCGGGCACTTTTCGGAATTTGTCTAAAATTTTGAGTATATTCATTTCTTTTTTTCCTAAAAAATTAGGTTTTTAAGAAACAAATATATGAATTAATTTTTAAAAACCCACATATTCCTCCGATACTGCCCGCCCACATCATATAAAGCCCGGGTGATCTAACAGACTTTCACGGCGTCCATCCGCGCCATTATGGGGTACTAAAAGCACTTTTGCGGATTTTTGGTTGCCTCAAGAAGCCTGCTTTTTACCTCCTCAAAGGAAACTGGTCGTTTTAACATAGGTTTTTCTATCTCGAAGTCAATATCTTCGAACCAAGTGATCGCCTTTAGCGGGATAACAGGATTTGAATTTGCGTACTTGATTTGATAGGCATTTAAAAAATCTATCAGGGGGTGGTACTCCAACAGGAAATACAAGTCGTAAAAGTCTTTTTGCCGATTCCCGCTGTGCGCAATTGCGTTCAACTTCATGGCGCCGATATCTTCTAACGACGCGAGCAGGAGTGTTTCTTCTACAATCAAGGGATTGACCAAGGGGTAAGCATGTGTTATAAAGTCAACCTTAATATTACGAATGAACCCCTTCAGCGTATTCGTGGCCACGTAATCGGTTTGGAATCTGTAGATTTCCGTTAGGTAGCTTTCTAATTCCTGGTTATCGAACGGTTGTGTGGAAAATAAATCCAGATCTATTGAAAGACGATGCCCAATCTGAAGCGCCAATGCAGTACCGCCGACCAGGAAAAAGTCCTTAAAGACCATATCCTGCTGGATTTGCCGAAGCAGATCAAGCGTCTCCGGTAGAATGACCTTAGGGTCTTTGTGGATCATGAATAAAACCGGATTGCAGGTAAATTCGTGTAAAATTTTTATGCTTTCTGTCTAACCGGGTACTCTTTTCCGCAACATCCAATATCTTTTTCGTGCCATAAAAATGGACGATTTCTTGCCACTCCGCCGGATTGCCGCGCTCGATAACGCGCTCAATGACAACAGTTGCGAGCCGGGAGAAGTCAATACTATCCCATGCATACTCCCAAAGCAGATGGGGGCGAATTACAGGTGCTTTTTGAATTTCAGACACGTCACTTATCTTGGACAGTAAAAAACTTACTACAAAGATAAGGAATTAAGCGCCATCTAATCAATACCCCTACATATTCCTCCGATACTGCCCGCCCACATCATACAAGGCTCGGGTGATTTGCCCCAGGGAGCAGACTTTCACGGCGTCCATCAACTCAGAGAACAGATTTTCATTGCGGACGGCGGCGATCTGCAGTCGGCGGAGCGCTGTCGGCGACTTGCCGGCATTGGCTTCGTGCAAGCGGCGCAGGGTGGCGATCTGGTCTTCTTTCTCTTCTTCCGTGGCACGGATCACCTCGCCGGGCAGGATGGTGGGCGAGCCTTCCTTGCTCAGGAAGGTGTTCACGCCGATGAGTGGCAGCTCGCCGGTGTGCTTAAGGGTTTCATAGTATAGGCTTTCCTCCTGGATTTTGCCGCGCTGGTACATGGTTTCCATGGCGCCCAATACGCCGCCGCGCTCGGTGATGCGGTCGAATTCGGCCAGTACAGCCTCCTCTACCAGGTCGGTCAATTCCTCAATAATAAAGGCGCCTTGCAGCGGGTTTTCGTTTTTGGCCAGCCCCAGTTCGTGGTTGATAATGAGCTGGATGGCCATGGCCCGGCGTACGGATTCCTCC
>JBEIDF010000231.1:0-5388 GCA_040383605.1 Lewinellaceae bacterium
AATCCCTGGTTCGATTGTGAGCGCCGGTTTTTGTTTTCGGATGTCGTACAGACGGGAGCGGAACTTCAAGTTTGCGATGGGGATCAGAAAATCGGAGCTCACATAGGAGAAAACAGCGATTCCGGCCGCTGCGAAAATCAAAGTACGCATGATCCGGATGAGCGGGACGCCGGCAGATTTCATACTCGACAGTTCATAGCGCTCCGCCAGATTTCCCATCACCATCACGCTAGCGAGGAGTACGGCGATGGGAAGCGCCATAGGGAAAGTAACAACCGACAGGTAAGCAATCAGCTCGCTCAGGATGAATATATTTACGCCCTTCCCGGCTATTTCATCGATATACAGCCACAAAAACTGCATCACCAGAACGAACAGCGCGATCGCGAAAGAGACCAGGAAAGGCCCGCCTGCGCTGTTGAGGATCAATTTATCTATCTTTTTCATCCAGGAAGTAGCTTGTTGCCCGGAACGCTTTCATAGCCGATATTGTTGCTGCCGGGTCTTTTGCGCCAAACACGCTGCTACCTGCTACAAGCACATCCGCGCCCGCCTGGAGCAGCGTTTCCGCATTTTGCAATCCCACGCCGCCGTCAATTTCAATCAGCGTATCGGCGTTGGCCGTGTCTATCATGTTGCGCAGCCGACGCGTTTTAGCCAGGGTATTGTAGATGAATTTCTGTCCGCCAAAGCCGGGATTGACAGACATCAGGCACACCAAATCCAAGTCTTCAATTAAATCGGACAGGCAATCCACGGGCGTATGCGGATTTAGCGCCACACCTGCTTTTGCGCCGGCGTCCTTAATTTGATGAACGACGCGGTGCAGGTGCGTACAGGCTTCGTAGTGGACCGTAATGACCGCGGCGCCCGCCTGCCGGAACGCCTCAATGTATTTTTCCGGTTCGACGATCATCAGGTGCACATCGAGCGGTTTTTCGGCCATTTTACCGATTGCTTCGACGATAAACATACCGAACGTGATATTGGGCACAAAGCGGCCGTCCATCACATCGAGATGGAACCAGTCGGCTTCGCTTCGATTGACCATCGAAATATCGTCTTGCAGGCGCGTAAAATCCGCAGCCAATAAAGAAGGAGCAATAAGGTGTTGACGCACGGGTTGAAAGTTGTATAATGAATGCGGGTTTCGGGTATATGGCGCGATCAGCGCACGATCACGACCTGCTCCGGTTGCAGCAAGGGCAATCGTTTCATTTTCAGGAATAGTTGGGTGGTGGCGAGCACGTCTTTTTCGCAGTATGCGGCGATGCGATCCAGGTCGCGGTCTTCCCAGTACACCGATGCCACATTGCTGCCGTCCATATCGTCTTTAGGCGATGGAAAATCGAATACAGCGGCGAGCAGGCGGAGCGAGGTGTAGTTTTTGATATCGCCGAACTTCCAAAGTTCGAGCGTATCGAGCAAGTGCTTGGTTTCCCAGGGTTTGCGGCCGGCGATATCGAACATCCGGGGGAAGGGAAGTTGATTGACCATGAGCCGTCGGCAAATATAGGGCACGTCGAACTCTTTAATATTGTGACCGCAGATTGCGAAGCGGTCAGGATTATTGAAATATTTGCCGAGCAGCTCGGAAAAGTCTTCCAACAGGCTGGCCTCCACATGATTCGTGAATGACTTTAAACGCAGCACCGGCTGATCGGGATTCGCAGATTTTGTCAGAAAACCCGCCGTAATACAAACAATCCTGCCGAACTCAGCATAAATACCCGCGTGGGTGCTGAAGGTTTCCGCGATTTCGTCGTATTCGATTTCCGTTTGCGGCCGACGCAGGATATTTCGGCACTTGATCGCCCAAAGTTCCTGCATTTCCTCGGAGAGTTCCTCGAAATCAGCCCTGCCGGGCACTGTTTCAATATCCAAAAATAAGATATTATACAGATCGAAAGTATCCAGGATAGACATACGCAATTTTCTTTTTATCCGGAGTAAAGGTCGCGCCATGACGCGCAGTTTCCCGGGCAAAGGTACGCCGCGCGCCGCTTTTTGTCTGAGTAGATGATTAGAAATTGAAGGTTTTTCAGAAAATTTGCCGATTTTTTAAATTTTATGCAATAAAGGGTTATTAAAAGCGGTTTTAATCTTATATTTTTGCCAAATAACCCAAACCCACAGATAACCACCATTGTCTTAGTCTAACCTTTAAGTTTCTTTTTCGTATGAACAACACGCCCAGTAGTTTCAACCCAAGCAACCCCAACCCCTCCCCTTTCGGCGCTCCGCCTAAAGGCAATGACCCGCAAAAGCGCCTCATCACCATCATGGGGATCGCGATCGGCCTGCTCCTGCTCACCTCAGTCTGGCTGATGATCAGCAAATTCCAGACCAGCCGGGAACTGAACGCCGCAAACATGGAACTTTCGGAGCAGAAAGCCGCACTGACTGAACTGGACGCCAAGTACAAGGACGCTGTAACCCAACTGGAGATGCAAAAAGGCATCAACGAGGAATTAGATGCAAAAATTAACGAGCAAATCGCACAATTAGAGCAGAACAAGTCGAAAATCGAAGGCCTGATCCGCCAAAACCGGGATTATAAAGGCGCCATGGCGCGCTTCGACTCTGAGAAAAAGAAGTATCTGGCAGAAATCGAACAACTGAAGCAAGATCTCAATATCCTGTCGGAGCAAAACACCCAACTCACCGCCGAGAAACAGCAACTCGGCGCTGACCTGACCCAAACGCGCACGCAACTGAACGAGACGAATTCCGCTAAAGCAGCGCTCATCACGGAGAAAAGCCAACTGGAAACGGAACGCAACTACCTGAATAAGAAGGTGGACGTCGCCTCGGCAGTCAAAGCAGGCAATATTCAGGTGAAACCAATCGCGCTCTCCAACTCAGGCAAAGAAAAAACGAAGTCGCGCGCCAAAAAAGTAGATAAACTCAAGGTGTGCTTTACGGCAGAAGCCAATGAGGTGGTGGAACCCGGCCAGGAAACGTTCTACATTATCGTGATGGACCCGACCGGCGTGCCGCTCTACCTTGAGACGCTGGGTTCCGGCGTGACGCAAGACAAGCGTAAAGGCGAGGAGTTTCGCTACACCACGGTCGCTACCTGCAATTACTCCGGCGAGGCCGTAGATGTTTGCGGGAGCTGGGAACCCGGACAAAATTTTGTCAAGGGCCGCTACTCGGTGGATATTTACAACAAAGGCTATAAAGTGGGCACTGGCGCTTTTCAACTGAAATAGTTTTTGTCTGACGGTCAAAGCAAAGGGGCGGCATCGGGTTTTAACCGGTGTCGCCCCTTTACTTTGGCCTTAGAGCGTGTCTAAAATTATATTTCTCGCTAATATGAAAGTCTTTTTCAGCCACACTTCGTTCCTTTTTTTCGCCGTAATTAGTCCCATTACGCCTGCAAAAAGCGCCTTGTCTGGCTAAAAAATCCTTTCATATTAACAGAGAATATAATTTTAGACACGCTCTTAGCGCGCTTGTTAAAATTTTGATTTCTGGGCAATTTCGCCTCAGAATCAAAATTTGAACAAGCTCGTATTACAGGCTCAACAAAAACCCAATCGTAAAATTCGCATCCCAGTCAAAGATGAAATGCCGACAACCCGTTCCGTCGGCGACTGCCTGGTAGATGTTGAGTCCGGCTTTTTGTTTTGCGCCATCGGCCACGTAATCAGCGGGCGCTTTCAAGACCGTAAAACGTTCCTTGCCTTCGCGCACCTGCTTGGCCAATTCATAAGGCACGCCGCCGATGATGAAACAAATATCCCGGTTGGCTTCCGGAACCGATTTTGAGAGCGTATTCACCTCATTGTACACCGTTTGGTCGGTGATGTTATTTTGGAAATACTTTGCGCCGTACGTTTCTTTTCCGACCAGTTGGGCGCCTGCCTGCCAGGAAATTTTGGTGTTTCCGGAACCGATATCCAGGACAAAGCCGGAATTTTCAAATCCCCGCGCCATGGAAGCTTTGTAGGCGTACTGCGCTTCCTGTTCTGCGGTGACGGTATTCACAAAATAGCCCATATTCTTCAGCGTATCCATTATTTTTTGGATAATATCCACTTTTTTGGCGCCAGAGCTGATGACAAAGTGGATATCCCGGGCGCCCACGCCATACGCGAGCATATCGGCGATATATTGTTTGAGCCCCGCTTTGACATCCTCGTCCGTGGCGAGTTTTTCATACACGAGGCTGGCGCCAAACTCGGCTTTTTCCAGTTTCCAGTTCTTTCTGGCATCCACGCGGATAATAAAAGAATTGAAACCGGTGGCGCCCAATTCCACTACGCCTTTCAGTTTGCCGTTCATCGGCGCGGTGGGGGTATAAGAAAAAGGCTGGCGCGTCCAGGAGGACGTAGCGGATTTGTTTTCTCCGGTAGTTTCGGGTGCAACGGCAGTTTCTGTTGCCGGCGCCTCCTGCCCGAATTTTTGTGACAGCTGGGGCAGGAAGGTTCGAATGCCGAAATAAGCGGCTGCTACGATCAGGCCCACGATCAGCAGGCGGGAAAATGCGGTAAGTCTTGGCATAGTAATAGTATAGGTTGCGTTTTAGTGTTGAAAAGAGCAAGATGAGCGCCTTCCGGTCAGGCAGGCAAATCCTTTTGACCGCAGTGTCAGAATTATGGATAGATTTCCTTTTTACATGCCCGGAGCGTGTTGAGCATCAGGGCGGCTACCGTCATCAGGCCGACGCCTCCGGGCACCGGCGTGATATGACTGCTCTTGGGCGCCACGGCATCAAAGTCCACATCGCCGACCAGCCGGAAGCCTGATTTTCTGGTCGGATCCTCGATTCGATTGATCCCGACGTCTATAACAACGGCGCCTTCGCGCACCCAGTCGCCCTGTACAAAATTTGGCTTACCGATTGCGGCAATTACGATATCGGCACGGCGGACTTCTGCGGCCAGGTCGGCCGTCCGGGAATGCGTCAGGGTCACGGTGCAATCGCCGGGATACCCTTTTCGCGACATCAGGATGCTGATTGGCGTACCGACGATATTACTGCGACCGACCACTACGCAGTGTTTGCCGGCGGTTGGGATATTGTATCGGCGGAGCATTTCCAGAATTCCAAAAGGCGTTGCGGGCAGGAAGGCTGGCAGTCCCTGCGCCATTCGACCGAAATTGACTGGGTGGAAGCCGTCCACGTCCTTGCGGTGGTCTATGGCGAGCGTAATCCTTTCCTCGTTGATATGGTTTGGAAGCGGCAGTTGGACGATAAAGCCGTCCACATCCGGGTCGTTGTTCAGTTGATCTACGATGGCCAGCAATTCTGTTTCGGCTATGTCGGCATCCCGGCGGATCAGGCTGCTTTTGAAACCGACCTCTTCACAGGATTTGATTTTACTGGATACATACACCTGACTAGCGGGATTTTCGCCCACCAGCACGGCTGCGAGGTGG
>JBEIDF010000232.1:0-5360 GCA_040383605.1 Lewinellaceae bacterium
GAACAGCCGCTCACTACCGCACTGATCGTTAACAACAATATTTCGTCTAATGGATATTCAATTTTTGACCGCTGCCGTGGTTCGGGAACATCCTTCAAATGATCCAAAAGACTGCCTAACGAATTTTATATCTTGATCACGTCTTTTTTCCGACAAATATACGGACTTTATTTTTGATCACATATCCATTTTCATGCGTCTGCCCTGGTAATGCCCCCCTAATTTCAAATCAATAAAGTTTCAATCCTTCTTCTACTGGAAATGGGCTACTAAGGGCGGATGTTTTGCCGGTAATTATAGTTTGGCCTTCGTTTCAATCCTTCTTCTACTGGAAATGGGCTACTAAGAAAACCGGCTCAACTTTTCAGCGGAGCCGGACACCTGTTTCAATCCTTCTTCTACTGGAAATGGGCTACTAAGCGCCCGTTCGGCCTGCTCTTTTGTTAGCGCGTTCGGAGTTTCAATCCTTCTTCTACTGGAAATGGGCTACTAAGACCGAATTTACCGAGGACGGCGTGAACGTTTTTAGGTTTCAATCCTTCTTCTACTGGAAATGGGCTACTAAGATTCGCCTGACATGGAAGTGAATACAAACGTTTTTTCGTTTCAATCCTTCTTCTACTGGAAATGGGCTACTAAGTGCGCTGCATTGTGATCCCCTAAAATATAGTCGCCAGTTTCAATCCTTCTTCTACTGGAAATGGGCTACTAAGTTTTTATTCTCCTTTTCTGCTATTTTTATCGACAAATTGTTTCAATCCTTCTTCTACTGGAAATGGGCTACTAAGATATCATTTAGATATACTATCCCCCGATTATATCCTTGTTTCAATCCTTCTTCTACTGGAAATGGGCTACTAAGGGCGCGCTCACCGAGTTTACCACGTCCTAAACGCAAGTTTCAATCCTTCTTCTACTGGAAATGGGCTACTAAGCCGAGGAGTTGGTGATGCGTTTAACGCAAGAACTTGGTTTCAATCCTTCTTCTACTGGAAATGGGCTACTAAGACAGGTAGCCCGCCGGACACCGAGAGCGTAGGATCCCGTTTCAATCCTTCTTCTACTGGAAATGGGCTACTAAGCCGGATTTGTAGGTGCTGGTAGCCATTTCCAGTTGTTGTTTCAATCCTTCTTCTACTGGAAATGGGCTACTAAGTTGCAAACGGCGTAGCAGCGGCGGGCGGTACGGCGGTTTCAATCCTTCTTCTACTGGAAATGGGCTACTAAGGGTATTCCCTGTATTGGATATACGTCATTAGATACTGTTTCAATCCTTCTTCTACTGGAAATGGGCTACTAAGAAATAAACGAATTTTTTAAACATAGAGTAGGTAACTAGTTTCAATCCTTCTTCTACTGGAAATGGGCTACTAAGCCGGCATTCCGTAAAAACGGATTCAGGATTTGCGTTAGTTTCAATCCTTCTTCTACTGGAAATGGGCTACTAAGTAACGGATACCGTGCAATGGCCAACAACCTGCTGCCGTTTCAATCCTTCTTCTACTGGAAATGGGCTACTAAGGCCATAGCCCCAATTATAAGCTAGCGAGATCACGGCGTTTCAATCCTTCTTCTACTGGAAATGGGCTACTAAGAGGGTTTTTTCAGTTGGACATGGTGCCGCTTCTGGAAGTTTCAATCCTTCTTCTACTGGAAATGGGCTACTAAGAAAGATGTATGATATGCGGATTCAATGAGAAGAGAAGTTTCAATCCTTCTTCTACTGGAAATGGGCTACTAAGGCAGAACCATACTTAACATCCTTGCTTTCAACACCGGTTTCAATCCTTCTTCTACTGGAAATGGGCTACTAAGCCTACTACTTCATATCCCGCATCTAATAGGCTACGAGTTTCAATCCTTCTTCTACTGGAAATGGGCTACTAAGATAATCTTCTTTCGTTACCGCTCTGTTTTGTGCTGGTTTCAATCCTTCTTCTACTGGAAATGGGCTACTAAGGTCAACTGCAACCGGACTTGATCTCGGTGATTGTCGGTTTCAATCCTTCTTCTACTGGAAATGGGCTACTAAGGAACCGGGACGCCAAGCAGGCAGGTGCCGTCGGCAAGTTTCAATCCTTCTTCTACTGGAAATGGGCTACTAAGCAAGCGGTAATTTCATTTTTGACGACCTTCGATTCCGTTTCAATCCTTCTTCTACTGGAAATGGGCTACTAAGACATTATGGTGGATTCGAGACACCTTCAATATCCTGCAGTTTCAATCCTTCTTCTACTGGAAATGGGCTACTAAGCTTTTGTTCTGAAAACATTAGCCGGGAAACAAAGGGGTTTCAATCCTTCTTCTACTGGAAATGGGCTACTAAGCTTTTGTCATTCAGGACTTCGATTGCGAAACCTTCCGTTTCAATCCTTCTTCTACTGGAAATGGGCTACTAAGACTATCATTTTTGATTGCGCGGGAAATTCGTTGCTGTTTCAATCCTTCTTCTACTGGAAATGGGCTACTAAGGGTTTTGCTGCTCGAAAACTCGGAGGGGTCTGGCCTTAGTTTCAATCCTTCTTCTACTGGAAATGGGCTACTAAGAATATCTTTTTGGGCTTACTCGCATGCTTCTATTGTCGTTTCAATCCTTCTTCTACTGGAAATGGGCTACTAAGGAACGGGTTTACTGCGTCCTCGCTGAATTTCAGTTTGGGTTTCAATCCTTCTTCTACTGGAAATGGGCTACTAAGAGTTGCTCTGGTGGTCACACTTAACACATTGATTGTGTTTCAATCCTTCTTCTACTGGAAATGGGCTACTAAGTGTTGGGACAAAGATACAACTGTTTTAATTACCTGGTTTCAATCCTTCTTCTACTGGAAATGGGCTACTAAGAATTTACAGTTTCACCATCGGACAAAGATACAATCTGTTTCAATCCTTCTTCTACTGGAAATGGGCTACTAAGCCGTATTTATACTCAAAAACATGATAGTCAATCTATTACAATACATTTGCTCATTGCCTTTTTTGATCCAATATGTCAAAGAACTTTTTGAAATCACAATAAAAATGCTCTGTTGCGGATACACAATTAATTGATAATGAAATCTGTATCTGCACTTTTTAGAGGCTTTAAAATAAAATTAAAGCCGGAAATAATCTCAAATTTAGTAGGTGCAAACGTTTCTATAGGTGCAATGTTCGCATCTTTTCCGCACTTTCGTAGCATTTGGATACAGATTTTTTTGCAGAATTTCTAAAATCCCCCGCGCCGCTAAACGGACCGACAGGATGTCCTCCTGCGTGATCGGCACTTCTTTCAAATGGTTTTTGCTGCGTACGTACACCAGGTAACCCCGCGTGACGCGCACCCTGAAATTTTCCTCGATCAACCAGGCATAGCAGATCAGCTGTGTGCGGTACGTGTCGTACAACCGCTCCTCCCATTTAGCATATTTGTAATCCAGCGGCGCAGCCGTACCGTCCTCTAAAAACAGCACCTCGTCCACTTCACCGCGCAGCAGGCTGTTAGTCAGGTACACGTTTACACGTTTGTCGAGCGCGCCGATGCGCTTCCGTAAGTATTCTTTGTTCTGCACAGACTTCGTCTCGTGCATGCTGCGCCCTTGCATCACCTTAAAACTCTTTTCCTCAAATTGCGGAATGCGCAACACGTACTCGAAGTAGGTGAACCTCGGACAATACAGGTATTGAATTATGTGCGACGGCGTTATACTCAACATGGCGCCGGAACTTTTGATAATCATATTAGTAAAACAGAGCACGTACGGCATCCGTCACCAGTTTTTTGTCGAACGCCTGCCCGAGTAACACCGTAGTTTTCAATTCAGCCCGACTCATTGGGAAAATATACACCTTGTCTGCATCGAGATTGATCTCCATCTCAATTTTCAACTCCAGCGTGTCCAATTCGTACTCATCGAGTGTGCCGAGGAAACAACTGTATTGCACCCGGTACAAACCCGCCTGTTTGCAAATTTTTGCCACCCGGTTGCGGGCGCGGTCGTTTTGAATGTCGTATAATACCCATGTGATCATTTTACAGGTCGTATTCAGATGGTTTCGATATTAAGGTCTGTCTCTTCCGCATTTTTTCCTAATATTTCCTGCGCAAACCGGTGGGCCTCCAGCAGCAGGATGGTGGCCCGGGTACGGTTGCGGCCCCGGTACCGCAGCGCATCGTTTTCCAGATATTCGTTGTAAGACTCCATCAGGAGTTTTTTCCCCTCGGCATTGAGCGTATAACCGCCGGTAATAGCATCGGTATGACCCTGATTGACTTTCTTGCCGGAAAAAAGGGTAAACACCACCTTGTCGGCCCAGGCACGGTAAGGCTCTATGAAATCGTATACCAGACTTTTGTGGTTGTAGTCGTCGCGATGCAGGAAACCCGCATAAGGATCCAGCCCGGCCAACATGAGCGCTTTTTCTACCCGGGCATACAACACGCCGTAGGCATAATTGAGGAAGGCGTTGAAAGGGTCTCGTGCCGGACGGCTACTCCGGCCCGCAAACTGCCAGGCGGCCGGCAACACGAAACTCAAGGTCTCGAAATACAAACGTCCCGCCGTGCCTTCCAGTCCGTGCAGTGTGCCGGCTACTGACTCGTCGAGTACCGAACTATCCATCGCCAGAATGGCCGCGCGCAAGGCATCAATTTTTTCTATTTTTTCTGTTAGGTAATCTCCATGTTGCACCCGGTGCTTTTTCAGATCGCGGATAAACCCGGCCTGGTTTTCGAGTTTTTGGGCAAGCCAGGCGCAGGTCCAGTGCACCGCCCGCTGATCGAGTGCGGCCTCGACTTGGCATTTCCGAATACGTGTGGTGCTGCCCAGTTTGGAGTGCCAAACCCGTCCGAGCGGTTGACCGCTCCTTTCCAGGAATACGATATCAATGTTGTTTCGCAGCGCCAATGCCACGGCATCCGACGACAAGGCGGTACCAGGCCCCATCCAGATACTTTTCACCTTGTGCGCAGCCACACCAGATGTGGAAGCCCACTGCCCATCGGCCTGCTTCCTGCGGATGTCGAACATGGCGTCTTTTACGTGGAGATAGGCGCCGTAAGTATTAAGGTGAAGCTGCATTTTTAGTGATGAGTGATGAGTGATGAGCGATGAGTGATGAGTGATGAGTGATGAGTGATGAGTGGGGAGTGATGAGTGGGGAGTGATGAGCGATGAGTGACAAGTCAGAGTGATGAGGGATGATTGGGAGCTAAGGTTTTTTGACGGCAAGGTTCTTTTTTTTCGTAAGAATGGAGCTGCGAGACTGTTTAGAAAAGTGTGTCACGGTATCGGGGCAAAAACAGACATTTGTGCATGGCAAAAACTAGAACAAAATTGAAGGGGTCTTCTGAAGAGGGTTCTTTTAACTACGACGAATTTGAA
>JBEIDF010000233.1:0-5343 GCA_040383605.1 Lewinellaceae bacterium
AGCACCAAGGAAATTGCGCATCTGATGAATATTTCTATCCGCGGCGTGGAGGGCGCCCGCTATCGGCTGCGCAAAAAATTGAACCTGCCCAATGAGGATAATTTGGTGGCGTTTCTCATGGAAACTTAGCGCTTGTTCAAATTTTGAACAAGCGCTAAGGCGCAGCCTAAAAGGAACCTGCTATCCAAGCCCTGGCCAACCGGGCACCCGCCTCCAAATGCCCGCGCGCCGGCTCAGACAACCCGTCTCCCAACGCCCACGCATAGCCCTGCAAGGCCAATACATGCGCCTCCGGCCGGCAATCGTACAAGGTCTGGCAAAGGTACAGCACCTCCCCAGGGGCCAGTTGGTGCGTGGAAAAAAACGGTTCTTCCACCGCGATACAAGGCTGCAGGGCCGCGCCGCCCGGCACCGACTCGCGGCTGGCGTCTATGAACAAGACGCGCGAAAATGCGCGCGCCAATTCCGCGTCTTCCACCATCAGCTGATAACGGTATTCGAGGGTGCACACGGAGCCGAATTCGGGCGCCAACGCGTCGAGCAAGGCCCAGCCGAGGCCGTCGTCGCCCCGACTCTGATTGCCAATTCCAAAGATTAAGAGCATGTCTAAAATTATATTCTCTGCTAATATGAAAAGGGTTTTTTAGCCAGACAAGGCGCTTTTTGCAGGCGTAATGGGACTAATTACGGCGAAAAAAAGGAACGAAGGTTGGATGAAAAAGACTTTCATGTTAGCGAGAAATATAATTTTAGACATGCTCTAATCCAGGCATACCCGCTTTTTTTTAAGAGAGCGTGTCTAAAACAACTCCTGCGTATTCTGCGAATTTTGCGAATTCTGCGGGACACCCCCGCCGCGCAGCGTCTGCACCAATTCCCCCGCCGCGTCATATACTTCCAATTGCAGCGGCATTTGCCCCAGCGCATGCGTGGCGCAGCTCAGGCAGGGATCATAGGCCCGGATGGCCACCTCCACCTGATTGAGCATGCCCTCAGTGATCTGCGGTTGTTTATCCAGCACCCGTTGGGCCACCCAGCGCACGGCGCGGTTCATCGCCTCGTTATTGTGGGTGGTGGAAACGATCAGGTTGCAGCGCAAAATTTTTCCTTTTTCGTCCACCTGATAATGGTGTGTGAGCGTACCCCGCGGCGCTTCGATGATCCCGATTCCTTCCAGTCGGGGGGCGCCCTCCCGCTGCAGATCTGCGCTCAGGATATCCGGATCGTGCAGCAGATCGCGCATCAATTCGGCGCAATGCAGCATCTCCACCAGCCGGGCCCAGTGGCTGTACATCGTCCGGTTGTTGATCCGGCTGCCGTTGAAAGCCGCCATGTCCTGGCGGGCTTTTTCGGCCAGCGGGCTGGGTATAAAGTCGCAAACGTTCAGGCGGGCGAGCGGACCGACGCGGTTCCAGCCATTTTCCCGGCCCAGCGACTTCAGGTACGGAAATTTCATATACGACCAGCGTTCCACCGCTTCGGAGAAGTACTGCGCGTAGGTATCCGTTGGGATATCTGCCAGCGTGCGATTGCCGTCGGCGTCCAGGGCGCGGAGGCGACCGTGATACAGGTCGAGGGCGCCGTCGGCGCGCACCAGTCCGAGGTGGCCCGAAGGATACGCGGCGAAATCGTCAAGCAGCGCGCGGTGCTGTTCGTGGTATGCGCGAATAAACGCCAGCATCTCCTCCGACCAGGCTACCATGGTATCCACCGAGGGAATCTCCACGCCTTGCAGAAAATAATCGCGTTCCTGCGGCGTAAATGTTTTGTACATCCCGCCCGGAACCGCCGCGACGCCGTGAATCCGTTTGCCAGCGATCGCCCGGATGATCTCCTGGCCGAATTTGCGCATGAGAATGCCTTTCCGGGCCAATTCCCGGTCTGCCATAGCCACAGCGACCACATTGCGTTTTTCCACCGGCGCTTCAAAGCCAAATAGCAAATCGGGCGAGGCCAGGTAGAAAAAATGCAGCGCGTGCGATTGAAATACTTGTCCGTAATGCAAGAGTCGGCGGAGTTTTTCCGCTGCGGGCGATAAATTTTCGGGATCCACGCCGACAAGCTGGTCAATGGCTTTGGCGGCAGCCAGGTGGTGGCTTACCGGACAAATACCGCAGAGCCGCTGCACCAGCACCGGCGCTTCCCAGTAGGGGCGCCCCTGGATGAAGCGCTCAAAACCGCGAAATTCCACGATATGAAAATACGCCCCTTCCACGCGGCCTTCAGCGTCCAGGTGGATGCTCACCCTGCCGTGTCCTTCTACGCGGGTGACCGGATCAATAATAATTTTGCGCTCCATTTTAGTCGTATTTGAATTCCTGGTATGATACCTGATTATGCTCTCCCAGGAGTAAGTTGCGGATTACCTTCCAGATATGCTCCGGCGAAGGCGGACAACCCGGAATCAGGTAGTCAATCCGCACCACCTCCTGGCAGGCATACACCTTATCCAGCAGTTTGGGCAATTCGATATCGTGGGGTATAGTCGCCTCGGCCGCCGGGGTGGTCGGCGAGAACAGGTACGCCTCTTCGAGGCATTCCTGCAGCGACACGGTATTGCGCATCGCCGGCAGGCCGCCCCAGATGGCACATTCCCCCAGCGCCACCAGGATATCGCAATGTTCCCGAAAAAGCCGCAGGGTGTGCACATTGTCTTCGTTGCAGCATCCGCCTTCGATAATACCCAGATCGCAGCGACCAGAAAACTGCTTGATATCCGTCAGCGGCGATTTGTCCAGGCTGACCAATTCGATGACGTCCAGCAAGTCGGTGTCAAAATCGAGCAGCGACATGTGGCAACCGAAGCAGCCGGCCAGGGAGGCCGTGGCGATGCGTTTTTTAGCCGGTGGGGCGACCGGGGAGGCGGGAGGCGGGGCATGCGGGGCCTTTTCGGGCGCCGGCGTTTCCGCGTCCTGCCGGTCGAAAGGCCGGTCGCCAAACGGTTCGGTTCGGTTTACGCCGCGGAGGATGATGGCTCCGGTTGGGCAGAGCTGCATAGCCGCCAAGGCGCTTTCTTCGCTCAGGCGGGCCTCCTGTTCATAGTCAATGCCGACCACCGTGTCATTGCCGCGGTGGAGATAGGCGAACACCCGCTTGCCATCGTCGGTAAACACCTCCTCCACGCAGCGACGGCATTTGATACAGCGATTATGCTCCAGCACCATGCGCCGGGGCGTATAGTCAATCAGGCGGTCTTCGAACAAGTGGGGGAAGCGCGAACCGGCAATCTCCATTTGGTATGCGACGTGCTGCAGGTCGCAGGCGCCGCTTTTTTCACAGGCCGGACAAAAGTGGTTGCCTTCGGCGAACATCATTTCCACCATTGCTTTGCGCAAATCGAGCAGATCAGGCGCATTTATTTCCACCTCCAGTCCTGCGCGCACCTTTTCGGTACAGGCTACGCCGTGTTTCCCGTTGATGCGGCAGGTACAAGCGCGGCAGGTACCGAGGGGCGGGTCGTGGTGTTGGAAATAGCAAAGCGTGGGGATGGACACCCCGTTTTCGCGGGCGACGTCCACGAGATTGCGGCCGGCTTCGGCGGTGATCGTCCGGCCGTCCAGGGTAAATTGAATGTATTGTGGGTCGGTTGTCATGCGTTAATCCTTTTCGTGCAGTTTTTCAATGGTTGCGTCATATTCCGCGACGGCGCGCTCGAGGTCGAACGCGCGCGTCAGGTCATCGCCTTCCCGGCTGAGGCGGGCGGTGAAATAATCTTGAAATTGTTCCATCGCCTGCATGGGAGCGTTGGGGGCCGTCTTGCCCAGGCCGCAACGGCTGCCTGCGCGCATCAGTTCGCCCCAGTAGCGGATATCGGCGAGATCGGCGGCCTGCGCCAGTCCGCGGTCTAATTTTTCCAATTTGCGTTGCAGGATAAAATTTCCGGCCCGGCAGGGCGTGCACACGCCGCAGGATTCGTGCTTAAAAAAATGAGCATAATTGAGCAGCACCTTCAGGAGATCGCGTTTTTGGCTAAACACCGTGAAAGCGCCCCCGCAGCGAATGGCGTCCGGCGCATCGCGCATCGAAATACGGCGCTGCGCCTCCGACAGGGCGATCAACTCGCCGGAAGGGCCGCTCAGCTGGACAAACAGCGGGTTTTCCGCGCCGCACAGCGTCAGCAACTCCGACACCGGCATACCCCAGGGCGCCTCGTAGATGCCCGGTCTGGCGCAATCGCCGGACACGCTCAGCAATTTGACGCCCGGTTCTTCCGGCAGGCCCCGGGTTGCGTACGCCTCCAGTCCGAGATCGAGTATATGCGCTGCTGCGGCCAGTGTTTCTACGTTGTGGATAAGCGTTGGTTGTTGCAAATAGCCCTTTTCCACCGGAAAATACCACTTCGTGCGCGGTTCGCCGCGCTTCCCTTCCAGCGATTCCAGCAGGGCCGTTTCTTCGCCGCAGATATAGGCGCCGGCGCCGAGTTGGATTCGGATATCGAAATCGAACCCCGGCAGTCCGCCGGCGTTTTTTCCCAGCAATCCCGCAGCGCGGTACCGCTCGAGTGCGCGTTGCAGATCAGGCAGCAGCCAGGTGTATTCGCCGCGCAGATAGAGGATGCCCTGATCGGCGCCGATGGTATATCCGGCGATCAACATGCCCTCCAGGACGGCGTCCGGGTATTGGTGGAGGAGGATGCGGTCTTTGAAGGTGCCGGGCTCGCCTTCGTCGGCATTACAGATCACATATTTTTGCGCAGAAACGGCCTGTTTGCAGGCATTCCATTTGATCCAGGCCGGGAAAAATGCGCCGCCCCGCCCGGACAGTCCGGATTTTTTGATCAGCTCCACCACCGCATCGGGACCGGCTGCGGCGGCTTGCGCCAGGGCGCGACCGGGCGTGAAAGGGCGGAAAAATACCGTTTTATCATTCGGTGGCAGGTAGTGAATGGGCTCCTCCACCTTGTCGCAGATTTCCCGCGGGCGTTTGCCGGATTGCAGTTCCTGCACAATCCGGCGTACTTTTTCCGGCGTCAGGCGCGTAAAAGGGTAAAAATCAATCAGTGCGGCCGGCGCTTGGTCGCTCAAGCCGATACAAGGCGTGCGAAACAAGCCGAAGTCGCCAGGAGGACTTACGCCGTTTACCGGCGCGCCCGTAGCATCCGAGAAGGCCTGCAGCACTGCTTCCGCGCCGGCGTATTGCGCCACGATGCTGTCGTCCACGTAGATGGTGATGGCGCCGGCCGGTTTGCGGTGAAAAAAATGATAAAAAGAAACCACGCCTTCCAGATCAATCGCCGAAATATCCAATGCAGCGGCCAAGTTTTGGATATCCTGATCCCGGATATGCCGATGGGTTCGCTGGAGTTCCCAGAGATGATCGAGCAGTTGCGGACGCTGGAGTGTG
>JBEIDF010000234.1:0-5343 GCA_040383605.1 Lewinellaceae bacterium
GGGGGGCTAGCGCCCTGTTGCTGCGCGTCTGCCGGGGGGTGTAGAGCCGCGAGGCAGCGCGTCTCTACGGGCGTGCAGACGCGATGCATCGCGTCTCTACAATTATTGTTTTACAAAACGGGCGCTGCTAAAGCGATTGTTGGAATATGCCAGCACCGTGTACACACCGGACGGCCAATCGGCAGTATGCAGCGAAAACGCGCTTTCCTGCTGGCGGCCAGTGTACATAATTTGTCCGTTACCGCCGATTACCCGGATGGTGGCGGGTTCCGGCCGGCCGCTGAGTGCAATCTGTACAAGATCGTCCGTCAGGGTGGGTCGCAGGCTCAGCCATTCGGGGTCGTATTCGGGGTTGCGGGTGCTGTTTGTGCAGTCCACGTTCGTGGCGCAGAGGGCGAAGCAGGTATTGATGACGGTGTCCTGCTGCACCGGAAGGAGCAGGCGATCGTCAAAATTTTGCGGTTGCGCGCAGGACTGCCCGGTCAAAATTTCCTTGCAGGAAAAATCGGGGCAGGGACCGTTGGCAAAGGTGTAGTAGCCTCCGTAGCCGCGCTCGCGCTCGATGGTCAGGGCGTACACCCCGTCGCCATTGTCGTCGTACATACGGAAGCGCCCGCCCGGGGCCCCAAACTCGGCGCCGCCGGCGAGATAGACGCCATCCGGATTAGGCGTTACAGCGCCCATGCCCAGGTTGTAGGTTATTTGCACGCTTTGTCCGCAGCCGTAGCAACTGTTGAAGCAGACCGGATTCAGGGTGGTGTTGCCGCTAAGCACCAGTTTGCGATTGGTGTACACGTTAGGGCCATCGTACGTGGTTTGGGTGCATGCCGAGGTCACCGGGAACATTTCCACGACGGCATAGTTATCCAGGTTAAATTTATACTCATGCAGACCCACCGGCAGATTGAGCGTAACCTCCCAGATGCCGTCTCCGTCAAAATCAAGCATTGGATTTGCATCGCCCGACCAGCTGTTGAAGCCGCCGCTGACATATACCTTATTGAACGCGCCGGCGTACTGGGTCATGTCGGCTTTCAGCACCACCGAAGCCAGTTGCGGCCCGCCGCTCGAGCACACCTTAATATCATCCAGGTAATACGTTTGATCCGTGGTAGGGCTTACGCCGAAATCGGTGAAAAGCGTGATCGTATTGTAGATAAACCCTTTTGCCGGTTGGTTCGGCGCTTCGTTTGATGGGAGGCTAACGTCGAAGCAGACTTCCACCCATTCGTTCAGGGTCGTGACCGCTTGGGTAAACACCCAATTGGGGCCGCCGTTGGGCGAGCCTTCCAGTTTGAGTGTGAGGTTGCCGGGATGGTCGGTGTGAAACAAGATACAGACCTGTCCGCCGTTCGTCACATTGACCGGCGTGGCGGGGTTGGGATTGGAGAAAGCGCCGGCCCAGACTTGCGCGCCGGCCGGTTTTTTAAATTGCAGCACGGTCGCGCTGGTGTTGAGGCCCGTTGCGTTCGGGTTGGCGATTGTACTCGTGGGTTGGCCGTCCAGCGAACTTCCGAAGTATTGGAAGGTGGTGGAGGTCGCCGGATTTTCAAAATCCAGCAGCGTCACGCAGCTGACGGCCGGTTTGACGATAATATCGTCTATGTAAAACGTCAGGTCGCTCGTCGGGCTGACGCCGAAATCGGCAAACAAGGTGATGGTGTTGTACAGATGCCCATTGGCGGGTTGATTCGGCGCTTCGATGGACGGGAGATTGATGTCGAAGCAAAGTTCCACCCACTGATTGAGGGTCGTAACCGGTTGGGTGAACACCCAGTTGGGGCCGCCGTCGGGCGAGCCTTCCAGTTTGAGTGTGAGGTTGCCGGGATGATCCGTGTGGAACTTAATACACACTTTACCGCCGTTGATGACATTCACCGGCGTTGTGGGGTTGGGATTCGAGAAAGCGCCGGCCCAGACTTGCGCGCCGGCCGGTTTTTTAAATTCCATGACCTTCGCGCTGGTATTAATCCCGCTCGGGTTGGGATTTGCGATGCTGGCGGACAACTGCCCGTCGAGCGAACTGCCGAAGTATTGAAACGTCGTAGAGGTAGCCGCCGTTTCAAAATCGAGAATAGTGGTTTGCGCGCGGACGGCTCCCGTTGCTGCGAGCACCACTGCGAGGATAAAAAGTATTGACCTGGCCATAGTCGGTACAAAGTTTTTAATTTTAAAATATAATTCGGTTTAAAACCAATTTGAAATGGCAAAGTTATGGTTAACACCCGGCTTTTGCTTTATTTTGCCCTACGACACCATTACACGCCGGCTCTAAAACTACTACGACAACAGTACGACAAACGATACGACGGCCCCTGTTTTTTATACTTTGAACGTAACTGGTTAGCAGGTCGCGTCTGAGCCCAAAAAGGATCCATTTTTCGCCAGACGGCGATCCTGCTAACCAGTTACGAATAATCTATTTACTTTAGCGGACAGATAACAACCATGCACGCAGCGTACCTTATTGTTTTTCTTGCGACCCTCTTGCCGAACGTCCTGCGCGCGCAACCCGTCAACCTGGGTTTGCCGCCTGTAACGAATTATACCCGGTCGGATTACCATGCCGGCACCCAAAATTGGGACGCCGCACAAGATGCGCGCGGTATCTTGTTTTTTGCCAACAACGAAGGTCTGCTGCAATTTGACGGCGTGTATTGGAATCTTTATCCGATTGCAAACGGCACCTGCGTACGCGCCGTTTGCATCGGACCAGGCGGGCGGATATTTGTGGGCGGACAGGGCGAATTGGGTTATTTTCAGCCCGATCTGCAGGGCCGCCTGGTCTATCATTCGCTTTGTCCTTTGCTATCGCCGGCCGACCGGCGTTTTGAGGATGTCTGGGATATTGTGGCCGACGCAAACGGCGCAGTCTGGTTCCGGACGGATGATTTCCTGCTGCGCTATCAGGATCAGCGATTACAGACCTACCGATTGGGGCGAACGATCTCGTTCATGGGGCTGGTCGGAAGCGATTTATGGGTACAGGACGACGCCCGGCAACTGCATCGTTGGAACAGGACGCGGTTTGAAAATAGTAAAATATCCGGTACCGCAGGCAGCATCATCACCGCGATGCTGCCTTGGGACAAGGATACCCTGCTGGTCACTACTTTAAAACACGGCGTCTATGCGCTCGCCGGAAACAGCCTGCAGCCTTGGGAAACGCCGGCGGATGCATTTTTAAAGGAAAAAAGAATTTACCATGCCGCTTTGCTGCCGGATCGCCGGATCGCGCTGGCGAGCTCGCTGGGCGGCCTGGTGGTGCTGGGCGCCGACCGAAGGCCCTTGCAGCATATTCGAAAAAACAACGGATTGCAAAACAACAATGTGCTGTCCGTATGCTGCGATGCAACCGGCAATCTGTGGTTGGGCCTGGACAACGGTATTGATCTGGTGGAAATTAACTCCCCCTTTTACCGCATTTTACCCGACGCCGATCTGGAGGGCGCTGCCTACGCAGCCTGCGTGTATAAAAATCGTATTTATCTGGGCACTTCCAATGGTTTATATGCAAAGCCCTGGCAACCTTATTATGATCCTTTTCAAGACCGCGGTTTTGAACTGGTCAGGGGCAGCACCGGGCAGGTATGGGGACTGGATGTGGCAGACAACACGCTCTTCCTGGGGCACCACGAGGGCGCTTTTCGCGTGGAAGCAGGACAGGCCGGCAACGTGGCGACCGCGGGCGGAACCTGGAGGTACGTCCTATTGAATGATACTACGCTAATCGCAGGCCGGTATAAAGGGCTGGCCGTGTTTCAACGCAAAAAAAACGGGCAGTGGCAGTACCAGTATCCACTTAAAGGGCTGGACGAGTCCTGCCGGATCATGGAAATCGCTGACGACGGCGTCTTGTGGGTATCTCATCCCTACCGCGGCGTGTTCAAGGTAGCATACCAGGACGGGAAAGATACGGTGCGTACCCGCTTGTACGGTCGCGCCGAGGGCCTGCCCTCCGATTTATTGAACTATGTATTCAAACTCGGGAATCGGATTGTTGTGGCAGCGGACGGCGGTTTGTTTCACTACGACAAAGCGTCCGATCGCTTTGTGCATGCCGCGGAGCTGGAAAAATGGCTGGACCCCTCGATCCGCACCCGCTTACTGCGCGCAGACAAGCACGGCAATATCTGGTTTGCGCACGGAGAGGACGTTGGCGTGCTGTGGGTCCGGGACGAAGGCGTGCGGAAACAGGTGCAGAAACAGATTTTCCCGGAACTGACCGGCCAACTGGTCGGCGGTTTCGAACAAATTCAAATGGTGGACGAGCACCACGTCATGGTGGCAACGCAAAAGGGGTTTGTGCACCTGGACTTGCGGCAGCTGGCCGCCTTGGACACCAATCTGCGGGTAACAATCAGCAGCGTGCGATTAAATGAAAACGGCGACAGCCTCTTGTACGGCGGCTTCCCGACCGATCCGCCATTCAGTCCGGACATCCCCTACCATTTGAACAGCTTGCGTTTTGCCTTCGGCGCCCCGACTTTCGGGAGCGGCAATCCCGTGCGGTACAGCGTATTGCTCGAAGGTTTGGACAAAAATTGGTCGGCCTGGAACGGGCAGACACTCCTCGACTACGCCCACCTGCCGGCCGGAACCTACACCTTCAAGGTGCGCGCCCGCAACAGCGCCGGAGTGGAAAGCCCCGTTGCGGCCTTTCATTTCCGCATCCGGCCGCCCTGGTATGCCGGATTTTGGGCTTATGTTGCTTATATCCTCGCGGTGATCGCCGGGATTAGCGCGTTGTTTTTTCGCCAGCAACGAAAATTTGAAACCGAAAAAGCCGAACTCGCCTCCGAACACCTGCAGGAAAGCGCCGCGCAGCGCCAAAGGATGCAGCAGCACGAACAGGAGATTATCCGACTGCAAAAAGAAAAACTGGAATCCGAAGTGCAACACAAAAATAAGGAGCTGGCGCTGGCAACGATGCACCTCGTGCAAAAAGGAGAAATTCTGACCAGCCTGCAGGAGGAACTGGACAAAATTTTGCAAAAAAAAGTGGATGGACAGACGTTGCGGCAGGAATTACAGCGGATTCTGCGGGTATTGCAGTACGATGCGCAAATTGCCGATGACTGGGAGCAGTTTGCCTATCATTTCGACGCCGTATATGGTGATTTTCTGAAACGCCTGCGCGACCAATTTCCGGGCCTGAGTCCGAATGATTACCGGCTTTGCGCCTACCTGCGCATGAACTTAAGCACCAAGGAAATTGCGCATCTGATGAATATTTCTATCCGCGGCGTGGAGGGCGCCCGCTATCGGCTGCGCAAAAAATTGAACCTGCCCAATGAGGATAATTTGGTGGCGTTTCTCATGGAAACTTAGCGCTTGTTCAAA
>JBEIDF010000235.1:0-5297 GCA_040383605.1 Lewinellaceae bacterium
CGCCGCCCAGGTCGGGCCGGAAACGGACGTACTATACGGCGAAACAATGCTGGTGGACGAGAACAGAAAACCAGCCGGCGCCATGAGCGCGCTCAGCACCCGGCAATTGCCCCCGTTTTTACACTGGCGCAGTTACCTCGGCGGCATGCTGGTGGTGCACCAATCATTCGTCGCGCGTCGCGCGCTGGCGCCGACCTACGTGGAGGGTAATCTGTGCGCGGATTTTGACTGGTGTATTCGCATCCTCAAACAGAGCCGGGAGAACCGCTACACAGGGCTGATTCTGTCAGACTACCTGATGGGCGGTATGTCCAAACAACGGCATCGGCAATCGCTGCTGGATCGCTTCGCTGTGATGCGCCGGCATTACGGCCTTTTTGCCACCCTGCTTGCGCATGTAAAAATCGTTTTGCGGGCGATCAGACACCGGTTACAAACATGGGGGAAACAGCGATATTAGCGCAGGCACAGGACTTTCTGTTCAAGTCAAAAATAGGCATATTTTTATCAGTTTTTGACCTTTTGAAGGCGCATAGCCAGGAGTGCACAACGGGGGAAAGGGAGAAAACGGCGAAAAACGACCCTTTTGGGGCTCGGTGAGAAAATCCCATACATGCTCCTGAGAAGAATGATTGGTCGTAATCGAAAAATGCCTACATTTACCCGCAGAAAATAATAAATTTTAGCCGGTCGCGGCTGCGCCAAATAAAGGAGCCATTTTTGCAAGCCACTGCTCTTTTCCGTTTTAAACGGTTTTTCAGCAGAAAACAGGTTCTTGGGCGCCAGACGGCAAACCTGGCCGGCTTTTATCAAAATTATGCACGATGCGCGCGCTTATTACCCTGTTACTTTCCCTCCTTACCTTTGAATTGTTGGCCCAAAACGGGCGCTTAACCGGCATCATCACGGATGCCGCCACTCGGGAACCGCTGACCGGAGTCACCGTCCGTGCCGGCAATGTCGGTACAGCCTCAGATCAGGAAGGCCAGTATGCGCTCTCCCTGCCCGCCGGCACGCATGAAGTCATTTTTACCTTCATCGGGTACCAAACACGAAGCCTGACTGTCAAGATCACGGCTGGACAAACCCTGCAACTCGGCATGGCGCTGGGCGATAGCGACAACCTGCTCCAGCAGGCTACCGTCACCGCCGGGAAGTTCGAAAAACCGCTGGGAGAAGTCACGGTCTCCCTCGACGTGCTGAAACCTAAACTCATAGAAAGCGTCAATACGACCTCCGTGGACGAGGTGTTGGTGAAGGTCCCGGGAGTTGCCATCCTGGACGGACAGGCCAGTATCCGCGGCGGTTCCGGTTTCTCCTACGGCGCCGGCACCCGCGTGCTCCTCCTCGTAGATGATATCCCGGCCTTGCAGGCCGACGCCGGCTATCCGAACTGGGACGATTTTCCGGTAGAAAATATCAGTCAGGTGGAAGTCCTGAAAGGCGCCGCCTCGGCCCTTTACGGCTCCTCAGCCATGAACGGCATTATTAATTTACGGACAGGCTTCGCCAAAGATCAGCCGGAAACCGACGTAGCAGTATTCGGGAAAGTCTGGGGGGCGCCCAAAGATCCGGATATGCAATGGTGGGGAAGCGATACCTCCGGACTCGAGCAGCCATTTGAAAGCGGCTTCAGCGTGGCGCATCGGAGAAAAATCAAAAAACTGGATGTGGTGCTGGGCGCTTACGGACTTTATCGGGACAGCTATAACCGCTTTTCTTACAGCCGTTATGGCCGGGTTACGCCGAATTTTCGCTACCGCGTAAACGACCGGCTTTCGATCGGCCTCAATACCAACTTCAATTTCGGCCGAAGCGGCAGTTTCTTTATATGGGGCAACGACACCATCGGCGCCTACCAACCCGGCCTCAATTCCACCTCAGAATCGCTTGGCCGCCTCCGCTTTATGATCGATCCCACCGTCCAATACAACGATGCCGCCGGAAACCGGCATAAAATCCTCAGCCGGTATTTTTACGTCCACAACAACAACAGCGGTAATCAAAGCAACGACAGCCGCATGTATTACGGCGAGTATCAGTTTCAACGACGGATGGACGACATTGGGCTGGTCATGACCGCCGGCCTGGTGGGAATCTATACCACTGTGGAGGCCGATTTGTACAGCAACGGCAAATTCAGCACCCAAAATCTGGCTGCTTATCTTCAATTCGACTACAAAGCGTTTGATAGACTCAACCTGTCAGGCGGCATCCGCTACGAACAAAATACCCTCAACAGCCCAGATACCATCCGGGTGCGCGCCTGGGAAACAGCCGTAATCCCCAACGGAAGAAATCAGGAGGCGAAACCGGTATTCCGACTGGGCGCCAACTACCAACTCGCCACAGCCACTTACTTGCGTGCCTCCTGGGGACAAGGCTACCGCTACCCTACAATCGCCGAAAAATTTGTTACCACCGATTTTAGCGTTGGAAATGCCGTTGTGCCAAATCCAAACTTGGTATCGGAGACCGGCTGGACGGCTGAGATCGGCGTCAAACAAGGATTTCGACTCGGAAAATGGCAAGGATTTCTTGACCTCACCGGATTCGTCTCGGCCTATCAAAATATGATGGAATTTGTACTGGATACGGCGTTTGTCCGGATTAATCCGGGGCCGCCGCCGGTTCTGAATTTTGTGGCGGAATTCCAATCGCAAAACCAGGGCAACACCCAGGTGTCGGGCTTCGAACTTTCGGTACTAGGGCAGGGATCGCTTGGCCCAGGCCAACTCTCCCTGCTGGCAGGCTACACGCATATTAATCCGGTGTATGAAAATTTTGACCGAAATAACACTTACGGCTCCTCGGATACCAACAACATCCTAAAGTATCGTTTCAGAGATATGGTAAAGGTGGACGCGGAATATGGCTGGAAGGCCCTGTCGCTTGGTGTTTCGTACCAATATTACAGCCACATGCAAGCGATAGATGCTATTTTTGAAAGTGGATTGCCCGGAGTGAAAAGCTTCCGGGAGCGCAACAATAAAGGGTTTTCCCTGGTGGATCTCCGGGCTTCCTGCCAACTGAACCGCAGCCTCAAGCTGAGTTTTATCGCCTCAAATGTGCTGAATGTGGCCTACACGCTCCGGCCCGCACTGCTCGAGGCGCCACGCAATTACACCTTGAGGCTCGATATGAAAATCAGATAATGAAGTTGACCATTCCATATTTCCTGAGCGCCGGATTATTAATTCAGGCGCTGATCTGCCTGCATTGCGCCGGCGAACCCGCATCGGCGCCGCCTGCGGCTCCTGCCCGCGAACCAGTCTTCCGCTTTAGCCGGCAAGACCAAATTACCGGCCGGGACGAGCCTCAAAACTGGTGCTACAAACCCTACTCGCAGGCAGTCCCAGTCAGCGCACCGCTCGAAAACAGCAATCAGCGCTTTTTTGATCTTCCGCCCGGCGTTTATCGGCTCATTGTGCCTTTTGGGAAATTGACCGCTTCGATTATGCTGCGAAGCCGGGGCGCGGGTAAGCCCATCGAAGTATTTACCAGCGACCACTTCCCCGAGTGCCTGTCGAATGCAGCCAATTTTCAGATAAGCCCCGATGGCGCTTCGCTGGCGTACGACAACCGGCTGGGTATCCGTTTTTCCCTGTCCGCGCAGCCAAACGGAACCGCTGTGCGCGCCTTGCTCGACCTGCCCTTGGGTGCAGCGTATGGCACAGAAGTGCGCCTATGCGACAAATGTGCAGATTGAGGCGCCTCTTTATATGTTAAAAACAAATGATACACTACTTTTGTAAATGTATTACAAAACGCAGCTGCCAGCCCCCCACGCAGCGATCGTAAAATGCAAAAGTAGATAAACAAGAATCCATGAAATCTTTTATTAAAATCCCCCTTGCCGGCGGCCTGCTGGTCTTATCGCTGCTCGCCTGCCAGTTTAATCAGGCCGGAACAAAATCCGGCGCCGGCGCAACACCCCAGGATGCCGCTTCCGAGAACATCGGCGAGCAGGACTTACTGGACTTGCTGCAAGGCGAGTGGTTGGCAGACAGCCTGCCTGGTGTGCGCTTGGAAGTAAAGGAAGACACCATTTGGCTTTATGACATCCAGGAAGCGCCCTTTCAGGGGCGTTTAATTATTGACAGCCGCTGCGAAAAAAACAGCTGTTTCGACAGCCTGCTACTGGACAACTGGTGCTTCGTGGTGGAAAATGATCAAGGCGGAAATTGCTATCGTGTGCTGACCTGTAGCCAGGACTCCTTGGTCTTTCACTCCGCCGGCTCGGCCGGAAATGTGCGCCGATATCATCGAAAACCATAGCGCGGCACAACTAAAGCCGCACTTATAAAGACATTTTTTCCGCAGCGAATAGCCGGTTAAATAGTTTCCCAAAAAATAATAACCAACGAGCAGCCGATTTGATTACATTTGCCGCTGTAGAAAAAAACAAGACTAGATGTTCACCATTAATGTGTATTTACGGTTTGGGGTGATTGTCGGCGGCTTTTTGCTTGGCGTCGTGCTGTGGCCCTTTTTTGGATTCTGGTACGGATTTCCCTTTTTGCTGGTTTCCCTTATTTTTCTGGTCGGCTATCTCCTGCTGGGTACGATCATGTCTTCCAATAACTTATTAAGCCAACAGCGCTACCAGGAGGCGGAAGAGCGACTGAAATTGACTTTCTTCCCCAATTTACTGCTCGTTGGGTACAAAGGGGTGTACTACATGACTTTTGGCGCCCTGGAACTGCAAAAAAAAGATTTTAGCTCTGCAGAAAACTGGCTGAAAAAAGCCCTTAACGCCGGCCTCCCCTCCGATAACGAACGCGGCGCAGCACTCCTTCAACTGGCATTAATTGCCGGCGCTAAAAACAACCGCGTGGTCGCTCAAAATTACCTGGCTGATATTAAAAAACTCAATATTACCGAGGTGATGCTCAAGGAACAGGTGAAGGAGATGGAAAAACAACTCAAGCAGATGGGACAGAGCATGAATCCCTCCATGATGGCGATGATGGGCGGACGAGGTGGTTTTCGGGGTGGAGGCAAACGTCCACGCCCCAAAATGCGCTAAAACAAGGCATCTATTGAATTCTCAAAACTGACATTTTCATGCAAATCGGAGTTCCCAGAGAAATATACCCCGGCGAAGCACGGGTCGCGATGGTTCCCAATGATGTAGCGCGCCTGGTCAAATTGGGCGCTGCCGTACAGGTCGAATCCGGTCTTGGCGCCGCGATCCGGCTTTCTGACGCCGAATACGAAAAAGCAGGCGCAACCATCGCAGCTGATCGCCATACATTACTTGCCGGCAGCGATATTGTCGCGCGACTGCGCAAACC
>JBEIDF010000236.1:0-5293 GCA_040383605.1 Lewinellaceae bacterium
CGGTGCAGCGCCGGCGGGTTCGCCCTCGGCGTACAGCAGCGTGCCATCCAGGCTGGTGAGTCGCCAGCTGACCTCATACCAGTAAAAGTCCGGATCAATTTCCAGTCGGACGAGCGATTCGCTCCCGCTGCATTGAGCCCGTAGGCTTGCGGTGTGGAAGAGCAGCAGGATAAAAGCGGAAAGTAGCGGTCGCATAGAATACGTATTTAAAGGGAGAAATGGGTTATTTTACATGATTTTCCAGCGCTTCTTCCACCAGCAGGGCAAAAAACGCGTCTAATTCCCAGCCGTACGCCTTGGCTTGTTGCGGCACGATACTTGCGGGCGAAATACCCGGAACCGTATTGGCCTCCAAAAAGTAAAAGCAATCGCCCACGAGGATATAATCGAAGCGCACCACACCCTGGCAGCGCAGCAGTTCGTACAACTGGCGGGAGCGCGTCTGGCACTGGACCGTGAGGGCCTCCGGCAGATCGGCCGGCGTGACTTCCCGGGACTTGCCCTCGTATTTGGCGGCGAAATCGAAAAACTCCGTTTCGGGAATAATTTCCGTAACCGGCAGCGCCACCGTTTGTCCGTGCACGCGCAGGACGCCATTGGAGAACTCCCGGCCGTCCAGGAACCCTTCCACCACCGCCTCCTCGTCATACTGCCAGACCCTTTCGATGGCGCTCGGGAGATCCTCGGGCGTTTTCACCTTGGTGACGCCGAAACTGGAGCCCTGCGTGTTGGGTTTGACGAAAAGCGGCAGGCCCATTTCCAGCAGTTTGGCGTAGTCGGGCGTATCCCCTTTTCGGAGCAGGGCGGATTGGGCCATAGGGATACCTTCTGGCGCTAGAAAAGCCTTCGTGTGGTGTTTGTCCATCGTCAGCGCGCTCACAAATCCATTACAACACGTGTAGGGAATACCGAGCATATCGAAATAGCCCTGCATCCGGCCATTTTCCAGCGGACTGCCATGGAGCGCTGCGAATACGCAGTCGAACCGGATTTTTTCCGCTCCGGCGCGCAGGCTGAAGTCGTTTTTATCCACCTCCTGCCCTGTTTCCGGATCGCGCCAGGAGGCCCCTTCCACATCAATCAGAAAAGCCCGGTAGCGGTCGGCCGGCAGATAATCTTTGACTACGCGCGCGCTTTTCAGCGAAATGACCCGTTCGGCGGAATCGCCGCCGGTGAGGATTGCGATATTTTTCATGCAAAATGTACGGTGATCGGGTAAAAATGGATGGCGCTTGTTCGGCGGAACGATCCGGTAAGCGCTTGTTCAAATCCGAGCGAAAGGTACGCGTTGCCGGGTATTTTGCGGTGCGGCGGCGGGCAATATTTTTGGGGGGTGTTGGGGCAGGCGCTTGGCAGGTGCGCTGTTGGGCGAAAAAGGGATTTGGGGGGGTAAGCGTGGTTTGTTATATGGTTACTTTTGTAGCGCGGCCAAGCGGTTATCCTTACAGGACGCGCACGGGCAGCGTGTCGGCAATAAGCCCGGGCAGATCCCTGTGGGAGGACAAAACCGCACGAAAACCCCGGGGGGCGCACGATGGTGCTAAGGGCCGGCTCGTTCACAGCGCTTTAGCGATGGGTTCCGTATAGCGAGGCTGCACCGCGCATTAGCGCTGAGTTTTTCACGCGAACGGGAGCCGCGCTAAAGCGCGGGGGACAAGCCGGCCTAAAGGACCGGCGAACCCGCGCAATCACGAGGTTTTGGGTGTCTGGGACACCCAAAATAAATGTACTTTTTGGATTAAGTAGTTGACAAACAAATATTTATATTTTTTTGCAAAAAAAAGTGTCGAAAACAGGAAAAAGCCGGACGGCTGATGAGTGTGCAGGTTTGGAAAGAGACCTATTTTATCAATTACAAATTAATAGATGTATTGTCTAAATAGCAATAGCGATTCATGGTAATACCATAAAGGTGACAATGTTATCATGTCGAAAAAATATAAAATAATCGACCACGGCCCTACCCCACCGCAGCGCGGACAGATCCCTACGGGTAGAGGCCGCGATCGAGTATAGTCACCGGGTGACACGGAGTCATATAGCATTCAGTAAATTGACAAACTCCTTTTTGCGCATCAAATTTACCTTGGGAAATGGAATGTTGCTTAAAGAGCATGTCTAAAATTATATTTCTCGATAATATGAAAGTCTTTTTCAGCCAACCTTCGTTCCTTTTTTTCGCCGTAATTAGTCCCATTATCCCGAGTACTCGGGACAAAAATCGCATTGTCTGGCTAAAAAATCCATTTTATATTGCGGAGAATATAAATTTAGAGATGCTCTAATTCGGCGACAGCACGCGCTCTGGTTAGATTTTTCCTATATTTGCATCTGAAAAACTTCTGTTATGGTTGAAGTCGCACCCTTGTCATTCCTTCAGGCGCATAAAAGCGAGATGGAAATCCTTTGCCGGCAATACCACGTAAAGCAGTTGTATTTGTTTGGCTCAGCCCTGACGAGTAAGTTTCGCCCCGACAGCGATCTGGACTTTCTAGTGACCTTTCACGATGTGGAACAGCTCGAATACGCCGATAATTTCTTTGATTTCCGCGATGCGCTCGCTCATTTGTTTCAACGCAAGGTGGACCTTGTGGAAAGCCAAACTTTGAAAAATCCCTACTTCAAAAGTGCTGTCGAAGCCACAAAAGTGATCATATATGGAGGACCGGATCGCGAAATGGCTGCCCTATTTTCGCTCGACAGGAATCATTAGAAGGAGAAAACCACCACCTCTCCGCCCTCCGCGACTGGCTTCTCCCCATGTTAATGAACGGTCAGGTACGGGTTGGCGATTAGGGTGTGGGATCGCGGCGAGGCGGATAGCGCGGTTGTGGGGGGAAATCTTGAACCCACGCTTTTACGAGGCATCCGCCGGATTTTCATTCCACTCACGTCCGAGCAAAATTCTTCCGTTTGCTTTTTTGCTTCGGCGTACGCCATCTTCGCCCCAGGCTCCCCATTGTTTGAAGAAGAAAGCCACGCCTTGTTCGTCGCACTGGCGTTGAATGTTTACGGCCCAATCCCGGAGCATAGGTCTTGCTTTAGGGCCGCTTTCACCGCCTACGATGACCCAGTGCATACCGTTCAAATCCAGCCGGCCGACATCCGCAATAAGGGGTTCAATAGATAGAAACCGGATACGGGCGGGAATACTGCGCAAAACATCAATTCGGCCCTTCAGGTTTGCGGATTCCACGCTTACGCCGAGCCAAACGTTATCCGGGAGGCGGCGTTGTGCGCAGTAGGCTCGCAGGATCATCTCACGTTTTGTGAGGATTTGGTACTTATGTTGTGGTGTTTGCGCAATCACTTGAAAAATGCGGTCCAGGAAGTCGAAAGGCATATTTTCATGGAACAGATCGCTCATAGAGTTTACAAAGAATTTGGTTGGCTTCCTGATTTTCAACGGCATTTCCAGTCGTTCCGGCATGAGCGTGAACTCGAAGCCGTTTTCATAGCCTGGCGCGCCCATTGCCTGCAATCGTTTGGCCATCGTCTCGGCATAACAATTTTTACAACCTGCGGACACTTTGTTGCAGCCGGTGCTGGGGTTCCAGGTGGCTTCCGTCCATTCTATTTTTGAATATTTCATTTTTGCAAAATTTTATATTGTATCTTTCGCAGCAAAATATGCGTATTCTGGTATGTTACCAAGGGTGAATTACCCTCATAGATAATCAATCCCTCCCGCTTCATTTTTTTTAGTTCTTCAGCGGCATGCGCGCCAATATGCGCCTCCTGCAGCGCGAATTCAAAGGCCGCAACATTATCTAAAATACTGCCATTCAAGACATTTTCTCTCAAACGTTTTTGAAAAACCTCGATTTTAGTCAGATTTTTGCCGTCAAACAAATCCAGTTGGTTTTTCTTTTTGTCTTCATCAATATCGAAATTGGCCTCGCCGTTAGTTTCATTGCGTTTCCATGCGATAGTAAGAAATTTATCTACTGCGCGTGGATGCGATGCGCCGAAGATAATACCGTGTATATTCGCTCCTTTTTTGAGTGAAAAAGGATATAATTTAAGATTAGAATCGGCAGACCGTTTTCCCCGTAGGTGATTAATCAACGTGCGATGTATAAACCGGTAAGGATGTCTTTTAGCTTCTTCCATATCCAGATTGACGTACGTTTTGAACGCTTCTTTGTCGCCGAAGCGCCAGAAGTAAGAGGATGAGACAAAGTACAAGAAGTCGGTTCGAACGGTTTTTTCAAGGGCGTGGAAATACTTTTCTGCAAGGAACTGTATCCCGTTTTGGTCGAGCAATACCAAGCTCGGATAATTCTGAATAGTTGGGAATAATCTGTTGAAACAAAAATCAAAGTCCTCATTAGACAAGTGAAGTTGCAGGGCGCTGCCCAATTCCGGATGATCTGCGATAAAATCCTGGCATGAGACACGCAACTGCTCGAATTTCTTTTTATCAAATTCATTAAAAAACACCCTTACCGAGACTTTTTTTTCAAGAATTCGATGAGTTTGTTCACATACTTTTTTCAAAATACGTATCGGACTACCGGATATTCCATTTTTATCATAACCGGTTCCGGCAAAGAAATCGAACATGTAAATGACCGGTTCGTTGCTCATGATAAAAGTGGGTAACCATGCTTGAGTGTAGTCCTCAAATATCTCCAATTTGGCGATTGTGGTCTCATCAAAGGGTTTTTCGTGTAAATTTTTGCTCATAAAAATTTTTTGTTTTAAGTTGCAAATGTACGCAATATTTAAAACAAAAGGTTTTATTTAAGAATTACAATTTTTATGATTTTATAGTGTCCGCCAAAATTCCATCTCCAGGCGTATTCAGGCCGCCACTCCGGGTGGTCCAATTGATCCGCACCAATTTCTGCAAATAAACGAGGTTTTGGGGAGAGATTTTTTGTTTGGCGGCGGCGGGGGGGATGCCCGGGGGGGACGCTCGTGGTAAGGCATACCAAATGTTGGGCCTCTCCGAGGCTTGGATGGGTGGGTTATTACCGATGCTACTTTTAGGATGACCGGGCCCTCGGGCACGCGTACGCAACCGTCCCATGCACCGGAACGTAATCCCGGAAATACCCCACCCGCCCCGGCCTCGGGTAGGCCCGCCCCGCCCCTAAAACCCCATTTTTCACACAAATTTCGACCGCCTACAGGCGGTATCCCAAAACCGCTCGTGGCTTCAAAAAATGCGCGGCGGGGGTCGTCCCTCCCCCCCGCCTCGCATTTTTTTTGCCACTTGCTGTGCTCATAAGTAAAGCCAGGATGGGCCCGCCAACTGACTACGGGACGAAGACCAGGCGGAAGCCAA
>JBEIDF010000237.1:0-5261 GCA_040383605.1 Lewinellaceae bacterium
TCTGGCCTAAAAAGTCCCATTTTCCGCCATACTTCGCGATTTTTTTTGACCATAGCGCTGCTATGGCCTGCAAAAAATCCCTTCGTCTGGCGAAAAATGGATCCTTTTTTGGCTCAGACGCGACCTGCTAACCAGTTACTAAAAAAATCATTCAGCGGTTTCGCGCAGCGAAAATATTCCGCCGCCAGATCGGGAAAACCAGACCCTAGCGCCAACTCCGGATCCAGTTCGGCCATGAAGTAGAACTGCTTGTTGTACAGCAGCGGCTCTTTGGCCGCCGCAGATTTGAATTCGGGCGGTAAAAGCTTGTTTTTCTCGCCCTGCAAGCCGCCGTATTTTTCCTGAAAATCCGGCGCTTCGATCAGGCTTCTAAAAGTATCTGGATCCTGCGCAATCGCCGTCCGTACCTTGTGCAGCGGTTCTTTTTCCAAAAAATACGCTCCGCCACCGATTTCGAGCGCCCCGTATTCCACGTGGAGATAATAGCCGGGGTTGTGCATCGTCTGTCGCCCGCGCGGGGTAAACACGGCGGCGATATGCGTTTTGTAGGGCGTTTTGTCGCTTGAAAATCGCGTGTCGCGATTGATCCTGAAAATACAGTCTTTCGGCATGATCCGGAAATCCGGCTCGAAGGACTGAATACGCTCGATGACAGACGCCACGGTTTGTTCAAAAGGCTTTTTAACGGCCTTTTCGTAGCGCGGTTTGTTCTGTTCGAACCAGTCGCGGTTGTTGTTGCGGCTCAGATCGTACAGGAACTGAAGGGTGTCGGAAGTAAGCATATTCAGGAACGATTGAAATGTTCAATGACCTATCCTAAACGCAAGTTACTTCAGCACCTCTCTGGAAATCACCAGTTTCTGAATCTCCGACGTACCCTCGCCAATGGTGCAAAGTTTGGAATCGCGGTAGAATTTTTCCACCGGGAAATCTTTGGTGTAGCCGTAGCCGCCGTGTATTTGCACCGCATCGGTACTGACTTCCACGGACACCTCGGATGCATAGTATTTGGCCATTGCCGATTCCTTCGTGCATTTTTGCCCGGCGTTTTTCAAGTCGGCAGCGTGGCGGGTGAGCAGTTCGGCCGCTTGGATGCGGGTGGACATATCCGCAATTTTGAAGCTGATACCTTGGAAATTGGCGATGGGCTGCCCAAACTGGTGGCGTTCTTTCGCGTATTTAACGGATGCTTCGTAGGCGCCTTTTGCAATACCCAGGGAGAGGGCAGCTATGGAAATACGACCGCCGTCCAGGATTTTCATCGATTGGATGAAGCCCTCGCCCTCCTGGCCCAGCAATTGGCTTTTGTGCACACGGCAATTATCGAAAATCAGTTCCGCCGTTTCGCTGGCGCGCATACCGAGTTTATTTTCCTTCTTTCCGCCCCGGAAGCCCGGCGTATCGCGCTCAATAATAAAGGCCGACATACCCCGGCTGTCGAGTAACTCGCCGGTGCGGACAATGACGACCGCCACGTGCCCGCTGATGCCGTGGGTAATCCAGGATTTTGTGCCGTTGATGACGTAGTAATCGCCGTCTTTGTGCGCCACGCACTGCATACGCCCGGCGTCTGAGCCGGTGTTGGGCTCCGTGAGGCCCCAGGCGCCGATCCACTGGCCGGTGGCCAGTTTCGGCAGGTACTGCTGCTTTTGCGCTTCGGTACCGAATTGCAGGATATGCCCTGTGCACAGCGAGTTGTGCGCCGCCACGCTGAGTCCGATAGATCCGCACACTTTGGCAATTTCTTCAATGACCGTGATATATTCCTGGTAGCCCAGTCCGGCGCCGCCGTACGCTTCCGGCACCAGCACGCCGAGGAATCCTTGTTCGCCCATCTGATGGAAGAGTTCAACGGGGAAGTGTTGCGCTTCGTCCCATTCCATCAGGCGCGGCCGGATGTGCGTTTCGGCGAAATCCCGGGCGCTCTGTCGGATTAGCTGCATGCTGTCCAGATGGTCAATTTTGTGCGTCATAGCGTGTAGTATAGTGTTTATGTCCGTGTCAAAAACGGCCGAATTCCCGGCTCGTGTTAAAATTTTTTCTTCAACGGTAAAGGTACGCCAAATGTTTAGCGTTACACACAATTTCGCAGCGTGTTTCTGTTCTTTTTGCGTACCTTTCGCCCTCCAAAAAACACCACTATAACTGCAAATATAATGAACACGACCCAACAAGTACTGTCCGACCGCGTATCAAAACTGGCAGAATCCGAAACCTTGAAGATGGCCCGCATGGCGCGCGAGCTGCGCGCACTGGGCCACGATGTGATCAGCCTGAGTTTGGGCGAACCCGATTTTGATACCCCGGATCACATTAAAGAAGCCGCTTTCCAGGCCTTAAAAGACGGCTATACAAAATATACCCCGGTGGCCGGTTTGCCGGAGCTCACGAAGGCGGTCAGCGAAAAATTTAAACGTGACAATGGGTTGGATTACCGTCCGGATCAGATCGTCGTGAGCAACGGCGCCAAACAATCCATTTACAATCTCTGCCAGGCGCTGCTCGATCCGGGCGACGAGGTGGTGTTGTTTGCGCCGTATTGGGTATCCTATTGGGAGATCATCAAGATGTCTGGCGGTATCCCGACGCTGGTGTATGCCGGGGTAGAACGGGAATTTAAACCCTCTCCAGAACAATTGGAGTTGGCGATTACCGAGCGTACGAAATTTGTACTCTTTTCGTCGCCCTGTAACCCAACCGGCGCGGTGTTTGATCGGAAAGAACTGGAGGCCTACGCCAACGTGTTGGCCAAATATCCGCATGTCTATGTGGTGAGCGATGAAATTTACGAGTATATCAATTTTACCCACGAGCACGTCAGTGTTGGTTCTTTCCCGCAGGTGAAAGACCGCACCATCACGGTCAACGGTTTTGCCAAAGGCTTTGCGATGACCGGCTGGCGGCTCGGATACATTGGCGCGCCGAAATTTATTGCCGATGCGTGTGCCAAGATTCAGGGACAGGTAACCAGCGGTGCGTCTTCTTTTGGTCAGAAAGCGGGCGCAGTCGCACTCTCCAGCAGCCTGGCGCCCACCGACGCCATGCGGGAGGCTTTCCGCGAGCGCCGGGATATTGTGCTGTCTATGCTGTCGGAAATTCCGGGCATGCACACCAACCATCCGGAGGGCGCTTTTTATGTGTTTCCCGATATCAGCGCCTTTTTTGGTAAGAGTGACGGCCACACGGTGATTCGGGACGCCGATGACTTTTGCGATTATATCCTGACCAACGCGTATGTCGGGTTGGTTTCCGGCTCCGCCTTTGGCGATCCCCGGTGTTTTCGCCTGAGTTATGCAGCCTCGGAAGCGCAGTTACGAGAAGCCATCCGACGCATAAAAACGGTGTTGGGAAAATTGCGGTAAACCGCAAAACCGCGCGATCAAGACTTGATAAGCAGGGTATTTTCTCCGAAATACTCTTTAAACGCGATCGCAAAGGAACCGCCATTGCTAAAACCGACAAGCTCCGCTACCGTCTGCGGTGGCGCAGCGCGATTTTCCAGCAGCGTTTTCGCTTTTTCCAGGCGCATTTCCCGGATCAGTTGGGCTGGCTCCTTGCCCGTCAGGGCGCGGAGTTTTTTGGAGAAGTGTTGGTTGCTGAGTTGCAACTTTCGAGCCAGGTCATCGGCCATAAAATCCGGATCGCTGAGGTGGGCCTCAATCAGCGCTACCGTTTTTTGAAGAAATGCATCTGGTATTACCGGGCGGCTGTTTGTAAAATACAAGTGCATAAACCGCGAAAAAGCGGCCTGTTGTTCTTTTTGTTGTTCCAACATACGCTGGACGGACGCGTTTAGGGCATCGCCGGAAAACGGCCTTGCAAACCACAGGTCGGCGCCGGCGCGCAAAGCGTCCAGTTTTCCTTCATTGCCGTGGCGTTCGGACAACAAAATGATCGGGATATGCCCGGTTTTTTCAGATAATTTCAGTTGTCGGGCGGTGTCTATGCCAGCGTGTCCGTTTAAAACGGCGTCGCACACAATGAGATCGGGCAGCAAACGCTCGGCAGTTTGAATTCCTTCCGGCGCCGAGTGGGCGGTTTCTACGTGGAAACGATCCGACAACAGCGATTTCAGATACAGGGATATTTGCCGGTTAGGTTCAATGATGAGGGCGGTTTGGCCCGTACCTTCCGCACCTTTAAAATATGTGCGCGCCGGCTCGGTTGGGCCGGACTCATTTTTTTTCTGCGCTTCCACCACAAAAGGTGGGACGGATTCGAGGCTTGACTGCAGGTTTGCCCGCAACAAGTCCATCTCAATATCTTTGTGCAGCAGTCGCCGGCGCCAGCGCGCGGCATTCTGGTAGTTGCTGACAGACAGCGCACCCAGCAAGGCGATGAGGATAATCGCCGCGATAATGGCCTCGAAGCGGCCGATATGCAGTTCGTTTTCTCCGGCATGGCGCTCGCGGCGGCGGATCTGCTGCAGTGAATCCAGCTGCTGCTGCCACAGGGCCGATTCCGCGGTCAGGCGTCGAGCGCTTAGCGTGTCCTGCACGGTCGTCAGCAGTTTTTGGTTGGATAGCGCCCTGGCCGGCTCGGCCCACTCCTCGAAAGCGCGTACCAGTGCGCGGAGGAGCGCTGCTTTCATTTCGGAAGCGCGGGCATACCGAGCGTCTATTTCGGCCTCTCCGAGAAACCGCATGGCGCCCTGCGTATTGCGATTGGCGCGGTAAATGCCGGTTACCAGCGGCACGGCTTCTGCGGGGCAGGGCAGGGCGCTCTCGTCGAGGTAGTTTCTGAAATTGCCGGCCTCTATTTCTGCTTTTTCAAATTGATTATTTCTGGCTAAATCTTCTAATATCGCCAGGTAGTACCGGCAGGAATCCGGCGTTTCCGCTTCCTGCGCGCAAAGCGATGTGTTGTACGCCACAAAGAGCCCGGAAATTAGCCCGGACAGGCAGAACAGGCGGAAAAAATCGCGCGGCGTCAGTCCCATATTCAAAATTCGCTCGAAGGCAATTCGCTTGATTCTATGATTCACGGCTCGTCGGTTTTCCGGGTTTTTGTTTGGGTTTTGCGCACCGACATTGTATTTGCGCATTTTTACCCTGCAAGAGTACGAAAATAATCTTAAAATTCGGTTAAAATTCTACGGCGCTTTCCTTTAGAGAGCATGTCTAAAATTATATTTCTCGCTAATATGAAAGTCTTTTTCAGCCAACCTTCGTTCCTTTTTTTCGCCGTAATTAGTCCCATTACGCCTGCAAAAAGCGCCTTGTCTGGCTAAAAAATCCATTTCATATTAGCAGAGAATATAA
>JBEIDF010000238.1:0-5229 GCA_040383605.1 Lewinellaceae bacterium
AGCGGGAAGCCGCGCTCGGCGTGTTGTTGGACGCTGTAGTTTTGGTACTTGAGGACGCGCGTTCGGGAGCCTTTAACGGGGGCAATGAAGGGTTTGAGGGTAGGTCCGATAGTCGGGAGTGCGATTCTGTATTTGCTTCCCAAAAAATTAGCAGAGTAACCGTTGTTCCGTGCAGCCATGTTGCGATATTTGAGCGATGGAGTAGGGGGGGCAGGAGGCTAACTATCAGGGTTCGTCCGGATTGTTGAGTTCGGCGGATTGCAATAAATCGGATGGAATTTGTTTGGTGGTTTTGGCGCCAAGTTCGCGCAATTTTTCTGCCCGACCAATCAGCGTATCGCCGGTTTTTGGCGAATTGACCAATTTGTTCATTGCGTCCGTGTATGCGGTCTGCGCGTTGTCGAGTCGGGCGCCGATTACGCGGAGGTCTTCGAGGAATGCGACAAATTTATCATAGAGCAGGCCGCTTTGGCGTGCAATTTCGACGACTGAGCGGGTTTGCTTGTCTTGTTTCCAAAAAAAAGCGACTGTGCGCAGGGTGGTCATCAGGCTGCCGGCGGACACGAGGATGACGTTGCGTTCGAGGGCGTCGGTCAGCAATTTAGGGTCTGCCTGCAGGGCAGCCTGTAGCGCCGTTTCGAGTGGCACGAAGAGCAGCATGTATTCTGGCGAATTAATTTGATAAATCGCCTGGTAATTTTTGCTGCTGAGATCCAGCACGTGCCGTCGCAGGCTATCTGCATGCGCTTTAAGGTGTTGTTCGCGTTTTTCGGGGTTGTTTTCATTAAAATATTGTTCGAAAGCCGTGAGCGAGACTTTCGCATCAATAATCATTTGGCGGTTGTCGGGCAGTTCCACGATAAAATCCGGTCGCTTGGCGGCGCCGTCCTCGTCCCGGTAAGTCCGCTGGGTATTAAAATGGGCGCCTTTGAGCAGGCCGGATTTTTCGAGCAGGATTTCCAGTTGCAGTTCTCCCCAGTCGCCCTGCACTTTACTTTGGCCTTTCAGCGCCTTGGCCAGGTTGTCGGCGTCCCGGCTCAATTGTTGGTTCAGGGAGAGTAGTTGTTCGATTTCCTTTTTCAGGCTTGATTTTTCGCGTGTTTCTTCCAAAAATTTGCGTTCGATGCCGGCTTCAAACTCCTGGATTTTTTCTTTGAGCGGCGAAAGTACATTTTGAAGTTGTCGCGCATTTTGCTCGGTAAAATTCCGTGATTTCTCTTCCAGGAGGCGGTTCGCCAGAATCTCAAATTCCATGTTCAATTTTGCCTGCAACTGCTCTGTTTCCGCGTGTCGGCTGTCCAGTTTTTCCTGCAGGTGCTGGATATGCTGGTCTTTAGCGGCGATTTGTGCGTGCGCGTGTCGGAGTTGGGCTTCTTTTTCGGTAATGGTCAGGGTCAGTCGTTCCTGTTGCGAGAGGAGGTTGTCATAGAGGTCTTTGGAAACGGCGATGGCGGATTTGCCCGCAGCGTCTGCGGCGGCGGATTTCCGGAAGACAAGCAGGCCGATCAGCAGCGCGATAATTGCGATCAGCAGGAAAAGTAACGTTTGATCCATATCCGACAATTTGTAACAAAGGTAGTGTTTTCATTACAAATTGTTTTAAATAAAAAATGCGACTTTGGGGAGAGCCCCAAAGCCGCATTTCGAGTTTTATTTGGCCGGTGGTGGTATCAAAAACAGTGAATCTTTGCTTTTCTCTAGTTCTTAATCAATTTCACCGGCGCGCTTTGGCGGCCATCGCTGCGGAGCGTCAGGACGTACACGCCGGGTGCGAGGTCTTGTCCGAAAGTGAGTGCGCCAGCGTCTGCATTGAGTTGTCGGCGGATCACGGGTTGTCCGAGCATATTGCAGAGTTCCAGTTGCGCCTGTTCCTTTCCAGGCCATTCGTACTGCAGTTGGAAGACGTTGGCGCTGGGATTGGGCAGGACGCGGAGTTGGGCTGTGGCGTCCACCGGCGTGTTGGTGGACACGCTGCCGATGGGCGTCACGGAGAACTGGTCTATGGCGGCTTCCACGAGGTGGCCGGGATTGTTGTCTGTGGCGGTGAATCGGACGGTCATTTGGTTGGTCAGCGGCAGGAAAGATTTCAGGGATAGTTCGCCCGACCAGCGCCAGGCGCTTTCGGAGTTATTTTCCAATAGCAGCGTGGTTTCTTGTGTTCCATTGGAGAGGATTACTTCGAGGTTATCGTTGGGCGTGCCCTGACCTCCGCTGTTGAAGAACCAGTAGTAGAAACTCAGCACGGCATCGTTGTAGGCGGCGAGTTGCATCACGGGGGATTCGAGCGTCACGGCGCCGTTGTCCACGTCGTCCGCCCCGGCAGCGCCGCCGCCATTGCCGGTTACATAGCACTGATCGCCGCCATCGGTGGTAACGTCGTTGTCAGGGTTAGACGCTTCTCCCTGGTAGGTGGTACCGAGCGGTTCACCGCGCGTCCAATCGCCGGAAGAACTGGTAGCCGAGGTTTGCCAGTTATAATCCAGCGCGAAATCGTCGTAATAACCCGGTTCCAGCGCGATATTCACCACGCCATTGCTATTGATATTCAGGGCTGTGGAGGGCAGAAAGCCCCAAGCGCCGGCGACCACTTGGTACACGCCGCCGAGCATGCAGTCCAGATCGAACTGGCCGTTGGCATTGGTGAAAATGTTGTAAGTCTGTTGGGTATTGTACACCACGAGCGGGGCATTTGGAATCGGCGCCAGCGTTTTGCTGTTGATCACCTGACCGGACACATTGAAGGCCGAGAGCGGATCCAGCACCACGTCGAGCTGGATGGTCTCCCCGGGTGCGAAAGTTACATCAAAACTCTGGGATGCATAACCGGGTGCGCTGACGGTTACGGTAAACAGCCCGGGCAGGTGCTGTCCGGTTTTGAACACCCCGGTCGCGCGGGTGGTTGTGTTCACCTGTGGTACGTTAGAGTTTACGGAAATGGTAGCGCCGTTCAGCGGCAAGCCGGTGCAGCTGCCTTTAACCGTTCCTTCGAGGTAGCAGGCGCGCACGTAATTTGGTGTTAGAATAAAGAGTTCGCCGGGTTCGATATTTGAAGCGATGATCGTTCCGGAGGGGAAATAGGGGTACACGCCCCAGCAGCCGTCAAAATTGGCGCCACTGCCGGCCCAGGTATCATACCAGCCGGTCATGACCAGGTTATCGGGTTTGTGCGCATCTACCAGGGTAAACCCATCGGTGTACCAGGAGGTGACGGCCCAGTCGTTCAAAATGTGCGTATTGTGCCCGATGGAACCGTATCCGTCATTGGTAGAAAAACGGTCGAGTTCTTTGATATCCGTCGGATCACTGATATCATAGGAGGCGAGGAAGGAGGGCGTGGTTTCGTCTGTGGTAAGGATCGCCTTGTGATCGTCCGTCAGCCAGGCGTTGTGGGTGAATTTGCCGGGCGTTTCGACGGAACCGAGCAGCACCGGGTTGTTTTTATCGCTCATGTCCACGATGGCCAGCAAGCCGGCGTAAATGTGGCCCGAGTACAAGGTATCATTGTCGGCGAAGCCGTCGTGGATATATCCCAGTTGGTTGAAGCGGCCGACGTAGGTGGGATTGTACGGGTCTGCATTGAGATCCAGTACCACGGCGCCGCCCTGGAACAAATTGCTGCCGTAGAGATAGACGAACCCGGCCGTAGTATCTATATGCAGGGCATGGATTGTGTTGAGCTGCCCTGCAATCGCGCCGTCGCCGGTGTAGCTTTTATAAGGCAGCGCCGCGGAGGGTAGCGCGCTCATATCCACGATTTGCAACCCGCCGCCGCCTTCCGAGGTGACGTATGCAAAGTTTCTATATGTTTTTATTTCTTTCCAAAGATTATCCGGGCCGGGTATTTGCACGATCGTGGTCGGATTGTCCGGGTTGGTAATTTCGGCGATAATCAGGCCTTTCGAGCCGCCGATGAGGGCATATTCCCTGCCGTCTTGCGCATAACCGCATACGTTGGCGAGCGTTTGGCCGGGAAAGGTCATTTTGGAGCGCAGTTGCACGTTGAAATTTTGGGCGAACACCGGGAGCGCGCCTATCAACATACCGAACACGCAGAGGAATCTTTTTTTCATGAAAACAAGCAAATAAGAAGTAGGAAAAATTAATAAATTGTAGAAATTAAGTCAGCCTGGCACATCAGTTTTTAAAAAACTTCCTGCTGAGCGTCTCTTCGCTGCCAGAGAGTCGGAATATGTAGAGCCCATCGGGCCAGTTCCGGATGTCAATCCGTATTGTTTCCCGCTCGGTAAGCGCCTCGAGGTCGGTTCGGAACAGTAGTCGTCCTTCCGCGCTCAGGCACTCCATTTGGCGGAATGCCTGCCCGTGCTGCAGTTCGAGAAATACTTGGTCATTGGCCGGATTGGGGTAAACGCGCACCTTGGCTGTGGGGTCTTGGGTGACGGTGTTGGAGGGCGGCGACCAGGCGAGCGCCAGATTGACAGCCGCCAGCGCGTCCACGCGACCAAATCCGTAGGTGTTATTAGGGTAGGCCGCCCCGTTGTTGTCGCTGCAGTCGGCCAGGCCGATCGTCGGGATGGCCGATTCTTCGATGATGGTTTCCAGTGCCTCGACTTCTCCGGCCAGCAGGGGTTGGGCGGATAAGACGAGCGCCACCAGACCGGCCACGTGGGGGCCTGCCATGCTGGTGCCGCTAAAGCTGGCATATTCTCCGTTGCGGATACAGGAACGCACGCCCTGTCCCGGCGCTGTGACGTTGGGTTTGGTTCGCAGGCTGCTGTCAATTAGCACAGGGCCGCGGCTGCTGAATCCGGCGATGGTATCATTGGAGCGGGTAGCGCCGATACTGAAGCTTTCCTCAAAGTAGGCCGGCGGGCCGTCGGTGGTTGCACAATTCGGCCCTGCATTGCCATTGGAGACTACCACGAACACCCCGGCGCTTTTTAGGGCGATTACGGCTTGGCGGAGGAGTTCGTTGACTGCGAGGTCGGTGCAGCCCTCGATATCGGCGCAGTACCAGGAGTTGTTGATTACGTCCGGCGCTTTATCCGGGTCGGCGTTTTCGTTGTTCAGGTCGGTGGGTGCGAGGAACCACTGGAAGCATTCGAGGTAGCTGGAGGGTCTGCCCCAGCCGCGCTCCATATTTCGGCAGCCGATCCAGGATGCGCCGGGTGCGACGCCGATTTGATTGCCCTGGCCGTCGTCGCCGGTCATGGTTCCTGCCGTGTGGGTGCCGTGGTTATGGTCATCGCAGGGTGCGGGCGCGTTCAGCCC
>JBEIDF010000239.1:0-5193 GCA_040383605.1 Lewinellaceae bacterium
AGCACGATTATTAAGTGTGTTTTCGATAATATTTTGCTCATACCAGTATACCAAGTGCAAAATAGGTTCCTTTGAAAATCGAAACGAACGTATTAAATCAAACTGTACTCTGAATATTCTTTTTGGGGCTACACCCGAAGATAAGAGTCCGCTAATTACTTGCAGGCAGGATGTAGTTTTTCCTATCTGTCTGGATCCGCGAACTACGATGATGGGCGCCAACCTGTATTGCAGCCTGCGTTCTATTTGGCCAACTAAATGCCGGCGCGTCTCGGGTATGCTCGCCAATGCATCACCCTCCCACCAAGGATTCATCTGGGCAATATCTGCCTGAATCTGAAGATCGAGTACAAAAACCGGTTTTTTCATAACGACAAATTAAAGCAATTTGATTGTCAAAATTAGCGCTAATTATGACAAATCCAACTTTGCTTGTTCATGAACAGGCGATTTTAAGGTCTGGCTCTCTCGCAGTAAATTATCCCGATTCGTCAGCAGCCCCTGAGCCTGCTTTAAATCATCGCTGCCGGCGGGCAATACTTCACACAAGGAGGTAAGGACGCGCCAGAAGGAATCGGTGGAATTAGCGGCTACGCGGGCCAGGTAGTGCAGCAGTTCGCCGCGGTTGGCGCTGCGGTACAAGTGCAGGGCGCGGTGTACCTTGTTGATGAGGATATCGTGTTCGGACTCGCCCAGTTTTTTATCTGCGGCCAGGCGGGCCTCGTAACCGCCGAGCGATTGTTTGTTGCCGCTTTTGAGCAGGATATGCTCCCGGAAGAGGTCCTGTACATTGATGGTGAGACCCACGCGGCTGAATTTGGCCGCATCGTCGAAGTCGCTTTCGGTGAAGCCGTAGAGCTGAAGCCAAGCAATGTAAAACTTGGTGAAGTCGTCGCCCTGAAAGCCCTTGAGCAGGGCGTTGAAGGCGCTCTCGCGGGCCATTTCCAGCAGATCGGCCACCGTGACCCGGCTGCCGTCGGCTTTTTCCACGGCCTGGTATTGCCCAAACTCACTGACTGCCTGCCCGAAGCAAGCTGTGAGCAGGTCGGCGCCTCGGAAGCCGAGGGTGTACAGAAGCTCTACTTCTAAGGCAACCCGTTCTTCAATAGATTTTTTGACCGTTTTAAAGTCGCCGATACCCTGGCGCTGGGCGGGGCGGCAGGAGACGGTGACGGAGGAAGAGAGAAAGGCTTTATCGGTTTTCAGCGCACCAGTCATTTCTGTGTCATTTGCCCAGGAACCAGTGATGTTCATACCAGCCCCGAGGATGGAGTTGCACAACGTAGTCCATGCTTCGGTGCTCTGGTGGGCAAACATGATGCTGACTATATCGGAAGTCTGATACTCGATGGCCTCGAAAATTTGCAGTAGTTTGTCTTCAAAATGTTGTTTGGCCGCATTTGCTTTTCCGTCATGATGGTGTTTTAACGCCGTACATTCATCCGATTTGGGCGTTTGAGGGGTAGAGAATGTTAGAGGATATATATCCACTAATGTGCGCTTGAGCCACACATAGAAAAAATCGGACAGATCAGCATATGCGATGGCGTCATAATAAGGGGGATCGGTGACAACTGCAGTTATTGATTTCGACGCAAATTGTTTTTTCTCTCCACTGGCAGTATTTATACTTTTACTTGGTATAGTTATGATAGATTCTGATTCAATGACCCTGATAATCCATGGCGATTGATCTAATTGAAATGGATTCAACTCCGGAAAATCAAATACCATTGGAATTGCCTGCCGGCCGAATAAATCAACTACCGTCTCCCTTCCAACGTCAATTAATCCAAATTGAGTACTTCTGGCAGCAACGCGATCCAAAAGAATCCCCAAATACGTCACAACTGCCTTCCCATAGTCACTTTGCAAAGCCTGGAGTTCGATCTTGAGTTCCTGGAGTTTTATAACGAGGGTGTACATTGCGAGGAGTTGGCGGTGGGTGAATAGTTGTCCCCATTCCGATATACCCCAACTAAAAGTATCACCGCCAGCAGAGTTTCTCTGCATTTTTTCAAATGGCCGAGTTTGGGGAGGGATATATTCGATCGCTGTGATTTCTTCCTTTATTGGCAGTCTATATTCTTTACCATTTTTTCCATCATAGATTACTGCAAGAAGTTTTTCTTTTAGGCCACCGTTAATATTTTGATCTTTAATTTGCTTGACATCGGTTACTGCACCGCAAATGGGACATTTAAGGTTGCCACGTAAATTCCACCCTTCTTCTTCGTAGGCTCCTTTATTAATTTCAAACTCAATCCGCTTCCCCTCGATAACTGGCTTCAAATGCACCTTTTTGTCAGGTTTGTTGCACAAATAAAACCCTTTTAGAAGCGGCACTTCTGTTTGGCAGGAAGGGTTAGAGCAGTTACCTACCCGTGCCCAGTAGTAGGCGATTGGTTTATTACCTTTTTCATCCACAGGATAGTAATGTCCAATCTCCGATTCGGCACGGCGCATCAGTTCGCCAGCGTAAAACTCCACGTCGAAGGAGAGGCGGTTTGAGATGCGAACAGCAGTGGCGTCCCCCATGTGAAATATTTTGTTTTCGTTGGGTTGGGCTTCCCAAGCGGCTTGTCCGTAGCGGCGGATGAATTCATCGCAGGAGTAGGTGATGGGTTTGCCGTATTTCTGCGGGAATTCGAGGCTACCTTTCTGGATGATATGGGCTACTGGGTTGATGTCGTTGCCGAAGCTTCGGCAGCCCAAGCGGGCGGCCTCGAGCGGGATGGCGCCTCCGCCGGCGAAGGGATCGAATACGCTGGGCATCTTTTCCAGAAAGGCTTCAATGGCCTGGTGCAGGGCGGCTTCGGCGGATTCTACATCCGGCCCGCCGAGGTGGCGGTCGGGAATACTATACAGAGCGGCTTCGGCGGTTTTGATGGCAGTGTAGTGGTGGTCGAAGTCGGCCAACAATTCCACGGCACTCCGCATTCCAGACCCCGCATTCCGCAGGCCATGCGCTACCCAGATCAGTTTCCGGGCCTTGTTGAGTATCTCCTCCTTATTTTTACTTTCCCACTTGATCAGGCTGAAATCGGAGAGCATTTTTCCGGGCGGTGGGGTGGGCTTTTTTTGCAGTATAGCCTGTTCAGCCTCCGGGGAGAAGCGGCCGATGAACATCTGGAGGCGGTTGCGGAGGTTGTCCTCCATGGGATCGTACACGGCCGTCCAGGGAATATCGGCGTAGGGTCGGTAGGGGTCGCCGGGGTTGTGGTCTTTGCCAAGCAGAAGTTCCACAGCGTCGCGGAAGGCTTGGGGGCAGTGGGGATCGAGCGGGTCGGGCACGAGCGAGGCGAATACCACGGCGCGGCACACGGGCAGGGGGCGGCGGGCCCACCATTTGTGCAAACTGGAAATATGCCCATGTTGTATTCTACCGTCACGCACACTTTCTGCGGATATTTCCTTGACGGGGAGGGCGGATTCGATGAGTTTTTTTGATGCGGGCATGGTGGGATTAGTTTGCGGGTTGTGTACACCATTCTTGCAGTCGGCGCACCATTTTTTGCAGACTGTAGGAGTTTTCGAGAGCGGTTTGTACGTTCCAGTACTGGTCAATAAACGGCACCAGCGCTGAGTTGTATTCGCCGCTTTTGGAGGTGTGGTCCAGGGGCGTAAGTTGGCGTTTAAGTTCGGCTTTTGAAGAAATAGAGGCTAATTCGCGCATCATGAAGAGGCTGGTTTTATACCGTGGTCGAATTTCGAGGTTATGCGGTTCCCGGGGACGTAATGGGGATGGTTCGGGGATATGGGCTACATCAATCCCGAGGAAAGCAGCAAATCCCGGTCTGTCGGCGAGCAACCAACTTTCGGCTTCATCAACAGCAAATCGGAACATGAAATTGGGGTGTTTCGGTTGATTGTTCAGCCACGCGGCCTGTTCTGTAGGTGGGCAATTATTGTTATCCAGGTCTGCGAGGAGAATGATGGGAAACGAAGCAGCTAGTGCATTGTAGTTGGGGGTCAATTTTTTTACTTCGCTTCCCCTGACAGGGTCTTCGCGAATAATATTGAATCCCTCCGGACAAGTTACCTGCAATAATTTTTTGATAACCTGCCGGGTAACAGGGTCTTCTCCCACGATGATGACGTCTTTCATGGTTAGTCAAAAAGGCTAATTTGGTTTATTTTTTTGATTTCTTTTGGGGCGGTATGAGGGGTAATGGCTTCTGCCGGCGTAAAGCCGGCATCCAGATAGTTTTTGACTAATTCTATGGTATCCGCCTGTTTGACGGAGGTGCCTTCCGGTCCAGTCTCCAGCACCAATACCTCCTTGGGGCTGATGGTGAGCGTATTCAACAAATCATAACTATGGGTAGTGATAACTACTTGCCGGGTTCCGCTTTTCCGACGCTGCATTTTGCTAATAAATTCGGGCAGTTGCTTCACGATTTCCGCATGGAGGTACAGTTCTGGTTCTTCCATCAGAATTGTTTCTTTTCCGTCGAGCAAGGCCCACATAAACCCGATGATTCGCAGCGTACCATCTGAGAATTGGCGTTCAGTTTGTTTGGCGCCGGAGGGTCGCCAATGTTTGTACCGAGCTTCCAGGTGTGGAACACCGGAGGGATCGTCCTTTTTTTCTACAAAAGTTAGTTCGGAAAGTTGAGGAACGGCGATTTGTAATACTTCATTGATGCGCCGCAAATAGGAATCTCTGGTTTTTTTGTTGGTTGAAGCGATGCGCTCCAGTAGGTTGCGCCCATAAAAATCTTCTTTATTTGCAGCAAGGAAATAGGAGTCGGCGTCGCGAACGAGTTGAGGAATGAGATGCAGGTATTGGATTTCACGCAGGAAAAAATAGACTTCTCTAAAGTCGGCATTAGAGTTGATTTGCTCCAGGTGGGTGAATTTCCGGGTTTCATTATCTTCATTGCCTTTCCCATTGCGTTCGAGTACCCAAGCGTTTTTTTCTGCGCTCCAAACCTTTTCTTCTACTATCAATGCTTCATTTTTTAAAAAACCACCTCCTGTGTGTTTAAAAGCAACAATATATATCCACTTCGGAGCATCAACATCCGCTTCTCCAAGGTATATTTCGATGAAAATATCCGACTCTGTTCTGGCAGAAAGGCAACGCAATTTTGAGACCCCACCTCGTTCTTCCACGGCGTATTGTAACCCGCCGGCTTGTTTGACCAAATCACGCAGGAATCTAAAAACATCCAACAGGTTGGATTTGCC
>JBEIDF010000240.1:0-5072 GCA_040383605.1 Lewinellaceae bacterium
GACGCCGGGACCGGAAATTTTGCCTGGACGGTCGCGATCCGCTCGTTCAAGGGCTTTAACAGCGACTTGCAGGTGGAGCATTTTAATGAAAACTACCTGGAAAGCGCGCAATTTCCCAACGCGACGTTCGAGGGCAGGATCATCGAAGCGATTGATTACAACAAGGACGGTGCGTATCCGGTGCGCGCGAAGGGAAAATTCACGGCCCACGGCCTCAGCCGGGAGCGAATCATCCCGGGCCGTTTGGTCATCAAAGGAAACCGCATGACCATCTCTGCGCAATTTTCCGTGCCGTTACAGGATCACGCTATTTCCATCCCCAAGATTGTACACCAGAAAATTGCGGAGGAAATACAGGTGGACGTGCTGGCAGAACTCCTCAAACAGCCTTCCTGAGTATGCGACATCGGGTATGGCATATCCTCCTGCCGGTCTGCTTTTTCACCGGCGCCTTATCGGCTCAGTGGCCCCTGTTCCGGGCGCATCCGATGGACGGAGCGACACGGTTTCAGGCCGCCGCCGCCGCCCAGGACCGCCACGGTTGGATTTGGATCGGCGGAGCAGCCGGTTTGTGGCGTTTTGACGGACTGGAATACCACCCCGCGGTGCTGCCGGAGGAGGCAAGCGGCGGCGTTACAGCCCTGTTGGCAACGGCGCAGCGTCTTTGGGTGGGTTTTGAGAACGGCCGGGTAGCTTTCCTGGATTTGAGCGCGCCTTTTTTGCCCCAGGCGGCGTCCGACAGCCCGGAAACGCCGGCAAGCGCCCGTTTTCAATTTTGGCAGCCTTCCGCCGCGCTTCCTAAGGCGGCCGTATCGGGTTTGGTGGAGGACGCTGCCGGCCACTTGTGGATCGCCACGTACGGCGGAGGTCTATTTTGCACGCGGCAGGGGCGCGCGGCAGCGGTCGAACTGCCGGGCGGCGCTGATATCTACGCGATCGCCCGAGGGGAACACAGGCAGATTTGGGCAGCCACCGACGCCGGCATATTCGTCACTGCATGGGATACAACCGCCGCACAACCGAGCGTTCGCCGGCTCGGCAAAGCGGCAGGACTGCCGGATGAAATTGTCACCGCCCTGCTGCCCGATCCCAACGGCGGTATGTGGGTGGGCACGTATGATCGGGGCGTTTGCCGGTACGATTACGCGCGCGGGCGCTTCGATCCGCCGATACCAGGCTGGCCGGGCTACCACGTCAGCGCACTGGCCCAATTCGGTGATTCGGACTTGTGGATTGGCACGGATGGGAAAGGCTGCCTGCGCTTCGACCGCAAGGCGGGACAGTTGCACGAGCAACCCAACGCGCGCGACCGCATCCGCGCATTGTTCAAAGACCGGGAAGGACTGTTGTGGGTGCTAAGCGACCGGCTGGGACTGTTCTCCGCGCATGTTCGATTTGCCAAAACAGAAGCCGCCGCCTTCGAAGTACAGGCCGTCCTGGCCGACCGGCGGCGAAATCTGTGGGCTGGCGCCGCAACGGGGCTGTACCAATGCACCGGCACGCAATGGAAACCGATGCTGCCGCAACACGCCAACATTATCTCGCTGGCAGAAATGCCCGATGGTCGGATATTGGCCGGCAGTTTTGGCGAGGGCCTGTGGGTGACGGCCCCTGGCGGCGGCGCCCCCTTCCGAATCGGCGAGCAGGCCGGCCTGCGCAACGGCAGCATCCTGTCGGTGGCCGTCGCCGGCGACACCGTCTGGCTGGCAACCCTCGGCGGCGTACAATACAGCGTGGGTGAAAAATGGCGCTTTCAGACCCTGCCCGAACTGGGCGCCGGGTACGTCTATAAAATATATCCGGGGGCTGACGGGCGAATTTGGTTTGGCGCGGACGGACTGGGCCTGAGCGTTCTGGAAAATGACCGGTGGCGTCGCTTGAATCCCGACGCAGGAAAAACGATCAAAACGGTGACGGATATTTGCGCGGACGCCCGCGGCCGCATCTGGTTTATTGCGCCTAATGCCGGTTTGTGGCGCTACGACGGCCAGAATTTCCGCCATTACGACCTGGCACAACAGCTGCACAGCCGCAATATTTTGGGCTTGGAACGCGATGGCGACGGCCAACTCCTGCTGCTGTATGAAAACGGCCTGGATATCCTGAATCCCGAAACAGACCACATCGCCTACTACCCTGCCGGCGCCGTGCTGCCCGGATTTCAGGCGGGCGTGAACGCCCACTGCACCGACCCCGACGGCCACGCCTGGTTTGCAGTCGGCAACAGCCTGCTCCGCGCAGCCGCTTTTGGGGAGCGATTTACCGCAGATCCCCGGCCTGCGATTACCGCTGTTTCGGTTTTCATGACGCCCGTAGATTTTAACGTCCGCCGATCGTTCGCATACGACCAGAATTACCTGGTTTTCCATTTCACCGGCATCTGGTACACCCTGCCGGAAAGCGCGCGGTACCGATACCGCCTGGAAGGATACGATCTCGACTGGAAAATTACCAAAGACCGCTTGGCATCGTACTCGAATCTGCCGCCGGGTCGGTACAAATTTCGGTTTCAAAGCAGCGAGCACGGGAATTTTCTCCGGACGCCGGAAACCGCCTACGATTTCGTCATCCAAAGTCCATTTTGGACGCGCTGGTGGTTCGTACTCAGCGCTACCTTACTGATTGCGTTGCTGTTGTATGCGTGGGTGCGGGCCCGGGAAGTCCGGCTCCAACGCGAAGCCGATTTGCGGCGCGAAAAAGCGGAATCCCAATTTGCGGCGCTGAAAAGCCAGATCAACCCGCATTTTCTCTTTAACAGTTTCAATACCCTGATCGCCCTGATTGAGGAAAACCCCAAGTCTGCAGCAGAATACGTAGAGCACCTGTCAGACTACTACCGCGGCATGATGGCGTACCGCGAAAAAGACCGCATCAGCATCCGGGAGGAGATGAACCTGGTGGAAAATTTTTATTTTTTATTGAAAAAACGGTTTGAAAACAATTTCAGGCTGCGTGTCACCTTAGAAGAAACCAACGGCTACATTCTGCCGCTGACCCTGCAAATGCTGCTGGAAAACGCGGTAAAACACAACATCATTTCCAAAAACCGCCCGTTGGAGGTAGAAATCTACCTGGAAGACAAAAAATGGATCGTTGCGCGCAACAACCTGCAACCGAAAAACCAACCCGAACCCGGCACGCATTTCGGCCTGCAGAGCCTTGCGGAACGGTACCGCCTATTGGGTAATTATTTGGTGATCGTTGAACAGGACGCGTGCTACTTCACCGTCAAAGTACCGCTAATTCCCCCGCTATGAATGTACTGATCGTTGAAGACGAAAGCGCCGCCGCGCGCCGCCTGGAAAAAATGCTGTACGAACTTCGGCCGGACGCCCGCGTGCTCGAAACGCTGGACAGCGTGGAAGAAGCCGTCCACTGGCTGCAAACCCATCCCGCCCCCGACCTCCTGCTGCTCGATATCCAATTGGCCGATGGCCTCATCTTCGAAATTTTCCAGCACACCGAAGTAAAATGCCCGGTCATTTTTACCACGGCTTACGACGAGCACGCCCTGCAGGCTTTTAAAGTCCATGCCGTGGACTACCTGCTCAAACCGATCAAACTGGCGGAATTGAAAACTGCGCTCGAAAAAACGCGTTTGCAATACCCCGCAGGCGACTGGCCGCAACGCCTGGAGGCCCTGCAACCGCGCCCCAACTACCTCCGCCGCCTGCTCGTGCGACTGGGCGCCGGCATGCGGGTGGTGGAATTGCAGGAAATTGCCTATTTTTTCTCCCGGGACAAAATCACTTTTCTCGTCTTGAAAGCCGGCGGAAAACGCTATCCCGTGGATTACACGCTGGAAAAACTCGAACGCCTGCTCGATCCGGAACAATTCTACCGCGTCAATCGCCAGGCGATCATCAGCCTGCACGCCATCCGGGAAATGCACCCTTACTCCAAAAGCAGAATAAAAATCACCCTCGATCCGGCAGCAGAACTGGAGCTGGTGGTCAGCTCCGAGAAAGCCGCTGATTTTAAAAAATGGCTGTCCGGCGGCTATTGATTTTTGCCGTCGTAAACTTTTTTTTTTCTTTCGTGTTTTGATTCCTCTTTGCTGAAAAACACCTGCAAAGTACGGGTATCTTCCCGGTTCAACCACTGAACTTTCATCAATAATGGCGATTTACTCTATCCGCGATTTGGAGAAACTCACGGGTATCAAGGCGCACACCATTCGTATATGGGAGCAGCGCTATCGCCTCATTGAACCTGCCCGTACCAGCACGAATATCCGTTATTACACCGACGACAACCTCCGGCACCTGTTCAATATTGCCTTGCTGAACCGCCACGGCTATAAGATCAGCAAACTGGCCAAAATGCGCCCGGAAGAAATCGCCGACCGCGTTTCAGATATCGCCGCCAACAACGACAGCCAAAACACCCAAATTGACGCACTCACCCTGGCAATGATTGACCTGGATGAGATTCAGTTCGACCAGATTTTTACCACCTACACTTGGGAGCACGGCTTCGAACGGGCCATGCTCGAACTGGTGTATCCTTTTCTCGATAAACTTAACGTGCTCTGGCTGGCGCAAAGCGTCAGCCCCGCGCACGAAAAATTTATCAGCAACCTCATCCGGCGCAAAATTATGTGCGCCATTGATAAGGAGCCCTTCGAACTCGCCCGGGACGCCTCCGTCTTCCTGCTCTACTTGCCCGAGGGCGAAACGCAGGAACTTACGCTGCTCTTCCTGCATTACCTCCTGCGCTGCCGCCGCCAAAAAGTCGTCTATCTCGGATCAAATATCTCGTTGAACGACTTGCGGGACGCCTGCCAGGCGCTGGAGCCAAACTTCGTGTACACGATTCTGCACGAACCTTTTGGCCGCCAAACTGTCCAATCCTATGTGGACGAGGCCGGCAACCGCGCCGGAAATGCCACCCTGCTTCTCTCCGGGCCGCAAATTTTCATGAATCCGGTGAAATTACCCGCCAATGGCCGCATCCTCAACGGCCTGGCGGATACGCTCCAATTCCTGGATGCGCTCCAACTCCGGAAAATGAACGTCGGGCTCCAGTAGTCTGCTCACGCCAATTCCCGCAAACACACCTCCAGGCTGTCC
>JBEIDF010000241.1:0-5051 GCA_040383605.1 Lewinellaceae bacterium
CACTGGACGGAGATGGATTTATTAGCAGCGATCCGGTGATTCCGGATAATTACTCGGTATATACCATCGGCGCGCTGGCTGCCATCACCTGCCCGGCAGATACAACCCTCAACACCGGCGACGAAATGGACTACAACTGCTCGGTGTCGTTGCTGCTGAATCATCCCGACCTGGACGACAATGCCCCGGTCACGCTCAGCATCGCCTTCGCCGCCGGCATGCCGACGCCCGTTGGCAGCCTGCCCGTCGGGGGTACGGTAACGGAGAACGGAAGCGCGAGTTACGACTTCGGCGTGGGCGCAACGACCGTCACGTACACGGCGGAAGATCAAAACAACAATACCAGCGAATGTAGTTTTACGGTGACCGTCAACGATAACGAAAAACCGAGCATCACCTGTCCCGCCGATCAGACGGTGTCGGCAGACGCCACCTGCGGGGGTACGATCGGCGATCGCACGGGCGATGCCACGGCGTCCGATAACTGCGCCGCCACCGTAACAGTCACGCAAAGCCCGGCCTCCACGACCGCGCTAAACGGCCACAACGACGCGGAGACCGTCACGCTGACGGCCGATGACGGCAATGGCAATACGGAAACCTGCACGTTCACGGTGACGCTGAAAGATGATACCAAACCAACCATCACCTGCCCCGCCGATCAAACGGTGTCGGCAGACGCCACCTGCGGCGGTACGGTGGGCGCGCACAGCGCCGTCTCTACCGCCGACAACTGTACCGCGTCGCCAACAGTCACGCAAAGCCCGGCCTCCACGACCGCGCTAAACGGCCACAACGATGCGGAGACGGTGACGCTGACGGCCGACGACGGCAATGGCAACACGGAAACCTGCACGTTCACGGTGACGCTGAAAGACGTTGCGAAACCGACGATCACCTGTCCCGCCGATCAGACGGTGTCGGCAGACGCCACCTGCGGCGGCACGGTGGGCGCGCACAGCGCCGTCTCTACCGCCGACAACTGTACCGCGTCGCCAACAGTCACGCAAAGCCCGGCCTCCACGACCGCGCTAAACGGCCACAACGACGCGGAGACGGTGACGTTGACGGCCGACGACGGCAATGGCAACACGGAAACCTGCACGTTCACGGTGACGCTGAAAGACGTTACCGCCCCGACGATTACCGGCGCCCTGACCACTACGCCGGCTGAAGGCTGTACGCTCGCCGATGCCCCCGATGCCGCGACGACGGTCGCCGAACTGGAGGCCCTGCCCGGCGCCCCCGTCGTGTCGGATGTCTGCGCCGCCGACAACGCGTTGACGGTGTCGCACAGCGACAGCAATACGGGTACCTGCCCGATCGTCCTCACCCGGACGTACACGGTGACCGACCCGGCGGGCAATGCCGCTACGGTGACGCAGACCATCCAGATAGACGATACGACGCCGCCCGCCGTGGCCGGCGACTTAGACCCCACCAACCTGACGATGTGCAACGTGGCGGATACCACCGCCCCGGTTACGACGGTGGCAGCGCTGGAAGCGCTGGACGCCGATAACGACCTGAACATTTCCGACGCCTGCACGGCGGACGGCAGCCTGAGCGTTGGCTGCACGAGTACCGTGACCGGATCCAAACCGACGTTCACGCTCACGCGCACGTATTCCATCACGGATATTTGCGGGAATACCACATTCTTGACCCACAGTATTCAAATCACGGTGACCTGCTTTACGATCAGCGGCAAGTTGTTGCACGCCAAGAGCCTGCCCGCACAGGTCGGGGTGGAGGCGGCGACCATGCGCCTGACCGGCAGCAGCCCGACGGGCACCTTCGCGACGACGGCCAACGGCGAATACAGTTTTAACATCAATACGGCAGGGTTCAATCCGCACACAACGATCATTCGTCCGCACAAAACAAACAACAAAATCAACGGCGTATCGGTCGCCGATGCGACGCGGGTTCAGCAGCACATCGTGGGGAATGATCCGCTGACCAACGTGTACGATTTGATTGCGGCGGACGTCAACCGCAGCAAATCGGTGAGTTCTGCGGATGCGGTGTTGATCTCCCAGGCGCTGCGCGGGAGTCCGAGCGCGCTCGCGCAGTTTGATTCCTCCTGGCGCTTCGTGTCCAGCAGTTACGTATTTCCCGATCCGCCGTACTACCCGACGCCGCCGGTGGCGAGTCCTTTCTGGAGTTTCCCGCTGCACCGCGGGTACACGAATCTGGACAGGGACACGAGCGGCCAGGACTTCGTCGGGGTGAAACTCGGGGATGTAGTGACGCCGTTCTCCAATCCGAATCGGCCGGACAGCGAAAACACGCTGACGCTGGTGGCCAACGATCGGGTACTCCGGGCCGGGGAGGAAGTTACGGTTGCTTTCCGGGCGGTGCGCTTCCAGGACCTGGCGGCGCTGCAGTTCGCGCTGCGTTTCGATCCCAATCTGGTGGACTACCGCGGTTTCTCGGCCCCGTCGGCCTCGCCGTTCCAGGAGGCGAATTTTGGATTTTACAGCATAGACGCGGGCGAAATCCGGGCGGTGTGGAGCGTATCGGAGGGGGTGGATCTGCCGGATGGCGAGTTGGTATTCAACCTGCGTTTTGTGGCGCTGGCGGATGCGGTTCGGCTGAGTCAGGTGCTTCAGTTAGCCGACGAGGTACTGCCGCGCGAGGCCTACCACACCGATCTGTCGCCGCTGGACGTGGAACTGCAATTCCTCCAGCGCGCGCGCCCGACCGGCATCTCACAGCGGGACGCCGACGAAAGCGATGCGGACGGGCCGACCGTCCTGCTGCTCCAAAACCAGCCTAATCCGTTCCACGACCAGACTACAATCGGATTTGTGTTGGGTGAGCCGATGCACGCGCGCTTGCGCGTGTTCGATATTACCGGTCGGTTGCTCTTCGAGCGCGCCGCGCAATATCCCGCCGGCTACCAGGCGGTGGAGTTCCGCATGAATCAGGACGCCGTTCCGGGCCTGCTAATAGTTGAGCTGACGACGAAGTATGGAACGCAAACCCGGAAGATGAACGGGTATTGATTGGGGAATGGGGTTCCCGCAGAATTCGCAGAATCTGTAAAGCGAATTCTGCGAGTTCTGCGGGAAGCCATTCCCTGAATTATTACTACTTTTGTGGTTGTAAAACCGCCGCTATTGAGTTTCCTCGTCTTATACATGACCTATACCGGGATGTTTTTATCCCTTCTGATCTTAATTTACGACGGATACCGTGGCATAAACCGTTATTTGGCGGGCTTTTTGTTTATTTCTTCCTTTTACATCTATCTGCAACTGATCATAGCCTACTCAAAGGATGAGGCGCTGTTGTCTGTTTTTGGCATTGGATTTCCGACCTTGTACTATTTGGCAGGGCCGCTTGCTTATTTGTATGTGCGGGGTATGCTTATGGACAAGAATCAGTTTGATTGGAAAGATACCCTTCATTTCCTGCCCTTGATCCTTGTAATGGCCGGGATTCTTCCATTTATTCTTTCGGCGGGTACTGAAGAGCGGCGGGAGGTGGCGCGGATGATTATGAGCGACCATTGGACCGGGGTGGCGGGCATTCGCCAGAACAAGTTTCTTTCGACGGTGCAGAACGAATTGTTGAAGGCTGTCCAGGGGGCGATTTACGCTGTTCTTTTGTGGCGGCTTTTGTACCAAAACCGGGACAAGCTGTTTAGTCGGCGACAGGGTGGGGAGCACCGAAGCCTCATTCGAAAATGGCTGTTGATCTTTTGTTCGATGTTTTCCTTGCTGGCGATGATGCGCGTTGTTTATTCCTGGATCTTGCTGCACGCGCCTGCCAAAAGCGCATTTTTGGCGATGACCAGTCCGTTCCATGTAATTGGCGCGATTGGTTTTTTTGGTCTGAATGTAGCGCTGATTGCATTCCCGGGCATATTATACGGATTGCCTGTTATGCCTGCGCTTTTTAGAAAAAAACGGCCGGTTGCCCCGATGGCGGAGGCAGAAGCGATATCCGAATCAGAAGCGGCCGAATCAGAGGCGGCGGAATCAGAAGCGACCGGTGCGCGCTACGCGCAGTATTTTTCTGCGGACTATCTGCGCGAAATAGAAGCGGCCATCGAGGCCTGCGTCTTGCAGGAGCAGTACCTGGAAGAGAATTGGACGCTTGCGCGCCTGGCTTTTCAGGTAAATATTCCGTATCATCATTTGAGCTATTATTTCAATTGCGTGAAGCAGGATAAATTCATTGAGTGGCGCAACCGGCTCAAAGTCGAGTTTGCCTGCCGCCTGCTACGGGAGGGAAAATCTCAGGATCAAACCCTCGAGGCAATCGCCGCCGCCTGTGGATTTGGATCAAAAGCGACGTTTAATCGCTCGTTCAGGCAAATCCTCGGAATGACTCCGTCGGAGTATTTAGAAAATGTGAAGAAGTAAGAGTTTGTTCAAATGTTGATTCTGAGGCGCCTCGGAACCAGAAAATGAATAAACACGAAGGCTACGTTGCTTTTGCTTCGGCACAATAATCGCTGCGGCCAGTAAATCTACCGTTCCCTTTTGCGCTCGCGGGCGCATTTCCCATCGCAACTTTCTTTTTGCGCGCGTGCCTTCGCACGTAGCGCCTCCTGTTTTCCTGCCACCGTGTACGGTAGGCTTCCAGGGCATTTTATGCCCGGGTCTGCGGTATGTTGTATCATTTCTGAGAAATGATACGCATTTGCCTGCTTGTTCGGCAATTCGTCGCGCGCGCACCCCTACTTTTGAACTCTTTTTACGCTGTTTCCTGATTATTAGTGGGTTAAGTTTTATTGTGACTGGCGTCAGACGCCCTTTCGCGTCCTAAAAAACAGGTAAATTAACCTTAGAGAGCATGTCTAAAATTATATTTATCGCTAATATGAAAGTCTTTTTCAGCCATACTTCGTTCCTTTTTTCGCCGTAATTAGTCCCATTACGCCTGCAAAAAGCGCCTTGTCTGGCTAAAAAATCCTTTTCATATTAGCAGAGAATATAATTTTAGACACGCTCTAAAGGCCATTTGTGAGGAGAATCAGATCAGTCCGGCGACCTTTTACAAGTGGAAAAATGAGTTCGAGGTGGACAAGAATGAAG
>JBEIDF010000242.1:0-5047 GCA_040383605.1 Lewinellaceae bacterium
CGACCAGCAGATGAGCCGGATCCGCGGCTTCCTGCCCAAGCATTTTTCCTTCAACGTAGAGGCCGGCCGCTGCGAGGCCTGCAAAGGCGAAGGCGAGCAGGTCATTGAGATGCAGTTTTTGGCCGACGTGCACCTCGAATGCGAAGACTGCAAGGGCCGGCGCTTCAAGCAGGAAGTGCTCGACGTGCAGTACAAAGGCAAAAATATCTTCGATGTGCTTGCGATGAGCGTCGAGGAGGCGCTGGAATTTTTCAAAGGTCATGCCGGCATTACCGATCGCCTGCAGCCCCTGTTCGACGTCGGCCTCGGGTACGTCCAGCTTGGGCAATCCTCCAGCACCCTGTCCGGCGGCGAGGCCCAGCGTGTGAAGCTCGCCTCCTTTCTGATCCGCGACCAGCACAACGGCCACATCTTCTTTATTTTCGACGAACCCACCACCGGATTGCATTTCCACGACATCCAAAAACTACTCAACGCCATGCAGGCGCTCGTGGAAAAAGGCCACACCGTGCTCGTCGTAGAGCACAACATGGAGGTGATCAAATCAGCAGACTGGGTAATTGATCTCGGCCCCGAAGGCGGCAAATCGGGCGGTTATCTGGTATTTGAGGGCCGTCCGGAGGATTTGGCCGCAACGCCGGAAAGCTATACCGGGCGTTTTTTGGCGGAAAAGCTGCGCGGGGTGTAGAGACGCGATGCATCGCGTCTGTCCTGCGCGGGGTGTAGAGACGCGATGCATCGCGTCTCTACGGGCGTCCAGAAAAACGGAATATTTTTTGAATCAGGACGATATCGGCCCAAATCGCGTCTGCCCTATCCCGCCATGCCCCTACAAAAAAATTGGTATTATATTTGTTTGTAGCTGTAATTTTAGGTCGGAAATTCGCCTGAAGCGCATCCGCCTGTCCAACTGTCCTGATTGAAACTACTCCCTGTATGCAAACCATACGCATTTTTCTTGCCTCCTCCTCCGAGCTGGCCGACGAACGCGAAGCGTTCCGGAACTACCTGAGCACGCAGAACGATCTGCTCAAAAACAAAGGCGTGTATCTGGAAATTATCCAGTGGGAGCACTTTGTGGATGCTGTTGCGCCGGACGGAAAACAGACCGAATACAACAAGGCCGTCCAGTCGTGCCACATCGTCGTGTGTATTTTCCACCGAAAACTGGGGCAATATACCCTGGAGGAATACCACGCCGCCCTGGAGCAATTCCGGAAAAATGGCCGCCCGCTCATTTACACCTATTTTAAGGGGGAAAGAGACGAGCTCGAAACGGCGGCCAATACCAGCCAGGAGGCCGCCGCGCTGCTCGAGTTCCGCAAAACCCTGGAGGGTATTAAACACTACTACGTCAAATTCGCCGACGCGAACGGGCTGCTCCTGCACTTCCGCACCCAACTCGATCTGCTGGAAAGCCGCGGACTGTTTTTGCCCGACGAACTGTACCAGAACCTCGTGCGGCACGCCGGCGACGACCCCGGCCAAACGCTCCTCAACAGCAGGGCGCTCTGGGTTCGGAACCTCCGCAACGAACTGCTCCGGCAGGGCGCCGCGGTCGGCGAAACCGCCTCGGAAGTGTTTCAGCACTACGGCTGGCTCGTGCAGACCTTCCTCCTCAAACTCTGCACCGGCGTGGGCGTGAAAACCGACGCGCGCCGCCTGTGCTTTATGGCCGAGGCCTTCCAAAGCGCCCTGCGATACCTGTGCATCATTCAGGCCGCGCAAATACTCGAAACGGGCCGGAAACAAGCGGATATGCCCGCGCTCAGTCGCTTCCTGACCCTGCGCGGCAACGACTACCTGTCGTTCGACTACCTCGCCCTGCTCCGCGAAACCACGGCCGCCCTACCCGACGGCAAGGGTTTCGTGCCCGAAATCGCCCGGATCGCCGATGCGCTGTCGGATCCCGAAGACGAGCTGTACGGCGTCGTCCGTTTTATGGCCAACAACAGAGACCGGCTGCTCGCCGGGGATATACCCGCCGACGAAGATATCGGCGGCCTGCTCGACCAGTACCTCACGGCGCTCGTGTATTGGATCCGGAAAATATCCTTCCTGTCGAAATACCGCCTGATCAGCGTGAAGGACATCAACCTGATGTACAAGGCGGGTATGGGCCGCGAAGAATCCAAGTACCGGCACACCTTCGGCGAGTTGCACGGCGTGTACAGCGGCGACAGCAGCAACTGGCAAAACCAGTACGTGCAAAACAACTACACCTTCAACCAGAGCGTGCTGCTGGTGCGGGGCGGCAATATCCAGGCCGCCCTGTTGCAGCCCAACGCCATCCTGTCGCTCTCGCCCCTGCTCGCCGATAAAAGCGTGATGCTCGAAAATACCAAACAGACGCCGGAGCTCTACTACTTCGCCGGGCGCGAAGCCGCCGGCGCGTACCGCTATGCTCACTACTCCAACGAACTGAACGTCCGGGGCTACGATGCCGGCAAATCCAACCACTTCCTGCAGGTGGGCAGCACCAACGAAAACGCCCCCTTGCTCGACGAGCTCTACGAATACATCCGCGAGGCCTTCAAACCCTTTAAATCCGCGGGCGCATGAACCTCTATTCTCCCTTCAAATTTCTCGATGCCTACGGGCAGCAAGATCAGGATATCTTCTTCGGCCGCGATGCCGAAACCGACGCGCTGTACGAAGCCCTCAGCGGGGTGAAACACCTGCTTGTGTACGGGCCCTCGGGGGCGGGCAAGACCAGCCTCATCGAGTGCGGCCTCCGAAACCGGTTTTCCGACGCCGACTGGTTTGCGCTCACGATCCGGCGCGAAAAAAACCTGACCGCCTCCGTGTACCGGACGATCAACAACGAACTGAGCGACAAAATACCGCTCGATCCCGACACCGGCCTGCCGGAAGACCCCGATTTTGATTTCGGCAAAGCGGCGGAGCGGCTTTTTGAAGCCTACTACCAGCCGGTGTACCTGTTGTTCGACCAGTTTGAGGAACTGCTGATTTCGGGATCGGCGGAGGAAAAACGCGATTTTTTCAAGCTGCTCGACCAACTCATACGCTACCGGACGCCCTGCCGTGTGCTGCTTGTGATGCGCGAGGAATTCATCGGCCACCTCTCGGAGTTTGAGCCGCTGTGCCCGGGCATCTTCCGGAATCGTTTCCGGCTGGAAAAAATGAACCGCGCGGGCGTGCGGGAGGTGATCCGCAAGACCCTGGACGCTCCCAAGTACCAGCGCGCCTTTGTGTGCCCGGACAGCGCGGCCCTGGCCGACAGCATCCTGCAGAAATTACCCGATCGGAACCAGGAGATCGAGCTCACCCACGTGCAGGTATTCCTCAGCGAGTTGTGGAGCCGCGCCGACAGCGAGAAAGGCGCCGGCGCCCTGCCCCGCCTCGAAGGCGGTCTGGTGCGCGAGACCGACAGCCTGGAGGGCATCCTCGACAGTTTTTTGAAAGAACAGTTGAAATCGCTCGAGCCCGCGTATGGCGCCGGCGCGCCCCTCGAGGCCCTGGCGGCGATGATCACCGGGCGGCGCACCAAGTTGCAGCTCAGCGAGGAAGAGCTCCTGCGCGACCTTTCCGAGAAAGAAGTCCGCTTGTCCGCGCCGCTGCCGCCGCTGCTTTCCGAGTTTGAAAACAGGCGCATCCTGCGCAAAATACGGTCGGGCGAGCAGACCCTCTACGAGCTCAGCCACGACGTGCTGGCGCTCGTGGTCGGGCGCAACATCACCGAGGAGATGGCCATGCGCGAAAAAGCCGCCGATATCTACGCGGTGTTGGCGGAAAAACCCGGCCGCCTCTCCCCCGACGACCTCGAGTTGCTGCGCCCCTACCGGCAGTACCGCAGCCTCCCTCCCGCGCTCGACGCCCGCGCCCACGCCGACGAGACCCACTGGAAAGCAGAGGCTTTGCGCCTCGAAGCCGAGCGCGCCGAGCGCCTGCGGGCGGCGGAAGCGCAGGCGAAAAAAGAAGCGGAATTGCGCCAGAAAGCGGAGGATGAAAAGACGCGGGCGGAAGGGGAAAAGACGCGGGCGGAGAACGCCCTCGAGCAGGCCCAACAAGCCCGCCGCCGCGCGACCTGGTTTGCCCTGGGCGCCGGCGCGCTGGCCATCGTGGCGTTGGTGGCGTTTTTGTTTGCGTATAATGAGCGGAATAAGGCGGAGAAATCGGGAAAAGAGGCATTAGAGCAGAAAGAGATCGCCGAAAACAAAACCCGCGAAGCGGAAGCCAACCTGCAATTGGCAGACGAGAACCTGCAAAAAGCTCAAGCGGAGGAATCCCGCGCCCTTGCGGCCTTGGCACAAGTGGAAAAAGAAAAAGCGGCAACGGAGGAACAGCGGCAGGCAGCGCTGCGGAATTTTGAGGAGGCGGAAAAACAACGGGAATTAGCCGATGCTCGTGAAAAAGAGGCCCTTGCGGCTTTGGCGCAGGTGGAAAAAGAAAAAGCGGCGACGGAGGAACAGCGGAAAGAGGCTGAGTTGGCGCGCGACACGGCGCGGCAAGCATTTAAAGACCTGGAAAATAAAAACGCCGATGTCGTCCGGCTGATCCTGCAAAACGTCGACCGCGACATTCTCAATCTCCGCTACGAAGACGCCCTCGAAAAAATAAAAGCGGCAGCGAGTCTCGGCGCGCTGAAACCGGAAGTGGCCAAACATTATCTCGAAATCGCCTTCTGGCACGGCGAAACGGGCAATATTCAACGCTCGGCGCAATTGTTAGATTCCATTGCCGCTTATACCCAAAATGCTGCGGTATTGGCACGTATCCGACAGTTACCCTCGGATACTGTCGCTGCTCGGAACAACCTGCGCGCGGCTATGAAAATGGTGGATGCACAGCACTTTGATTCACTATACACCAATAAGTACTACCCGGATATGGTGTCCATACCAGGCGGAAAATTCAGGATGGGAGAAGGCGATGAGGTTCATGATCAGGAGGTAAGCAGTTTTAGGATAGCGCGCACGGAGACTACGGTGTGGCAGTTTGCGCTGTATTGCGCATCTATGGGCATGGACATTAAGGACCATCTGGAATCTACGTGGAGTGATCCGGGCGATAATCCGGTGGTGAA
>JBEIDF010000243.1:0-5031 GCA_040383605.1 Lewinellaceae bacterium
AAACGCCGCCGCACTTTTGTACTGTCGAAAGAATTCGAACGGCAATTGCCCATGACAATGATTTAAAATGCCAAAAATTGATAATGCCATGAAAAAAAGAATTTTCATCCTGACGCTGCTGGCACTCGCCGGCGCCTGGTTTCACCGGGCGGCTGCGCAATCGGGGAATTGCGATGTCACCCTGAGCGTTTCCGGCATCCTGAGTTGCAATGGGCCGGCGGTCACCATCACGGCGACGGCCCTGCCCGCCAATTCCAACTACCTGTATTTCTGGGCCGGGCCGGGTCCAAACATCGGCAATTCCAGTCAGATTACGGTGAGCCAGCCCGGCACGTACGCTGTATTTGTCAGCGACTCCACGTCTTTTTGCTCGGATACGATCACGGTGCTGTCCGACGGTTCTATACCGGACGCATTTATCACGTCCAGCGCGGTGGTGTGCAATGAAGTGACTTTCACGGCGCAGACGAACGATCCGCAGAATACCTTTTTGTGGAGCAACGGGATTACCAATCCGGCGATTCAGGTAGATCAAACCGCCACGTACTGTGTGACGGTGACGAGTCCGGCGGGTTGTACGGCCACGGATTGCCGGTCTTTCTTCGTTGGAAACCTGCTCGAGATTGAAATTCAACATTTCGGGAGCAACAATCTTTGTACGGATTCGCTGGGGTTGTTCGTGTCCATTAGCGGCGGTGTGCAGCCGTACGCGTACGCGTGGAGCAACGGCAGCACCTGGAACTGGCTGCAGCCTTCCGGCGCGGGCTGGTACGCGGTGACGATCACAGACGCCAACGGCTGCTCGGCGACGGATAGTTACTACTTTGATTACGACCTGGACGACTGCGGTACGATCCAGGGAAAGGTGTTTGCCGATTTTAATAACAATTGCCTTTTCAACAGTGGCGACCAGGGTCTGCAGCAGTTTACGGTGCGCATCGAGGACGCTGCCGGCGCAACGTATTACGCTTATACGGATCAAAGCGGCAACTACTCCGTGTCGTTCCCTTCCGGTACGTACACCGTCGGCGTGGTGCTGAACAACAGCGCCTGGACGCCCTGCCAGCCGACCTATTCCGTCAACGTGCCCTTTGGCGCTACGGTCACGCGGGACCTTGCGCTGCAGGCGGATGTGCTTTGTCCGGCGCTGCAGGTGGACGTCGCCGCGAATTTCCTGCGGCGTTGTATTGGCGACAACTACTACCATGTCTCGTACTGCAATCAGGGTACGGCCACGGCCGAGGACGCCTACCTGGAACTCACGTTGGATCCGTTCCTCAATTTTCTGTCCGCTTCCATTCCGGCTACCGCCCTCGGCAACAACCGGTTTCGCTTCGATCTGGGCGACGTGGCGGTCACGGCCTGCGGGAGTTTTTGGATCCGGGTACAGGTGGACTGCGCGGCCGAACTGGGTCAGACGCACTGCGTGGAGGCCGTGATTTTCCCGCATGACCCTTGTCCGCCGGCCGATCCCCAGTGGTCGGGCGCGAGCGTCCGCCTCCGCGCGGAGTGTCTGGGTTCCGAGCTCGTATTCCGCGCGCAGAACGTCGGGACGGCGCCCATGACTGCCAACCTGAACTATGTGATCATCGAAGACGCCGTGATGCTGATGAGCAATCCGGGCGATCCACTCGGGCAGGGCGAAGACCGCCTGCTCTTCACCGCGCCGGCCAACGGCGCTACCTGGCGCATTGAGGCGAACCAGGAGCCTTTCCACCCCGGCGCTTCCCAGCCCTCGTTGTCGGTCGAGGGCTGCGCTACCGGGCAGAATTTTTCGCTCGGTTTTGTCAATCAATTTGAAAGCGACGATGCCGACCTGTGGAAAGATATAGATTGCCGCGAAAATGTCGGCTCGTACGATCCCAACGACAAGCAGGGTTTTCCGCGCGGCTACGGCGCCCAGCACTACATCAAGCCCGGGGTAGATATCGAATACCTGATCCGCTTCCAAAATACCGGCACGGATACCGCCTTCCAGGTGGTGATCCGCGACACCCTTTCGCCCTGGCTCGATCCGGGCAGCGTGGCGCCGGGGGCATCCAGCCATCCCTACCGATTTGATTATTATGGCGACGGCTATCTCAAATTTGTATTTGACCCGATCGCGCTGCCCGACAGCAACGTCAACCAGGCAGGCTCCCAGGGCTTCGTTTCTTTCCGGGTAAAACAACGCGCCGACGTGCCGCTGGAAACCGATATTTTCAACCAGGCTGCGATCTACTTCGACGCCAATCCGCCGGTGATCACCAATAAAACCCAGCACCGGGTCGGAGAAAGTTTCGTGACCGTCAGCGCCTGGTCGCCCGGTCTGCCCGGACTCCAACTTTCCATCCAGCCCAATCCGGCCGTCACCTACGCTCTGCTCCAACTGCAGGGCCTGCCCGCCGATGCCGAATGGCAGGTAGAGCTGCTCGATGGCCTGGGTCGCCCGGTGCTCCGCGAGCAGGCTGTCGGTTCGTCCTGGCGCCTGGAACGCGGTGCGCTGCCGTCCGGCCTGTACCTGTTGCGCGTGCTGCGCGATGGAAAATTGCTGGGAACCGGTAAGGTGGTGTTGAGGTGATTTCGGATTGGGGATTGGGGTGATTTGTCCTGTTGTAGTATCGGCTTTTTGTGTAAAGCTATTTCAGGACAAGTCCCCAATCCCCAATCCCCAATCCGAAATCCCCAATCCCATCACTGTTTTCCCCAAAACCTCATCCTGTAATCCACGCTGATCTTTCCTTGTCGGATATCCTCTAATTTGCGTTGGATGAGCCGTTTTTTAAGCGGTTTCAGTTTTTCTACAAACAGTTTGCCCTGGATGTGGTCGTATTCGTGTTGAATAACCCGGGCGTTGAAGCCGGAGAAGCTTTCTTCGAATTGCTGGAAATGTTCGTCTTGGTAAACCAAGCGGATGCCGGCCGGCCGCTCTACGTCGCCGCGGATGCGCGGAATACTCAGGCAGCCCTCTTCCATGGTGTTAAGGGCCGCGGAGTTTTCTACGATTTGGGCATTGATGAACACTTTTTTGAACCCTTTTTCAGCGCCGGGCGCGATATCCTCCTGGTTGAGGTGGGTCGTATCTATGACGAACAGGCGGATAGGCAGCCCGATTTGCGGTGCGGCGAGGCCTACGCCATCGGCGTGGTACATGGTTTCCCACATGTTGGCGAGGAGTTCGGCCAGTTGCGGGTAGTCCGGTTCGATGGGCGTCGCGATCTTTTTGAGAACCGGGTGTCCGTAAGCGTAAATTGGAAGAATCATTGAATCGGAGGGAATAGGATTTTTTTAAAAAACGGATCCATACGATGTACTGCCGGAGGGCGAAATGCGGGTTGGCGGTTAGATCTTGTTCAAACTTTGATTTCTGGGCTGCAACCGCCAAATTTTATTTTTAACTGCGTTAAATTTTTCGCCGAATCTCCCGCATTCGACTGCAAAATTTGCCTTGTTAAAAATAAAATTTTTGCAGTTTCGCCTCAGAATCAAAATTTGAACAAGATCTTGGAACCTACGTCCAGTAATTATCCTGCATATACTGTTCCAAAATGAGTGCGGCGGCAATTTTATCCACCAGGTTTTTATCGCGCCGTTTTTGTTTTTTCACACCGCTTTGGAGGATGATGCGTTTGGCTTCATTGGAGGTGTACCGTTCGTCTTGGCGTACAACGGGTTTATCGGGAAATTGTTTGCGCAGTTTTTCCACAAATTCGTCCACGGCGCCGGCGATTTGCGCCGGATTGCCATCGGGGTACAGTGGCAGGCCCACGACGAACAGCTCCACCGATTCTTCCTGGCAGTAGCGCAGGAGAAAATCCATCAGCTCGGCAGTCGGCACCGTTGTAAGCGCGGTGGCGATGATTTTGAGCGGGTCGGTTACGGCGATGCCGGTGCGTCGAAGTCCGTAGTCTATCGCGAGGATGCGGGACATATCCTGCTCAAGCCGGTTTTTCATTATGCTGTTTCCAGATGGAGATGAACAGGCGGACTGCCAGCGCGGGTGCGGCGATCACGCTGCCGATTCCGAAAAAGATCATTTCCGTCCACAGGTAGGATTCGATGGCGCGTTTTTGTTCGGCCGGCAAATGCCCGGTGAGGGTCTCCCAGGTATTTTCTTCGACGTACGTCAGGAAAATATTCAGGCCGTTCACCAGTGCGAACGTGATGGGGAACAGCGCTAAAATGATCGCTACTTTCAGCACCTGCTTTCGCGCCAGAAACGTATAAGGCAACAGAAAGATATGCCGCGTCATCGTCACCAGCGCCGCGATAAAAATAATATTCCACGTCAGCAAAGGCCATACGTGCATGGCCTTGTACACGGGTACGAGGATGGCGTAGATTACCACGGCTGTGATAATCCACCAGATGGATTCGAGCCACCATTTAAGCGCAGTCTGGGTCATATTTCGTCTTGGCTACTATTGTACACCCGGCAGTCCGGGTTGGTTGGTCATGTAGCGCATGAGTTTCTTTTCCAGTTCCTGTCCGAGTTCTTTATCGCCCATTTCGCTAGCCGTGCGCGCCATCAGTTGGATCGTACCGAGTGTTGAGTTTTGATCCGACTGATAAGCGGCCTTGAATTCTGCGTCCAACGAGTCGTAGAAACGCAGATTTTCGTCCATTGCGGCGGTGATGGCGCGGATTTTAGCGGCGGCCTTGTCTTTGGCGCCGGCGCGGCTATAGACGTCCGCCATGAGTGCGGAGAACTGGTCGTAGGTAAAGTTAAAGTCCGGGAAAGCCTCGAAGTAGCGGTCGGCCAGCGCGACGGCCTTGTCGTTTTTGCCCTGGATCGTCAGGTCGCGGCAAATACGGATAAACGCCACGCGCATTGTTTGCAGGCTGGGCATATAAGACCGATCTACGAACAGGCGTTCTTTGTCGAAGTTGCCCCAGCGCCAGGTATTCATGATGTTGTCGTATGCGATATCGGCTGCGACGCGGCCGCTGCCGAGAATGCCATACTGATCCATGCTGCTGGGCGTTTGGATCGGCACCAGGCGCAGGGCGAGGCCTTCGAGCTGCAGGTAGTCCTGCAGGCCCAGCAAGCGA
>JBEIDF010000244.1:0-5017 GCA_040383605.1 Lewinellaceae bacterium
GCAGGCCGATAAGACGGCGAGTTTGGTGTTCGACAGGTTGAGGTGGCTGATTTCGTAGGCGGTGGCGATGCCGTCTTCGAAGCGGCCGGGCGCGGATTGGCCGGTCCAGGCTGCATTGGCGCCGGCCAGCGCGAGTCCGGAACGGAGCAGCGGATTGTCGCTCCAGCGGAAGGCGTTGTCTTCGCCCAGGCGGTTGTCGGCGTTTTGCTCCGGATCGGGGAAGAAAAAGCCGTGCGTGGCGATGTGTAGTATATCTGGGCTTTTTACCGTATCGGCGCCCAGCGCTTTGAGCGCTTCCTCGGTGGCTTCCGCGCCGGTATGTGTACGCGCACGCAGGCGATGTTGTTGCAGCAGGCGTTCGATACGGAGCGCTTCCTGCTGTGTACCCGGCAGGTAATCGAATGCATTTTCCACCAGGGAGCGTGGACGATCTATGAGCCGCCACAGGTCTTTGCCGGGAATTTCAGCCAAGGCGGCGACGAGCGCCGCCGCCGTATTCCGATCGTATTCTACCCCGCCGAAGATGGCAGCGGTATAGTTTTGGGCTACGGGTTCGGGCGTTTTTACGACCAGCGCGCGCGTGCTGCCGAGTTGGCGCAGGGCGTATTGGTCGGACAGTATTTTTTTGCCGCCGGTCGGCAGGGCGGCGAACGCCACGCGGTGGAGCAGGCCAGAAGGCGAATAATACACTGTTTTTATATGATTTGCTTGCAGCAGGCTGTCGAGCGGACGCCAGATGAGGTTGTAAAGCGCCGTGCCGTAGGCCGGAGCGGCGTCGAGCAGCTCGCCGCTCCGGGCGGCCGCATAGAGATTGGAGGCCTGCCGAGCATCGCCGCCCGTTTTGTTGAGCAGGGCGGCGAGTTGTTTTTCTTCGAAAAGCGGGAGGAAGTGAGGCGTGGTATCAAAAGGCGTAAGTACAAGCGCGGCATAGTACATCGCATCCGTGTAGGTCAGGCTCGGTTTTTTATATTCAATAAACTCAATCGCACAGGCGCCGGGTTCCAATGCGCTGGAGACGGCCTGATGGGTAATCACCCGCGATTTGTCCCGAAACGGCTGCAGAATACCAGCCAATTCCCGTTCCTTTTGCGCCACCAATTGTTCGAGGGAATCGAGGGTATTTCCACGCGTCGGCTTAGACAAGGCTTCTACGAGCGCGCGTTTTAAACCCGCCCATGCTGCGTAGGTACGGTTAATCTGCTGATCGTCCATCCCGGCAACTATTTCCCGTGTAGCGGTATGCGTTTGCAACGCAAGGTTTTTGGAAAAAAGCACGCCGTTGTAAGCCTGCGCGGTCAGTCCGTGCGCCTGCGCCGCTTGGAAGCACACCTCATTAAATCGCTTCAGGTCGTGGAGGATAGACTCTATTTCGCGTCCCGAGGCATAAGATATAAAATGGTTAATAATTGATTGCCGGTACTGCTGCGCTTCCGACAGCCACCGTTCTACCTCCGATTTGCCGGCCTGCTGAATAATTTTTAAAAATGCCTTGTACTCGAGGTGTTGGGCCTTTTTTTTCCCAATTTGATCAAAATTGACCTCCAGTATGTGGTCGGCAACCCGGAGGAAAGAGTCTGCTGCGGCATACCGGCCTTGCTGCGCATGGCAGACGGCCAGCAGGTGCAGCGGAGATAACAGCTCGGTATGGGTCGGGCCGTCTGTTTCCGTCAGCAAAACAAGTGCCTCCTTCAACAACGGCAATGCTTCTTCCGGCAGTCCCTGCTCCAATTTTAAACTAGCCAGGTAGATATTTGATTGCGCATAATGCGGGTGTTTTTTGGTCAGGACTTTGGCGCGCAGTTCACGGGATTCCGAAAAACACCTTTCCGCCGCTTTCCAGTCGCCGGCGCGTTGTTTAATCACGCCCAGGACGGCCAGAAACATCGGGTATTCCGTTTGTTCCTTGCCTGATGTTTTATCAAGAATATCCAGACTACCCAGAATATGTTTTTCCGCGAGGGCATCGTCGCCGATATCCGCGTACAGGCACGCGAGGTTATAGTGCAGGATAGAGTTGAAATAATAATCCGGCCCCAGTTTTTGCGTGTATATCTCAATTCCCTTCAAATAGGCGTCCCGGGATTTATGCGGCTCATAGCGTTGGCCGTAAGTAAATCCGATTGAATTGTAAATGCGCGCGATGGTGGTATGTTCCGGGCCGTACAGGATCGCGCGCGTCTCGATTGCCTGGTAAAGCAGCGCCAATCCTTCTTCAGCCCGCTCATACAACGACAGCAATGTGCCGTAACGCCAGAGGGCAAGCGCATAAACTTCTGTTTGGGTGTATCCATTCGATTCCAGCCAATGCAGGGTAGCTTGATAGAGGCTGTCGGCCGGCTGGTACCGGCGTTGATTGTGCCACACATACGCGTGGGTATTTTGCATGGCGACCCTGGAAAAATCGCTGAGCGTACCCTGCTGTTCCGCCCGGGCGAGCAGCGCCTCCAGCAAGGAATCGGCTTCTCGCCATTTGGTATTTTGAATAAGGGTCAATATCAAGGCATTACAGAGGTACGCCGTGGTATCGTCCACCACTTTTTTTTGCCGGTCGTACAGCCGCAGCCCCTGCCGAAGGTGCGTTTCCGAAGCGGCAAAGCGACCGGCCAGATACTCCAGTTCCCCGAGCCGAAACGCCGCTTTGGCGCAGGCCACCGAAGTAGTATCCCCGATGGCCTGCAGGGCATTGAAGGCAAACGGCAGCACCGCGTTGTAATAACCCTGCCGGTACAGCGAGTCCGGCGTATTTCCCAGCGGGAAGATATGAATTTTGGGATCGTCCTGGCAGGAGAGCGGGCGGGCGATGGAGAGGAGGAGGAAAATGGTGAGGAGTTTGTTCATGTGGGTCAGTTGTCAGTTTTCCTACTTCCGCTTGCCCTTGCGCCATTTCTCGGCCTCTTCAATTTCGGCCATGATGTCCTTCCACTTATCGGGCACATCCTCGGTCATGCGCAGGGTTTCCCGGTATTCATTTTTGTCAATTTCCAGCACGGCGATCCGTTTGGTGAGGAATTGTTCGATTTCGGCGAGCATCGGTTTTTCTTCTTCGGCGCAGAAGCTGAGCGCCTGTCCCTTTTTATCGCCCCGGCCGGTACGGCCCACACGGTGCACGTAGTTTTCGGCTACATCGGGCAGGTCGTAGTTAATGACATAGTCCACATTCGCAATATCAATACCGCGGGCACTGACATCCGTGGCGATGAGGATTTTCAGCGTTCCTTCGCGGAAAAGTTCCAGCACCTGCTGCCGTTCCTGCTGCTCCTTGTCGCCGTGGATCGTTTGGGATTCGATGCCCACCCGTTCCATGGCTTTGCAGACCCGCTCGGCCCGCACTTTGGTGCGCACGAACACGAGGATTTTGTCGTCGGGATGTTCCCGCACGAAACGTTCGAGGAAAAACCGTTTATCGTCCATGGCCACAAAAGCCACGGCGTGCTGGATATTTTTGGCTACCGGGTCTTTGGGGGAAACGTGAATTCGGATAGCGCTGCTGTTGACGAGCGAGTAGGCCAGTTTTTTAATTTCCTCGTTGATCGTGGCGGAGAAGAACAGCGTTTGTCGTTTTTTGGGTAAAAAGCGGATCAGGTCGCGGATATCCTTGAGAAACCCGAGTTTGAGCATGTGGTCGGCCTCGTCCACCGCGAGGATTTCCACGGTATTGAGTTGGATATGGCCTTGGCTCACGAGGTCGAACATCCGCCCCGGGGTTGCGATGAGGATATCTATGCCTTTTTCGAGTCGGGCGATCTGCGGCGCCTGCTCCACGCCGCCGAACACGCACAGGGTTTTGACCCGTGTGTGTTTGCCGATTTCGAGAAACACTTCGGTGATCTGGAGCGCCAGTTCGCGGGTGGGCGCCATGACGATGCACTTGATGCCCTCGGGTCGGGCCGATTTTTTGCGCTCGTGCAACACATGTACGATCGGGATGACGAACGCCGCTGTTTTGCCGGTGCCGGTTTGGGCAATGGCCAGCACATCCTCCCCGCGGAGGATCGGCGGGATAGATTTGTACTGGATGTCGGTGGGCCGCTGAAAGCCCATAGCTTCCAGGTTGCGTTTGATTTCCGTGGCCAGGCGGTACTCGTCGAATCGCATGCGGTCGGGTGTGTGGTAGTTTGGGGGTGAAGGTAGGGGATTTTTTTGGGAGGGCAACCCGTAACATATATTCCCCAAAAAAACAAAAGGTAACCGCCCACCCCAAAAAAAATACGCATCGGCGCTCCCGGCCGCCAGGTGCGTGATCAGAAGTTAAGAAACCAAGCTATGTGATTGTATGCGCAACCCCGGGCAGACGGCGCAGTCCGGAAAGGCACGCGCGCCGGGTAGGGCCATCTCCGTGAACCGGGGTGGCCAGCCTGCTTTCAACAAAGGGGCGTTGAGACCGCGAATGCCGCGGTGAAGGAGCCGGATGCAGCCCTTTTTGTCATTTTTTGCCTTTTTGAAGACGCGTAGCCGGGGCACTATAACTGGAAAAGGCGAAAGCCATGCACTTTCAAGGCCGCGGTTAAATCCCGGATAGACACTCAGTCCAACCGCTCGATCTCCTCCACGGACAAGCCCGTGACGTCGGATATAAAGCCCGAATCCATGCCTTTGCGCTTCATCTGGAGCGCAATTTCTGCCTTACCTTCCGCTTTACCGTCTGCCTTGCCCTCCGCTTTACCTTCCTCATACGACGTATCTATCACGTTTTTCAAATCCCGGTAGTACTTTAGGCTGCCCTCGTAATGCGTTCTTTCGTCCGGCGAGAATTTGGCAATTTCCGCTGCGTCAAATAGCTTTTGAAATATCCGCTCCTGCAGCGCCTGGGGCCGTTTTTGCAGATCTGGCAGTTGCTTCAACACATACATCCATTTGTCGAAGTTAGTCTCCAGTTCCGCCTCCGTTTTGTTGAAATTGGGCATTTCCAGGTAGATATATGTCAGTTTTTCATAAAACACCTGGCAGGCCTGATCCTTCAGTTGCACCTCGTGGCGCACTTTGCCTGCCGCGGCGTCTTCCGAAAACGTGAAGTCCA
>JBEIDF010000245.1:0-4998 GCA_040383605.1 Lewinellaceae bacterium
CCAAACCCGCCGCCCGGCCCATCGCGGCGCTAGCGCCAGACCGACTCCCGCAGAATATCATCCACGCTGTGCGTCGAAACGAACCATACGATTCTGGCAAAATGGTACGCCGCTAAGGCCGCTGCCAGCAGGTACGCCAGGCGCTTGTTGAAGAGAATCTTGTTAAAATAGGTTTTCTTCGTGACGATTTCTGCCGTCAGCACAGCAATTGCCAGGATACACGCCAACACCGTCAGCGGCCCGAATACATGATAGTACAGGCTTTTGGCAAGATCGCCTTTGTACAAGAAAATCAGGGATTTTGTAATGCCGCAGCCCGGACAGGGGAAGCCGGTCGCCATCTTGAAGGGACACAGCGACTGTGCGCGCTCAATCTGCTGCTGTTCATCCCAAAGCAGGATAAAATATGGAATTGCCAGGATCGCTAACGCGCCGGCAATTCCATATAATTTACGCGTTGGAAGACTGCTCATAGAGTTTGTTGATGTCGCCTTGCACGATCATGGCGGCCACCATCGGGAAGAGGAAACCCAGGATCAACAGCAAAACCGACTGGTCTTTGCTCGCCTGTCCTGTTTTTTCATAAATTTTGGGCAATCCTTCTTTCCCTGCCAGGTAGTAGAAGTACAAATTGATCGGCAGGCAGCAACCCGCAAAAATGGCGATGGGCTGCGAAATGACTTCTCGCTCTGCCACGGCGTTCATGACCTCTGCTGCTTTGATATTCCAGTAGATAAGGTATAAACCACAGGTCAGGACGCCAAGAATCAATACGACGATCGGCTCGTTTTTGAATAAGGGAATTTTTTGTGCCATACGAAAAGTTGGTTTTGATTTATAATAATTGCAATGCCGTTTTCTTTTGCAAAAATATACATTTTATTATTCTATACTAATCTCATCCAAAAATAACCAACAAGGATAACCCGCGCCTTTGTGCCCGGGCGGACAAACGCCGAGGCTGCGGGCCACTACGCGCAGATAACGGACCGGCCGGCTTTCGCCTTTCCAGGCAAATTCCTGCTGCAGCGCGCCTTTTTCGGTAAAGGGTACGGTATGCTCGACAATCCCGAGCGGCTCGAAGTGTTGTCCGTCGTCCGATATTTCAAATTCCACGCGGCTGGGGTAAAATATCCAGGAATTTTCATCCTGCATGAAATTAGCGCCGATCCTGCGCAGCGTTTGCGGTTTCCCCAAGTCCAGCACCATATCCGCATCCACGCCTTGGTAACCCTGCCAGCCGCCGGAGCGGAAATCCGCCCCGCCGGGAATCTGGTCAACCGGCCCCGCATCGCCGCGCCCGGTGTACTGCGGATCGTAGCGGGTGTTGTAGCGCAACACCCGGATATCGGTCCGCAGCTTGCTGAAGACGGCTTTTTGCACCATACTCTCTCCCCGCTCTGCCACGGCTTTAAAAATAATCTGCGCGTTGGTATCCACACGAACAGGTCCCTCGTAGCGCTGCCAGGCAAGGGCACTGCCCTCGGCGTTCGCAAACGCAAAGTCAATGTGCGCGGTTGTGTCAATACAGCCAAGTTCGACGTACTGGCTGTCCTGAAACACCCGTTTGCCCTTGTGTACAAAAGGCGCCGGCACGATCGGCGCTTCCTTGATCATGCTGAACGGCCGGTCGGCCTCCGCGGCGCCCCAGTCGGAGGGTTTGTCGGACATTTCCAGTTCCAGTTCTCCGCCATTGACGATTTGGTAGTGGTATAGGTACGACTGCGTCAGCGGTTTGCCGTTGAGTTTTGCGCTTTTGATGTATTTCTTTTTTGCAGACACGCCCGGCGCGCGCACGGTGAAGCGTTTTTCGTTTTCCAGAAACAGCGTGCATTCTTCGAACCAAGGCGTGCCGATTACATACTGGAGGCCGACCGGCACCGCCTGATAGAATCCCATGGCGGAGAGTACGAGCCAGGCCGACATTTGTCCGCAGTCCTCGTTTCCGCTCAGCCCGTCCGGCTGATCGGAGTACAAGTTATCCATGATTTGCCGGACGCGCTCCTGGGTTTTCCAGGGTTGGCCGGCGTAGTTGTACAGATAGGCGATATGGTGGCTGGGTTCGTTGCCTTGGACGTACTGCCCGATCAGTCCGGTGATATCGGCTTGCTGCCGGCCGGTGGTGACGGATTCTGCGGTAAAGAGCCGGTCGAGGAATGCAGCGAATCCTTCCGGGCCGCCGTGGAGCGCCATCAGGCCGCTGAGGTCCTGGGGCGCGGCCAGGGCGTATTGCCAGGCGTTGGCCTCGGTGTAGTTGAAGTTGACCTCAAAGGGATCGAAAGGTTCGTGCCAGGCGGCGTTATTTTTCGCGCGGAAAAAGCCGGTGGTGGGGTCGTACAGATTTTTATAGTATTGTGCGCGGCGGATAAAAGCGTCATGCACCTCCATCTTCAGCATATTGCGCGCCATTTGGGCGATACTCCAGTCGTCGAAGGCGTATTCCAGCGTTTTCGACACCGATTCCGACTCCAGGTCGGAGGGAATATAGCCCAGCGCGCGGTAGTGGTTCAGCCCCAGCCTGTCGCCGGACACCGTATTAACCATGGCTTTGAGTGCCAGTTCGCCGTCGTAGCCCCGGATATTTTTGATCCAGGCGTCGGCGATGACGGGGATGGAGTGGTTGCCGATCATGCAGTCGGTTTCGTTGCCGGCGAGTTCCCACACTGGCAGTCGGCCGCCCTGTTCGTAGTGGCGCAGAAACGTGTGGATAAAATCGCGGGTGCGTGCCGGTTCCAGGAGCGTGTACAGCGGGTGGCAGGCGCGGTACGTATCCCAGAGCGAGAATACGGTGTATTGTTTATGGCCTTCCGCCCGGTGGATTTCGCCGTTGCGGCCGCGGTAACGGCCGTCCACGTCGCTGAAAACATTGGGTACCGACATCGTATGGTACAGGGCGGTGTAGAAGGCGCGCATCTGGGATTCGGAGCCGCCTTCGACGCTGACCTTCGACAGTTGCGCGATCCAGCGATCCCGGGTGCTTTCCCGCACCCGGTCGAAATTGAAGTCCGGACATTCGGCCAGCAGGTTGCGGCGGGCGCCTTCGATATCTACGGCGGAGATACCCACCGTGACGACCAACGGCTCGCCGTCCTGCTGAAAATCCAGCAAACCGACGATGGCCTTGCCCTTCGCTGCGCGTTGGGAAAAGCGGGTGTTGGCCGTCATATCCAGCACTTTTCCGGCGAAAAAGGGCTTGGAAAAGCGCGCGACGAAGTAGATATGCTGGTTTTCGGCCCAGCCTTTAGAGATACGGGAGCCTACGATTTCGCGGTCGCTTACCACCGTCATCGCGGACTCCAGCACAATATCCCGGTGGCGCAAATCGAACAGCAGGCGCATGCGCTCCTGATTTTCCGGAAAAGTATAGCGGTGTACGCCCACGCGTTCCGTGGCCGTCAGTTCGGCGCGAATATTGTTTTTATCCAGCCAGACGCTGTAATATCCGGCTTCGGCCTGTTCCTTCGATTTTTGAAACGGCGAGGCATAGCGCTCCTTTTCCAGTTCGGACGCGCCGGTATAAGGCATTACGAGGATGTCGCAGTAGTCCGGCACCCCTGTGCCGCTCAGGTGGGTATGGCTGAAGCCATAGATCAGCGAATCGCTGTAGTGATAGCCCGAGCAGCCGTCCCAGTCCAGGGTAGTCGGTCGGGTATCCGGACTTAATTGCACCATGCCAAAAGGCGCTGTTGCGCCTGGGTAAGTATGCCCGTGCCCGCCGGTGCCGATGAAAGGGTTTACGAAAGCGACCGGATTGACGGCCGGGCGCGGCGGCGATTGCTCTCCGGCGGCAGCGAGGGCGAGGCAGGCGAGGGCGGAAATTGCAAGGCGGAAATACATCATGGAAACGGAAATTGGCTGCGGATAAGAGCTTGTTCAAATTTTGATTCTGAGGCGAAACTGCAAAAATTTTATTTTTAGACATGCTCTCTTAACAAGGCAAATTTTGCAGTCGAATGCGGGCGATTCGGCGAAAAATTTAACGCGGTTAAAAATCAAATTTGGCAGTTGCAGCCCAGAAATCAAAATTTGAACAAGCTATAAAGGTACGGCAAGAAACATTGTCGTATTCAGATGTTTCGCTATTTTTGCAAGGATGAAAATACCAAGCATTACCGTGGTTCTGTTATTTTCGCTGTTGGCGGGTCTGTCGGCCCAGAAGCCTCAGCAGGTGTTCACCGGCGTATATCTGATGAATTTATACGATCTGAACATGGACGAGCATTCTTTTTACGCCGATTTTTATATCTGGTTTAAATGGAAAGGCGATATAGATCCGACGAAGATCGAGTTTGTCAATTCCATTGAAAAATGGAGCGTCCACTACGAGCCGGCCGGCGAGGTGTCGGATTCGGTGCTGGCCGACGGTTTCCGGTACCGCATTTTTCGGGCGGAGGGCCGTTTTTTTCATTCTTTCAGCCTGAATCGTTTTCCACTCGACCGCCACGAGCTCGACATCCAGATCGAGAGTCCGGAGTACGACGCTGACGCGCTGACCTATCTGCCCGACACCAATTCGGCGGATATCCGGCGCACCCTGCATCTGGTGGGCTGGCAGATCAAAGGCGATTCCCTTCGATCCACCCTGCACGATTACGGCGCTGATTTCGGCAATCCTGCCGAAAACGCCCGCTTGTACAGCAACCTGACGTATTCGATCAAGTTGGATCGGCCCTACAGTTATTTCATTTTGAAAATGCTTTTGCCGCTGCTCATTGTGATGATGGTCAGCATCGGCGCCCTGCTATTGCACCCGTCCTACATAGACACCCGCAGTTCGCTTCCCATTGGCGGCCTGCTCACCGCCGTATTTCTGCAGCAGTCGTACAGCAACGCCCTGCCCGACACCGGCTACATGGTGCTGATGGATAAAATATACCTTTTGGCCTACACCCTGATTTCCCTGGTGCTCCTGCAGGTGATCCGCGCGGGAAACCGGATGGCCGACAAAGTGCCGGAGGCCCAAATTGCGCGCCGGGAGCGTTTGCTGGCAAAAGCGTA
>JBEIDF010000246.1:0-4925 GCA_040383605.1 Lewinellaceae bacterium
AACCCCCGCTCCGCGCATTCTGCGTATTCTGCGGGAACCCCCGCTCCGCGCGTTCTGCGTATTCTGCGGGAACCCCCGCTCCGCGCATTCTGCGTATTCTGCGGGAACCCCCGCTCCGCGTATTCTATTCCCCGGAAATGCGTATCTTTGCCCCCACACAACCACCTGCCATGTCCGTCAAAGTCACCCATCTCACGAAGCTCTACGACCTGCAACGCGCCGTGGACGACCTTACCTTTGAGGCCCGCAAGGGCGAGGTGCTCGGTTTCCTGGGCCCCAACGGCGCGGGCAAGACCACCACGATGAAGATCATCACCGGGTACCTGCCGCAAACAGGCGGCGTGGTCGAGGTATGCGGGTTCGACGTGGAGAAGCAGTCGCTCGAAGCCCGCGCCCGGGTCGGCTACCTGCCGGAACACAATCCGCTGTATAAAGATATGTACGTGCGCGAGTACTTGGAATTCACGGCGCGCTTAAACCGGACGTCTAACGCCCGCAAGCGCGTGGAGGCCATGATCGAACGCACCGGCTTGGCGAGCCACCGCCAGAAGCAGATCGGGGAGTTGTCTAAGGGCTACCGGCAGCGGGTTGGCTTGGCGCAAGCCATGCTCCACGATCCGGAGGTGTTAATTCTCGACGAGCCGACCTCCGGCCTCGATCCCAACCAAATCGTGGAAATCCGCCAACTGATCAAAGATATCGGCCGGGAAAAAACGGTCATCCTTTCCACCCACATCCTCGCCGAGGTGGAGGCCGTGTGCGACCGCGCGATCATCATCAACAAAGGTAAATTGGCGGCGGACGCACCGATCGAAACCCTGCGACAGCAATTTGCCGGACAAAGTATCGTTACCGCGGAGTTTTCCGGGGAGTTAAGTCAGCAACAGTTGCTTTCCATTCCCCGGGTACAGTCGGTCAAAAACCTGGGCAAAGGCCGCTGGGAGCTCCGCGCCGCGGCCGACGACGATATTCGCGCCGCCGTGTTCCATTTTGCCGTGCAAAACAAACTAACTTTGCTCGAACTACACAAATCCGTTTTCAGCGTGGAGGAAATCTTCCGGGAACTGACAAAATAAGCGCTATGGCCGCCATTTTTTTTAAAGAAATCAATGCCTTTTTTTCCTCGCTCATCGGCTACATCGTGATCGGCGTGTTCCTGGTGATTATGGGCCTGGTGATGTGGGTGTTTCCCGATTACAGCGTCATTGACGGCAATTATGCCACCCTGGATACGCTTTTTTCGATGGCGCCCCTGATTTTCATGTTTTTGATTCCGGCCGTTACGATGCGCAGCTTTGCCGAAGAGCGGCAGTCGGGCGCAATCGAATTGTTGGTGACTCGGCCCGTGACCGACTGGCAGATTGTAGCCGGCAAGTTCCTGGCCTGCCTGGTGCTGGTACTTTTTGCGCTCCTTCCCACGGTACTGTATTATTTTTCCATTTACCAACTCGGCGCGCCAAAGGGCAACCTGGACAGCGGCGGTATTCTCGGCTCCTACATCGGATTGCTCTTTTTGGCCTCCGCGTTTGTCGCCATTGGCGTGTTTGCCTCTTCGCTCACCAGCAATCAAATTGTGGCATTCGTACTCGCCACGTTCTTGTGCTTTTTTACCTATCTCGCTTTCGATTACCTCAGCCGGCTGCCTGTTTTTTTTGGAAAAACGGACGATATAGTGCAGTCTTTCGGTATTGCCTACCATTATAGTTCCGTGAGCCGCGGCGTGCTGGACACCCGGGACCTGACCTATTTCATTTCAATTAGCGCGCTATTTTTGGCCGCTACGGTGCTGTCGCTGGGCAGGCGGAAATGGTGATTTTTGTGGTCAGACAGGTTCTTGGTTACTATCTATCGCGCTGCGCAACATCATGTCCAATCTACAAGATAAAGTCGTCCTCATCACCGGTTCCAGTCAGGGAATCGGCCGGCAAATGGCACTCGAAGCGGCCAAAAAAGGCGCAAAAATTGTGCTCAACGCCCGAAAAATGGAACGCTTGGAGCAAACCAAATCGCTGCTGGAGTCCCAGGGCGTGCAGGTGCTCGCAGTGGCCGGCGATGTGACGATTCCGGAAGATTGCGCCAGGCTGGTGGAAGCCGCCGTGCAGCATTTTGGCCGACTGGACGTGCTGGTCAACAACGCCGGCATCGGCACGCAGTTTCCGTTGGAGGAAATTCAACCGCACGTCCTCCGCCAAATCGTGGATATCAACCTGAACGGCAGCATGTACTGCGCGTATTACGCGCTGCCGCACCTGAAAAATTCCCGCGGCAGTATCTTGTTTATCGGCAGCATCGCCGGCATCCACGGCATCCCGCATTCTAATGTGTATTCCGCAACGAAGATGGCGCTGATTGCGCTGGCAGAATCGCTGCGCCTGGAAACCCACCATTATGGTATCCACATCGGACTGGCATACGTCGGCTTCACCCAAAATGACCCGGAAAAACAGTTCGTTCGCCCCGATGGCAGCCTCATGACCCGCCCCGACCGCAAGCAGGGTATGGTGGAACCGGTGGATAAGGTGGCCAGCGGGTTGATCCAAATGATCGAAAAACGACAGCATAAACGGGTTTTCAGCACCCTCGGTCATACGTTGTACTGGCTCAACCGACTCTCCCCCAACCTGGTCAGCTGGTTCTTGAAGAAAAATTTACACAAATTCAAAATTTCCTAATCCCCAATCCCCATTCCCCATTCCGCAATCCCCATTCCCCAATTTCTCCTTACCTTTGCCCCTTAAACACACCATCCCGTCCGTTGTATGGGCGGGTTAAATTTCTTTTTTATGATACAAATTACTTTTCCCGACGGCAACATTCGTTCGTATGCCGCCGGAACCACCGGGCTGGAGATCGCCAAATCTATCTCGGAGGGCCTCGCCCGCAATGTGCTGGCCGTAGGCGTGAATGGCGAAGTGCGGGATCTGACACGCCCCATTCAGGAGGACGCCGCCGTCATGTTCTACAAATGGGAAGATAAAGAGGGTAAAAACACCTTCTGGCACTCTTCCGCCCACCTGCTCGCAGAGGCGCTCGAAGCGCTCTATCCGGGCATTAAATTTGGCATCGGCCCCCCGATCGAAAATGGCTTTTACTACGATGTGGACACGGGCGATAAGCCGCTGACTTCGGCCGATTTGCCAAAAATCGAGCAGAAAATGCTCGAGCTCGCCCGCAACAAATCGGAATACAAGCGCCGGGAAGTGTCCAAGGCGGAGGCTGTTCAATATTTTTCCGAAAAAGGCGATGAGTACAAACTCGAACTGATTGAAGGACTGGAAGACGGAAAAATCACGTTCTATGAACAGGGCGGTTTTGTTGATCTCTGCAAAGGGCCGCATATCCCCAGCACGGAGCCGATCAAGGCGGTGAAAATTCTCAACCTCGCCGGCGCGTACTGGCGCGGGGATGAAAAGCGGAAGCAACTCACCCGCGTCTATGCGATCACTTTTCCAAAACAAAAAGAACTCGACGAGTACCTGATCCTGCTGGAAGAGGCGAAGAAACGCGACCACCGCAAAATTGGCCAGGAACTCGAACTCTTCATGTTCTCCGAAAAGGTGGGCCAGGGCCTGCCGCTCTGGCTGCCGAAAGGAACCGCGCTGCGCACGCGCCTGGAAGATTTTTTGAAAAAAGAACAGATTAAACGCGGCTACACGCCGGTCATTACGCCGCATATTGGCTCCAAAAATCTGTACATTACCTCCGGCCACTGGGAGAAATACGGCGCCGATTCTTTCCAGCCGATCCTGACGCCGGCAAAAGATGAGATTTTTCTGCTCAAGCCCATGAACTGCCCGCATCACTGCGAAATTTACGGCTACCGCCCGCGCTCGTACCGCGAACTGCCGATCCGAATCGCCGAATTCGGTACGGTATATCGCTATGAGCAATCGGGCGAACTGCACGGCCTCACCCGCGTGCGCGGCTTTACGCAGGACGATGCGCATATCTTCTGCACGGAAGACCAACTCAAAAATGAATTCCTCGGCGTGCTCGACCTCACCCGGTACGTATTGGCAAAAATGGGCTTCGACAAATTCACGGCCCAAATCAGCCTTCGCGATCCGGAGAATAAAACGAAATACGTCGGCACGGAGGAAAATTGGCGCAAAGCAGAACAAGCCATCATAGACGCTGCCGCCGAAGTGGGCCTGCCGACGGTCACCGAACTCGGCGAGGCCGCCTTCTACGGCCCTAAACTCGACTTTATGGTCAAGGACGCCCTCGGACGCTCCTGGCAGCTGGGCACCATCCAGGTGGATTACAACCTGCCGGAACGCTTCAACCTGACGTATGTCGGCGCTGACAACCAGGAGCATCGCCCGGTGATGATCCACCGCGCACCCTTCGGTTCCATGGAGCGCTTTACCGCCGTCCTAATCGAACACTGCGCCGGCAAATTCCCGCTCTGGCTCACGCCGGAGCAGTTTGCCGTCCTGCCGGTATCCGATAAATATATTGACTACGCCTTCGAGGTCAAACAACAACTCGAAGCGGAAGACCTCCGCGGCATCGTGGACGATCGCAACGAAACGATCGGTCGGAAAATCCGCGACAATGAACTCAAACGCATCCCGTACCTGCTTATCGTGGGCGAAAAGGAGGTGGAGTCTGGCGCCGTGGCTGTGCGGAAACAGGGCGAAGGCGACCAGGGCGCAGTGTCCGTCGCCGAGTTCGCGAATATGCTGAAAGCGCAGTTGTAGAATAGTCCATCCAGTACAGGCCGGGGATTTTCTGTCCGCGATAAAACGATCCGTTTTGTCTCTGCAGAAAATCCCCGCTTTTTGTAACTGGTTAGCAGGATCGCTGTCTGGCTCAAAAAGTCCCATTTTCCGCCATACTTTGCGATTTTTTTTGACCATAGCGCTGCTATGGCCTGCAAAAAATCGCTTCGTCTGGCGAAAAATGGATCCTTTTTTGGCTCA
>JBEIDF010000247.1:0-4852 GCA_040383605.1 Lewinellaceae bacterium
CGCACTTGGAACCGGAAATATTAGTCGTGGATGAAGTTCTCGCCGTCGGCGATGCAGCATTTCAAAAGAAATGTCTCGGAAAGATGGAAGAAGTGAGTACCTCGGAGGGAAGAACCGTGCTGCTCGTGAGTCATAACATGGGAATAATCAGCAGCTTCTGTAATGTCGGCGTCTATCTCAAAGACGGTCGCATCCACATGCTGGGTGCTATGCAAGACACGATTACCAGCTACGCCGCCGCTATCGCTTCCGAAGCCCAAACAATAGATAAGGTACGCTGGCGAGGCCCATCCAGCCATAAGATTAAATTCTCGATATTAAGTGTGAACGACCTAGAGCCCGGCAATCGGGAATTAATTTTCGGGCCGGCTGAAAAAATCTGTATCAAGGTTCAATATCAAACCACGCCCGCCATGGATTCTTTCAGAATGACTTGCGCTTTGTTCCGGGAAGGGGTTCGACTGTTTTCCCTCCATGACACCCCAGCGCCCAAGCGGAATCAAGGCACGGCAATCTTTTCTGAGTTCATTTTGCCGGCGTATCTCTTGCGGCCCGGTATGTACCAGATCGGGCTCGGCGGACATGAAAATGATGATTTAAGTCGCTGGTTTTGGTGCGAAAATGTTTGCGCGTTTACGATTTTAGAACAGTGGGATGCCTGTAATCAATTTGCAAATTTCGGCATCATCAACGTACAGGGCATCGGCAGACGATATAGCCTGGATTATGGATTAATTGAGGAAAATCATTGAAAGTGCTATTTATTCTACCGGAATTTTATCCCAATCCCGGAGGCGGTATCGCCACCTTTTATCTCCATTTACTGCCCTTGCTGGTTCAATCAGGACATTCCATAAAAGTCCTAGTTGGAAGCGAATTTACACAAGGAGAAGATAATCTGCGATATGCGGGTATAGATATTGAGTTTTTAAAACCGGCGAAATTCGCATCGTATCTTTTTAAACTCAGAAAACTTGACCTTGTACCAGAAATCCAGCGACGCCTTGCAGCAGCGTGGGCAATGTATGATCAGGCAGCGGCTGGGCGCGCGTACGACCTGATAGAATCAACAGATTGGGGATTGGGTTACGTACCCTGGGTTTTAGAAAAAAGAAAACCGGTTATTGTTCGCTTACATGGCAGCTGTGCGCAAATTGCTACCTACGACCCGCCAAAGGGCCTGCGCTTCCAGGACGACCTGTTGCGCGCGCTCGAAGCCGGTACGTTGCCGTTGGCAGATCAATGCATCACCTACAGCCGGAACAATCAGGATTTCTGGAAAAGTGCATTGGGGCTTGAAGCGTCCTACATTCCACCAGCTTACAATTTCTCCTCCAAGGATATGCCTGCGGAGGATACCGTGCCGAAAACGCCGTATATCTTGGTAGTCGGTCGAATTCAACAGTGGAAAGGGCCCGAAATACTCTGCCAAGCCCTGGAGAAAGCCTCCTGCCCCTACCCTGTTTATTGGATTGGAAGAGACACGGATTTTAGGACAAAAGCGCAATCCTGTAACCAATATCTTATGAAAAAATATCCCGGCCTGTGGGGCCATAAGATCATTCCGGCAGGCCAAAAGTCCTGCAGTATGATTCGAGCCTGGATGCAACATGCCCGGTTTGGCATTGTGCCCTCTACTTGGGATGTGTTCAATTTTACTGCAATTGAATGGCTGTCAACAGGAAAACCTGTTATCTGCAGCAAGGGCGCCGGCGCTTGGGAACTGGTGGATCAGGCTCGCGGAGGCGCAGTTTTTGAACCTTCTGATACAGACCAACTGGCCGAAATCATTTCCCGGTGGAGCGCATTATCCGATGCGGCACTTCAATCAGTTGGTAGCGCGGGTCAGTGCAGTATCCAGTCCATTCTGAATCCCGGACAAATTATTGAACAAAATCTGGCGATCTATCAGACGCTGACAGACCGGCACAAGCCGGCCGCTGCCCCAACGCTAAATTGGCTTCATGGATGCTGGATGCCGGCAGATGCTCCCGGTTCCCGACCAGCCGCTATGAAACAGTGGCCAATTCGGGAGATCACCTGGCACGTATGGACAAGAGTACTGGAAAAATTACGCGGCAAATTATGAGTAAACCTACCCTGGCACTGTGTATTCCGGCTTACAACGCGGCGGATTACCTACCGCGACTTCTGAGCTCGGCGCAAAAACAGGAAATTCCATTCGACGAAATCCTGGTGTACGACGATTGCAGCACCGACCACAGCGCGGAAATCGCAGCCCGGTACGGCGCCACCGTGCTGCGGGGGACGATGCGCATCGGATGCTCCGCCGGGAGAAACAACCTGGCCGCCCATTGCCGCACTGACTGGATTCATTTTCACGATGCGGACGACGAGCTGTTGCCAAATTTTACCACCCTGGCCCACCGCTGGATCGCACTACCTGATCCGCCGGACATTGTGCTGTTTGATTACGAATGGCGGGACAACGATAGCGGCGCACTACTGGCCGTCCGGCGTTTTGACAAAACAGCATTAGAAAATGACCCATTGCTGTACGCTATCCACGAGCAAATCAACCCCTTCTGCGGACTCTACCGCAAACGCGCTTTCCTGAACGCGGGCGGGTACGATACAGATCCGAACGTGCGCTTCAACGAGGATGTGGCTTTTCACTGCAAAATGGCCGCCGCAGGATTATCCTTTTCCAGCGAGTCGGCGGTGGCCATCATCAACTACCGCGTGTCCGGCTCGATGTCCAACCAAAATCCAATACAGTGTATCCGAGCGCATTACGAGGTGTTGCAGAAAAATGCATGCGCCCTGCCGCCCCGATATCACCCTGCCCTTGCAGCCAAATTATGGGCTTGCGCAGGCGCTGCCGGATCGTATCTGGACTGGCCCACGACAGACAAAGCGGCATCGCTTGCGCTGTCGCTGCACCCGCCGGTACGGCATTGCGGAAACCCGGTATTTGCCTTCCTCTGCCATTTCTACCCGCCGGCGGCATTCCGGCTGCGGGAATACCTGATCCGATGGTTAAAAACAAAGGCAAGGCGATGAAAAATCGCAACCCAACCGTTTCGGTCATTATGCCTGCCTTCAACGCCGCGCCGTATATCGCGGCTGCGATCGAATCGGTTTTGCAGCAAACCTACACGCCCATCGAACTCATTGTAGTAGATGACGGTTCAAAGGATGACACGCGGCGGATCGCACAGCGGTATCCATCGGAACTGGTGCAGGTATTTAGCACCGAAAACCGCGGGCAATCTGCTGCCTGCAATCTCGGTTTTTCCAAGAGCATCGGGGAATATATCAAATTTTTTGACGCCGATGACCTGCTTGCGCCGGAACATATCGCCCTGCAAGCAAACCGACTGGCAAGTCGGCCGGATTGCATCGCAACCGGCGAAGTGTGGCGTTTTTGGCAAAAACCAGCGCAGGACAGCTTGTATGAACCGCTCGCTAATTGGAAAGATCTCCACCCGATAGAATGGTTGATCGCAGACTGTGGAAAGGGCCTGGGCATGATGCAAGCGGGTCTATTCTTGTTTCCCAGGCAATTTGTGGAACAATCGGGCGGCTGGGCGGAGCAGCTGACGCTCCTCAACGACCTGGACTTTTGCTCCCGGGTGCTGTTACAGGCCAATCGCGTATTGTACTGCCCGGGCGCAAGATTATATTACCGAAGCGGGTTGTCGCACAGCCTTTCGGCTCAACACCAACCGAAACACCTCCAATCGTCCTTCCAATCGCTGGAAAAAACCACCCGCTTACTCCTGGCCGCCGAGGATTCGCCGCGCGTGCGTTCCATACTGGCCAGATACTGGAAGGCCCGGTCGTTCCACTACTATCCGACAAGCCCGCGACTATTCCGCCGGGCAGAAGTCTGGACAGATACGCTCGGCGGAAGCAACCTGGCGCCTTTCGGCGGATTCAGCGGCATATTAAGCCGATTTATCGGGTGGAAAACAGTAAAATGGATGCACCTTTGGAAAAATTCTTTTTCGCCCAAAACAGCCGCGTCGCACACCCGCAACAGCCCGTCTGAATGAAAATCCTCCTCACAGCCGATCCCGATCTGCCGGTTCCGCCGCCTTTCTACGGTGGCATCGAGCGTATTATAGATACCTTGGCCGGGCAATATGCCGCCCGCGGCCATACTGTACTGCTTGCCGCACACGCGGACAGCAGCTGCCGCCACGCAGCGAAACACTTCCCCTGGCCCGGTAGAACCTCCGTAAACAGGGCAGATACGCTGAAAAACGCCGCTTTTTTGCACAAAACCTTCCGGGCAGAGCGCCCTGAGGTCGTCCACAGCTTCTCTCGACTTCTGTATTTGTACCCGCTGCTTCCAGCGCGCAACGCGCGCGTATTGCAATCCTATCAGCGCGCGATTCACCCACGGAGCACCCAACTGGCAACTTGGCTCTGGGGCGCCCGACTGCAGTTTAGCGCCTGTGCTTCTCACCTGTTTCAGCGTTTGCCGGTAAAAAGCCGGTTTCGCACAATTTATAATTTTACGGACACCACATATTATACGCCCATCTCCGAGCCATCTGGGGACTATCTGCTGTTTTTAGGCCGACTGGAACCGGTAAAAGGCCCAGCCGAAGCCGTTCAGCTGGCCCTGAAAACAAACCGGCGATTAATCCTCGCCGGAAACATTCCCCCAGGCTGGTTGCCCTATTTTGAAAAAAAAATCCAGCCTTTTTTAGAGCCCGGCCGAATCGAATATGTTGGCCCAGTGCAGAATGATCAAAAACGCGCGCTGCTCCGCCATGCCGCCGCCCTCCTGTTTCCCATCTGCTGGGAGGAACCCTTTGGTATCGTCATGGCGGAAAGCCTTGCCTGCGGCGTCCCGGTGCTCGCATTCAACCGGGGAGCG
>JBEIDF010000248.1:0-4847 GCA_040383605.1 Lewinellaceae bacterium
CAAACGCTGTTGCAAACCATGGAACAGAACCTGGCAGCGCTGGAAATTAGCCTTCAGATGGCGCGCGAAAAAAGTGCGGCATTCGACCGTCAATTAAGTGCTTTTCCCGGAATAGAACGCGGTTTTTTAGAAGTAAAACGCCAACAAAGCATCAAGGAAAGCCTGTTCCTCTACCTGCTTCAAAAACGCGAGGAAACAGCCATGTCGTTGGCGGTAGCAACCCCCGGTTCCCGATCCGTGGACCCTGCTGTTCCGGAAGGCGCGCCAATCAGTCCAAATAAACGCGCAATGCACCTGCTGGCCTTGTTAGCGGGCATACTGATCCCCTCGGCGATTGTTTATGTATTAAGCGTACTAACCACAACGGTTCAAACCGAAGCGGATATCACGGCTGGCGCGGGCGTATCTATGGCCGGTTGTATTGGGTTCGAACGTCGGGCTGCACCGATTGCGGTAAGGCCCGGCAGCCGCTCCGCACTATCAGAAATGTTTCGAATGTTGCGTACCAATATACAATTTTTGCAGGCCGGACGGCCCAACCAGGTTCTACTGATCACTTCTGGCCTGCCGGACGAGGGAAAAAGTTTCATCACCCTCAATCTAGGCCTGACCATGGCCTTGGCCGATAAAAAAACCGTGTTGCTGGAACTGGATCTTCGGCGGCCAAAACTTCTGCGCTACCTGCAAAAGGAAGAAAATCGCAGCCCCGGAATTTCGACCTATCTGATTGGACAACATTCGGCGGAACAACTGCTCCGGCATTCGACTATGCACCCTAATCTGTACGCCATCAGCAGCGGCCCGCTGCCGCCTAATCCGGGCGAGTTACTGCTCCACCATCGGCTCGACGATTTAATCGGACAACTCCGGGAGCAGTTTGACTGCATCCTGCTCGATACGCCGCCGGTCGGCGTAGTGGCAGACGCCTTGTTGCTGGGCAGGTTGGCGGATAGCGCTTTGTATATCGTACGCCACAATCAAACGCAAAAAAACAGCCTGCGCATCCTGCAGGAGATTCAGCAGGAGCAGAAACTGCCCCACCCTGCAGCCGTGTTGAACGCGGTGAAAATGCAGGAACACTACGGCTACGCGCGAAAATATGGATACGGGCATGGTTATTACGACGATGAAAAGTCCGGGTCGCCTTGGTGGAAAATCTGGTACTGATGCGCGAAATACACACCATTATCGAAGCGGGCAGAACGGAAAAACAATACTGGCAGGATATCTGGCACTACCGGGCGCTCCTCTGTATCCTCAGCTGGCGCGATGTTCAGGTACGCTACAAGCAGACCGCCCTGGGGGTGGCCTGGAGTATCCTGCGTCCCTTGCTAATCATGGGCGTTTTTACGCTGGTTTTCGGCCGGATTGCCGGATTTCCCAGCGAGGGCAATGCGCCCTACGCCCTGCTGGTGTATGCGGCTTTATTGCCCTGGCAGTTTTTTTCCAGTGCCCTGAGCGAGGCCGGCAGCAGCCTCCTGGGCAATAGCAATTTGATCACGAAGGTGTATTTTCCCCGTATCTTCATCCCGGCCGGATCGGTCCTGACTGCGCTGGCCGATTTTGCAACCGCTTGTGTTCTTCTGTGCGTACTCCTGCCCATATTCCGGTTTACGCCGTCCTGGCATCTTATTTTTCTGCCTTTTTTCGTCCTGTTGGTCGCTTTTGCAGCCCTGGGCGCCGGATTATTATTTGCCGCCCTGAACGTGCGCTACCGCGATTTTCGCTATATCATCCCATTTATCGTACAATTCGGGCTGTATGTTTCGCCGGTTGGTTTCAGCAGCGCCCTGGCGCCGGAATCCTGGCGTTGGGTTTATTACCTCAATCCGATGGTCGGGATAATCGAAGGTTTTCGCTGGTGTATTCTCGGCGCCCCCGCATTGAATCCGCATAGCCTGCTCTCCTCTATCACGACCACCGCTGCTTTGCTTTGGCTGGGCATCGCCTATTTTAGAAAAATGGAAAAAAACTTCGCCGATGAAATATAATGAATTACCGCCCCTCGAGCTTTCCGTATGTGCCGAATCGCAGGAATCATAAGTAAAACCGCCGGTGAAGCGGCGCTTCAAAAGATGTGCGACGCCATGCAGCATGGCGGGCCTGATGGCGCCGGACGGTATACCGATCCGGAAAAAGGCGTCTGCTTCGGGCACCGGCGGCTCGCGCTGCTCGACCTGTCGGACGCCGGCAGCCAACCCAGGACCGATACGGCACTTGATTGGACTATGATTTATAACGGCGAAATTTACAATTTTCCGGAATTGCGCCGGGAGATGGAGGGACTGGGCCATGTTTTCCACAGCCGCTCGGATACGGAACTCGTACTCACCGCCTTCAAAATCTGGGGAACGGCCTGCCTGCGCAAATTCAACGGAATCTTCGCTTTGGCGATCTACCAACGACCACAAGGAAAAATCCTGCTCGCACGCGACCCCGCCGGCGTCAAACCTTTGTATTATGCCCATCAGGCAAAAGCGTTTTGCTTCGCCTCCGAAATTCGCGCTTTTCGAGCCTGGAAACCCGACTGGCCGACTGATCCGGATTGGCCGGCACATTTCCTGACGTTTGGCTTCATCCCAGAACCGAAAACAACCCTCGCAGGCGTTCGGATGCTGCCGGCCGGCAATTTACTCGAATACGACCTGCAGACAGGCGCCGCGAAAATTTTCCCTTGGGAAACAGACAGACTGCCCGCATCCGTTCCACACAGCGGTAAACACGCCCAACTACAAGTGCGCGAAGCCCTGCAACAAGCCGTCCAACGCCAACTAATCGCCGACGCGCCAGTTGGTCTCTTCCTCAGCGGGGGCGCCGACTCAGGAATTCTGGCGGCCATCGCAGCTCAAAACGCCACCGCGCTCCCACTAACCATCAGCCTCCGTTTTGAGGAACATGAATACGACGAGGGCCGCTACCAAGACCAGATCGTCCAAAAAATTGGCGTCCCACACGCCTTTTGTACGGTCAGCGGCGGTGATTTCCGCGATCGCTTAGAAGACTACCTGCGCGCGCTCGACCAACCCTGCAATGACGGCGTCAACACCTATTTTATCGCCCGATATGCCCGCCAGGCCGGGCTCAAAGCAGCCATTTCCGGGATTGGCGCAGATGAGTGGTTCGGCGGATATCCCTCGTTCGAACGCTGCCACCTGCCGGCGCGCTTGCGCATGCTGCCCACGGCTGGTTTGCGCCGCGCACAAAATTTTGCCACTGACCGCCATCGAAAACTGGCATTTCTGTCCATCAAAGGCCCTGTCGGCGATTACCTATTTTTTCGCGGTTTTTTCACTCCCCGGCAAACGGCGGAATTAACCGGCCAGTCGGAAACCGCTGTTTGGCGACAATTGCAAGAGACGCCCGCCGAAGCGCCGCCCGGAAGCGGACGCGCATACATCAGCAACCTGGAGCAAGCCTATTTTCTAAAAAATCAATTACTGCGCGACGCCGACGTTATGGGGATGTGGCATGGACTGGAAATCCGGGCGCCTTTTCTCGATCTGGCATTGCGCGACACGCTCAATAGCATTCCGCCGGTATGGCGCCTGCCGCCGGGTAAACCCAAGCAACTCCTGACAGCCGCCTTCCGAGACGCCCTGCCAGCCGCCATCCTGAACCGGCCTAAACGCGGCTTCACATTCCCCTTTGCCCGCTGGTTCCGGCAGGCAGGACTGCCGGGCGAACTGCCGCAATTGGATGGTTTGTACCGCCAATTTTTAGCCGGACGCCTGCACTGGTCGCGTTTTTGGGTCGCCTATCTTCATGCCAAAATTTCCTGAATGCCCAAGCCCCACCTGACCTTCCTCTTTCTAAAAGCTTTCGACACCACGGGCGGGATCGAAAAAATGAACCGGGTAATCCTGCGCGCGCTCGCCGATTGGCAGAAGAACGGCGCGGCGACGGTGCAGGCGTGGTCGCCTTACGAGTACAAGACAGATCCGCGCTATTTCCCCGCCGAGCAGTTCCGGGGCTATGCCGGCCGACGCTGGGAGTTCTTGGGCGATTTGTTGTGGCGGCCCCCGAAGACTGACATTCTGCTCCTCAGCCACGTCAATCTGGCGCCCGCAGCCCTGTTGCTGAAACTCCGTTACCCGCGTCTGCGCATCCAGGTGTGGGCGCACGGCATCGAGCTGTGGCGCCCCCTCGGGTGGTTGAAAAAACAACTGCTTCGACGGGCCGACCGAATCCTGGCGGTCAGTGAATTTACCCGCCGGCAGATCATCAAATGGCACGGGATCGCAGCGGAACGGATCACCGTGCTGCCCAATTGCCTGGATCCGTTTTTCCAGCCACCCGCTTGCACCGGCAAACCCACCCACCTGCTGCAGCGCTATGGCCTGCAGCCCGAACAACCCGTGCTGATTACCATGGCTCGAATGAACCGGGAAGCGGCGTATAAAGGGTACGACAAAGTGCTGGCTTGTCTGCCGGAACTGCAAAAACAATTTCCGGATATCCGCTATCTCCTCTGCGGCGACTGCGACTCGGCAGAACGAGCCCGACTGGATGAACTGATTCATTTACATGGCATCGGACACAGGGTGCTATTTCCCGGATTTCTCCCGGATTCAGAACTGGCAGCACACTACCAGGTGGCAGATTTATTGGTAATGCCCAGCACCGGTGAGGGTTTTGGCATCGTTTTCATCGAAGCGATGGCTTGCGGCACGCCGGCTCTTGGCGGAAATCGGGACGGCAGTCCGGAAGCATTAGCGCCCGGTGCATTGGGGTACGCGGTGGATCCGGATGATCCGGTCGCCCTTCGAACGGCAATCGCAGATGCGCTCACTTGCTCCGTCAGGCCGGAAGCGTTGCAGAAAAAAGTACTGGAACGGTTTGACTACACG
>JBEIDF010000249.1:0-4819 GCA_040383605.1 Lewinellaceae bacterium
CGTCACCTGTTGCGCAGCGCAGTTTAAGGTCTGCGGCTGTCCGGCATTTGCTGATGGGAAAACGGCATTGGAGACCACATTGACGGTTGCAGTTTGCGTACAGCCATTGTCATTATTATAGACCGTCAGGGTGTAAGGCCCCGGCAGCGCGACCACTGGGGCGAGTGTTAATTCGCCGCTGATAATTTGTCCGACCGTAGTCGTCCACTGATAGAAAAACTGGAAGCCTTCCGAAGAGCCCAAGCCGCTGAGGTCGGCTTGCGGAAACTGGCAGGTGAGGGTATCCAGGCTCACGGCCACGGCGATGGGCAGCGCGATATCCTGGTCAACAGACACCGAAGCGGTGGTGGTGCATCCGTTGCTTTCATCCACGATCAGTACGTTATAAACGCCCGGTTCGTCCACTTCCGGGAGTGCGGAATTTGCGCCGCTGATAATATTCCCATTTGGCGTGCTCCAGGAAAAATCGAGATTGCCGACGCCGAGAGAGCTACCGGCGTTGATTTCCACGGATTGGAAGGCGCAATTCAGGTCGTTGGGGTCTTCAATCACCGGCGTTGGATAATAGATATTAAAATCTACAAAGACTTCGTCTTCCGCAGTACAGCCATTACTCGGATTCGAGATGGTCAGCACATAGTATCCGCTTTCATTCACCACGGGCGAGAGTGTGTTGGCGCCGGAAACGATATTGCCGGGGTTGGCCGTCCATTGAATAACCAGTCCGTTTCCGTTGGACGAGTAGATACCTTCCAGTTGCACGGTTGGGTTCAGGCAATCCAACACCCTATCCGGGCCTGCAAGCGCAATTGGCAGATTTTGGTCGGCGGTCACGGTGACTTCGTCCTCGTCCGTGCAGCCGTTATTGACATCCGTAACCCGGAGCAGATACTCGCCAGGCTGATCCACGACTGGATTCAGTGTGGTTTCGCAGCAAAGGATACTGCCGTTGTACGTTTCCCAAAGATAGATATAATTACCGCCTTGGGAGGAGCCGTTTCCGTTGAGGGTGATGGTTGGGTTTTGGCAGTCAATTTCTCCATCGCTGCCTGCGTTGGCGACCGGCGCGGTCGTATTGGCGGTCACGACCACCGAGGTAACATCAGTGCAGCCAGATTCCGTATCGGTTACCGTGAGGGAGTATGTGCCGGGGGCATTGATAATAGGATTGGGCGTATTGTCGCCGCTAAGAATCGTGCCATTGACCGTGGACCACTGAAATGCGAGATTTTCACCGGTGGTTGGTGTGGCATCTAATTCAATTTCCGGTTCGTAGCAGGTAATTTGCCCGGGTACGGAGATAATCGCGTCTGGTGTGTTGAAATTCTGGGTGACCTCCACGGCATCCTGGCTAGTGCAGCCGTTGTTTGAGTTGGATACGACGATGAAATATAAGCCTGGTTGGTTCACCGTAGGCGAGAAGGTGTTGGCGCCCGACACGATATTGCCGGGATTAGCCGTCCACTGTACAGAGAATCCTTGTCCGGTACTTCCGGAGCCTTGCAGGGTGACGATTGGTGTATAACAATTTAGGACAAAGCTCGGGCCGGCATTTGCAAACGGCACGCCTTGGTCTGCGTTGACCGTCACGCTAGTCTGGGCGGTACAGCCACTGGCGGTATTGGTCACCAGCAGCGTATAGGTTCCGGCGGCATTGACGACTGGGTTCAGGGTATTTTCGCCGCTGACGATGCTGCCGTCCTGGGTATTCCATTCGTAGCTAAAATTCTGTCCCTGCGAGGAACCGCTTCCATTGATCGTAATTGTGGGTGTTTGACAGGTAATGGAGCCATTGACGGTTGCTACCGCCACGGGCGGGGTTGTATTTTGCGGGACGGTGATCGTGACCGACGCCGTGCAGTTGTTATCGGTATTCGTTACGACTAGCGTATAGACGCCGCCGGCGTTTACGATTGGATTGAGCGTATTTTGGCAGCAGACGAAAGAAGGGCCGGTCCAGTTGTAGGTAAAATTCGGGCCTTCAGAAGAACCGGAACCATCGAGTGTAATTTCCGGTTCGAAGCAGTTGACCGTACCTGGCGGCAGCGCGACTGCAACTGGCGGCGTAACATCGCCCTCTACCGTGACGCTGGTTTCTGCTGTACAACCATTTACGTTGTTGACCACGCTCAGGGTGTACTCGCCCGCCTGGTTGACCTGCGGCGTCAGCGTATTAGTACAGCATACAAAATTGCCGCCAGCGGTGCTCCAGGTGAAGGTGAAACCCGGTCCGTTGCTGGTACCTGCCCCGTTGAGGGTGACGACCGGCAGATTGCAGTTAATTTCAGCGGGCGTATTGATATTTACGTTTGGCGGGGTGATATTTTGTACAACCGTCACGGAGGTAGTGGCCGTGCAGCCGTTGTCGCTGTTGGTGACCGTGAGGGAGTATACGCCGCCTTCATTGACAATAGGCGTGAGTGTTGTTTCGCAGCAGACAAACGAGGGGCCGCTCCACTCGTAGGTAAATTCCGGCCCCTGCGAAGAACCAAGTCCATTGATGGTAATTTCCGTGACGAGGCAGGTAAGTTGTCCGATCACGTTGGCGCTGGCAACCGGCGGCGTGGTGTTTTGCGGGATGGTGATGGTTGCGGTGGCGGTGCAGTTTTTGCTGTCCGTGACGGTCACGGTGTACGTACCGCCGGTGGTGAAACTGGGGCTGGGCCCGTTTGCATTATTGCTCCATTGGTAATTGTATCCCGGCGTGCCGCCCTCCGCTTCTACCGTTGGGTTGGACGTGGGGGTGTAGCAATTGATCGGATTGTCCGGTGTGATGGAGGCCGTCAGCGGGTCAGGTTCTTCCAGCGTGACGCTGGCCTCGGCGCTGCAGCCATCGGCATTGGTGACGGTGACCGTGTAGGCGCCCGGGCCGAGGTTTGTTCGGTTGGGGCCAGTCGGGCCATCCGCCCAAACGTACGTAAACGGTGCATTCCCGCCGGTGGCAGAGGCCTGAATAGTACCGTTGTTGCTGCCGTTGCAGAGCGGATCTACCGCGTTGAGGTTGATCGTGGGTTCGGTATTGTTCTCTTGGATCGTTACCGAGGCGGTTGCCGTGCAGCCGTTATCCGTATTCGTCACCGTCAGGGTGTAGGTTCCACCTTGATTGATCACCGGTTCGAGGGTTGTTTCACAGCAGACGAACGAGGGACCGCTCCATTCGTAGGTAAAGTTGGGCCCCTGCGAGGAGCCCAGTCCGTTGATCGTGATTTCCGGATTCGTGCAATTGACGGGGCCGGGCGCAGTGGCGGTGGCCACGGGCGGGGTGGTATTCTGCGGAATCGTCACGGAAGCCGTGGTCGTGCAGTTATTGTCGTCGGTAACCGTCACGGTATAGGTTCCGCCGGTGGTGAAGGACGGATTTTGCTGGTTGGAGTTATTGCTCCATAGGAACGTGTAATCTGGCGTGCCGCCGCTGACGTCCAGCGTGGGGTTGGAGCTTGAATTATTGCAATCAATCTGGACGTCCGGCGTGATGGTCGCCACCAGCGGATCGGGTTCCTCCAGCGTGACGGAGGCGACTTCCGAGCAGCCGTTCGCATTGGTGACCGTGACCGTGTAGGTTCCTGGCGGCAGGTTGTTTCTATTGGGGCCCGTTGGGCCATCGTCCCAGACGTACGTAAACGGTGGCGTGCCGCCGGTCGCGGATACCTGAATCGAGCCATTGTTGCTGCCATTGCAGGCGGGATTGGTAAAATTCACCGTCAGCACCGGATTATTGGTGTTTTCCTGGATCGTTACAGAAGCGGTAGCCGTGCAGCCGTTGTCGGTGTTTGTTACCGTCAGGGTGTAAGTTCCGCCCTGGTTGATTACCGGTTCGAGGGTGGTTTCGCAGCAGACAAACGAGGGGCCGCTCCATTCGTAGGTGAAGTTGGGCCCTTGAGAAGAACCCAGGCCGTTGATGGTAATTTCCGGCGTTGCGCAGGTGACGGGGCCCGGCGCGGTGGCCGTGGCCACAGGCGGCGTGGTATTCTGCGGAATCGTTACGGAAGCCGTGGTGGTGCAATTGTTATCGTCTGTGACCGTCACGGTATAGGTTCCGCCGGCGGAGAACGACGGATTCTGCTGATTCGAGTTATTGCTCCATTGGAACGTGTAATCCGGCGTGCCGCCGCTGACGTCCAGCGTGGGATTGGAGGTCGCATTATTGCAATCAATCTGTACGTCGGGCGTGATCGTTGCCACGAGCGGATCGGGTTCTTCGAGGGTGATGGTGGCCTCGTCCGTACAGCCGTCGGCATTGGTTACCGTCACGGTGTAGGTACCAGGGCCGAGGTTGTTCCGGTTCGGGCCAGTCGGGCCATCGTCCCACTGATAGGTAAAGGGCGGCGTGCCGCCGGTAGCGGAAGTTTGGATCGAGCCGTTGTTGCTGCCGTTACAGGCGGGGTTGGTGAAATTGACTGTCAGAACAGGCTGCGCGGTGTTTTCCGGGATGGTTACCGAGGCCGTTGCCGTACAGCCGTTGTCGTTGTTAGTTACGGTGAGGGTGTAGGTTCCGCCCTGGTTGATCACGGGTTCGAGGGTCGTTTCGCAGCAGACGAAGGAGGGGCCGCTCCACTCGTACGTAAATTCCGGCCCTTGCGATGATCCGGTGCCATTGATCGTCATTTCCGGGTTTGCACAATTCAGCACCCCGTTGAAGGTAGCCGTGGCCACGGGCGGGGTGGTATTTTGCGGCACGGTGACCGTGGCGGTCGCCGTGCAGTTGTTGTCATCCGTGACCGTTACGGTATAAGTTCCCCCGGAGGTAAAGACCGGATTTTGCTGGTTGGAGTTGTTGCTCCATTGGAAGGTGTAGTCTGGCGTACCGCCGCTTACATCC
>JBEIDF010000250.1:0-4803 GCA_040383605.1 Lewinellaceae bacterium
AATAATGGCGATTTTTCCGGCCAGTCCGCTGAGCGGATTGCAGCCCAGGCTGGGCTCCGGCGAGCCATCGTTCACCACGACGGCTTCGCCCGTCACGGGTGTGGTAGTAATCGGAGCGCCCCAGCCGCTGGCAGGTGCGCCTTCGTAAGTACCGAGGACGGCGCCCGGTGCATTGACGCGCACGATATTCCCGCCGCGGCGAGACCAGAGGTACATTTGCATACGCGGCTGGCTGCCATCGGGCGGCGTTGCCATGTTGGCGTTGTCGGAGCCGCCGCCATCGAGGCCTTCGGCGCGCACAGCATCGCCGGCAGCGCCGCCATTTCCATAATTATTTACCTGAAAATTACCCGCCTGCTCGTCAAACCCGAAGCGATAGCTGATATCGTGCATCATGTTGTTCATGTAGAACAAGTTCGTAATTGCGGCGGGCCGGTTAGCGTCCGGTTCTGCGTTGCCGTCGTAGGGGAAATCGAAGTGGAGCTCCGTACCGCCGTCCACGGATTCCGAAGGATCGGCGGTATTGTCGCTGGCGCTGTCATCATAAGCCCAGACGTTATTTCCGCGGGTATAGGTGTATTCTGCGCCGGCGGCGCCGTTCACATCATGCCAGCCGTATGGCGAGGCATCCGGAAAAGCAGGGTCTGTCACAACGCCCTGAACGCCATGCGCGGGGCTTTCCGCCGGCAAGGGGAAGACGCGGTATTGCGGCGCGCTGCTCACGGAAGGAACCGCCTGGTGGTCGGCTTCATCCGAGCAAGCCTCCCCTTCGAAGTGGACGTGGCCTACCTTGCAGTACGTTGTGCGGTTATTTTTGTGCAAGACCTTGCCGCTTTGGGCGTCGAGGCGCATACTCCACATATCGGGCGTATTCGCCTGGTCAATCACCAATTGCCAGGCCAGGCGCACCCCGCCGTTTTTCACCGGCTGATAGCAGGCGGAAACGGTGATCGGCGATTTAGATACCGAGCCGCCTTCGAATACGAACTCCCGGTCGCTGATTTTTCGCTGCAGCGAGGGCGTCTGAAATCCGGAAAAACCCAGTTCGGCCATGGCCAGTTCCAGCGCTTTCGTCGCGCCCAGAGAAGGCAGGGTCGTATTGATCCGCTCGTGCAGATTTTGCTCAAAGCGGTGGCCGAGGTGATAGACTTTCCCATCCGGCCCGACGTGCAGGCCAAAAAGGGCATTGAATACCGGAATTCCGGCGTGCTGTTGCTGCAGCCACACGTGCGTGATGCCGTTGTGTTTAGACACGTACGCATCGGACACGCGGACTTCGCCTACGTCGGACATAGACAAATTAAACTGCGCGGGATTTTCCCGAAGAAAGCGCAGCGCCGTTTCCACGGCAGCGGCATTCGTTTGGGCTTTTGTGACTGCGAGGGAAACCAGCAGCGCAAAGCCCGTCAACCAAAAACGGAATGGTACCTTTAAAGACATAAGCCAGACAATTGGATATAGTTTAGTAATTGTAATCGCAGGGAAGATCGAATTCGGAATTAACCCCAAAGGTAAAATTCAGTTTAAATTAAAGTAACATTTAGGCATGTGAAATCCGCAGATTTGCTAACAGCCGCTATGTTTTTTCCAAAAAATGCCTAAGAGTATGTCTGAAAGCGTGCCGCCTGCGCGGTCCCAACCCGACGGAGAAATAAAGACTGCCTTACTTTTTCATCCGTCCTTGTATGCCAAGAACCAAACACGCGCCTTACCTTTGTCCAAAATTATCCCGGTGCAAGTTCCCAAATATTTATTGACGCCCACCACCACGGACAATAGCCATTCTATGCCCGAAGTAAAAATTTTTTCCTGTACCGCCTCCGAAAAACTGGCGGCAGAAATCGCTTTCCATTTCGACACCAAACTCGGTGATAAAACCCTTGCCCGATTCAGCGACGGCGAAATGCAAACCATCATCAACGAAAGCGTACGCGGTTCATTTACTTTTTTTATTCAAAGTACCTGCCAACCGCACGACAACCTTTTCGAACTGCTGCTCTGGATTGACACGGCCAAACGCGCCAGTGCCGGCTACATCACCGCCGTAATCCCCTACTTCGGCTATGCCCGACAAGACCGCAAAGACAAGCCCCGGGTGCCCATCAGCGCCAAAATGGTGGCTAACCTCCTCGTTGCCGCCGGCGCCGACCGGGTGATGACCATGGACCTGCACGCCGACCAGGTGCAAGGTTTTTTTGATATTCCCGTGGATCACCTGCGGTCAGAAGCGATCTACGAACCTTACCTCGCACAACAGGGTATTTCGGACGTCATTTTTGCCAGTCCGGACGTTGGTGGCGTAAAACGCGCACGCGCTTACGCTAAATACTTTAAAACGGACCTGGTCATCTGCGATAAATACCGCGCCAAGGCCAACGAGGTGTCGGGCATGACGGTCATCGGGGAGGTCGCCGGTAAAGAAATTATCCTGGTGGACGATCTGGTGGATACCGCCGGCACGCTCTGCAAAGCCGCCGACGCGCTCATGGAGAAAGGCGCTAAATCAGTCAGGGCTATCTGTACCCACCCGGTACTCTCAGGAAAAGCCTACGAGAATGTGGAAAAATCACAACTGACAGAGTTGATCGTCTGCGATACCATCCCGATGCGGCAGGAATCATCAAAAATTAAGGTGTTATCCACGGCCAAGCTATTCTCCCGCGCTATCCGAAATACGGTGGAACATAAATCCATTGCCGCCCTTTTCCTCGGCACCTGAGGAACCGCGCAAATAACCACAAAAGGCCGTTTCCAGTACTTTCCGGAAACGGCCTTTTTTTAGTTAAACACGCCGTTCCGTAAATAGAGGTTGCGGCGCTCGTTGCGCTGCACGTATATTTGATACCAGTTTTCTTATAGTATGTTTTGAGTCCTACTGTCACTTCCCCCCTTCGGCAGTAGGATTTTTTTTGTCCGGCAAAAACGGGAAACATTTCCCCGCGCAAAGCGTTGATTTGCTATGAGAATGGTCATCCTGCTTACACTTTTTCTGTTTTCCCAAACATCCTGCCAGGCGCAGGTGCAAAATCCCGCTTTCGACGCCCTGCTGCGGACGCTGCTGTCCCACGATGTGCCGGAAATCAGCGTAAACGAAGCCAAAAATACCAATAGTCAAACGATTTGGCTCGATGCCCGGGAGCAACGCGAGTACGAACTGAGCCACATCAAAGGCGCCCTGCACATCGGTTACGAAGCGCCCGATCTGAGCCTCCTCCGACAACTACCCAAAGACGCCCGAATTATTGTTTATTGCTCTGTGGGGTACCGCAGCGAAAAAATTGCCAAACGCTGCCAGGCAGCCGGTTTTAAACAGGTGTACAATCTGTACGGCGGTATCTTTGAATGGGTAAACCAGGGAAATACCGTGGTGAACGCGGTCGGTCCAACCGAAAAAGTGCATACGTACGATAAAAAATGGAGCGTGTGGCTCGATCGGGGAATCCGTGTCTTTGACGAGCGGTAACGCTGCTGACAGGCAACTATTTTTTATCGTAACTTTGTCTAAAAATCCGCATCATGGCACTTCAAAAACTCCCGATCGGGATGCAGGACTTTCGATCTATCATCCTCGATGGATATAAGTACATAGACAAAACTGCATTCATCCACAAACTCGCAACCGGCGGTAAATATTACTTCCTCTCCCGCCCCCGACGCTTCGGTAAATCCATCACCATCGCTACACTACAGGAATTGTATGCAGGCAGTCGGGAACTCTTTAAAGGCTTGTGGATTGAAGACCGATGGGACTGGAATAAAATCCACCCGGTTATCCGCATCTCTTTTACCGCCATCGGATATCAAAGCCTCGGACTGAAGGCCGCGCTGGAGCAGGAACTGCACACCCTCGCCAAGGCGCACGGCATTACCCTGAGTCAGCAAGGCATCGGGCCGATGCTGAAAGAACTTCTCACAGACCTTGCGGCGCAAAAAACAAAAGTCGTGGTGCTGATTGACGAGTACGACGCGCCGATCATTAACTACCTCGGCCAGGATATCGCAATAGTCTACCAAAACCGCGAGATACTCAAAGAATTTTATTCTATCCTGAAAGACGCGGACGCCCTGCTCGAATTTGTCTTCCTCACCGGCGTCAGCAAGTTCTCGAAAGTCGGCATTTTCTCCGGCATCAACAATCTCCAGGACATCAGCCTTCACCCCGCCTACGCCACCATGCTGGGATATACCCAGGAGGAATTGGAAAATAATTTCGCCGACGAAATCACCCAAACCGCCGCAAAACGGAGCCTCAGCCGCGAGGCGCTCCTCGATAAACTCCGATACTGGTATAATGGATACCGGTTCTATGACAACGCGCCCACCGTGTACAACCCCGTGTCTATCAACCTGTTTTTTGATTTTGGCGACTTTCAGAACTTCTGGTTTGCCACCGGAACACCCACGTTCCTCATCAACTTGCTCAAGCAGGACGGACTGTACGATTTTAGCCTGACCGAACTCTCCCAACTCGAATTTGACAGCTTCGACCTCGAAGACCTCCGCCCCTACGGACTGCTATATCAAACCGGATACCTCACCCTCCTCGGCCGCGATGAAACCGGTATGTACCGACTCGGATACCCCAATTATGAGGTGGAAAACTCCATGCTCGCTTACCTGCTCGACGCCTTCGGCGGCGTGCCGAAAGGCGCCGGACTTGCTGTGGCCCTGCGCCTCGAACGCGCTTTCGAGCAGGACGATCTCGAGCAGGTCATCCGCGTCCTACAAGGTATGTTCAGCGGCCTGCCGCACCTGCTCTATGAAAAAACCCCCGAGCGTTTCTACCACGCCGCCATCCACCTG
>JBEIDF010000251.1:0-4795 GCA_040383605.1 Lewinellaceae bacterium
GGCCAGGTGCGCCTTACAAAAAGACAGTACGCCCCTGGAGTCGCCCCGGTTTGTTTTTGATACGGCGCGTCCCGATTTGTTGCGTTTGGCCGCCCCTTTATCCGGCGCCGGGCTCTACCGCCTCACGCTGGCGCCTGGCGCCGTGACGGACATATATGGAATTTCGAATAAAGATACCCTGGTTCGGCTGGTCAACCTGCCGGACGAAAAACAATTAGGCGGGCTGAATCTGACCTTGCGGGCGCTGAAGCCCGGTGCGCAGTACGTTTTATATATTTACAACGACAAGATACTGGAAGAGACCGCGCGATTTACAGCTGCGGGCGATACGCGGCGGGTCGTATTTTCCCGGCTTCCGCCTGCTGCGCTCACCGTTCGGCTGGTAGAGGACGCCAACGGCGATGGCCACTGGACTTCGGGCGATTACTACGCCCGTCGGCAGCCCGAGCAGATTTTCACGAAAAAATTAGAGCCCCTTCGGGCGAATTGGGAGGTGGAGGTGGAGATGGCAGCGTCGGCGAGTTCGGGTCGGCGGGATCGGTTTTAGTATTAGCGCGTGTCTAAAATTATATTTCTCGCTAATATGCAAATCTTTTTCAGCCAACTTTCGTTCCTTTTTTTCGCCGTAATTAGTCCCATTACGCCTGCAAAAAGCGCTCCTGAAGATTGCTCCAGCGACAGCCCGACCGATAGTATCCTGGAGATCAGGGCGTTTGATATAACGCCACATTCGAGATGGCCGGACAGGCTTTTCCCTGGAAGTGGATGCGGATTTTTTGTGCGGTGACCATTGGCATCCGGACGATCCTGCGGTTTCCGATGGTCGTTCCGCGGCCGATTTCGCGCCAGGCATCGCCGTCCAGGGCTTCGATGCGGAAGGATTGGATGCGTTGGCCCAGCGGCAGATATTCCTGGAGGAGCAGGGCGTTGAAGCGGGTGGGACTTCCGATTTCGAGTTCCAGGAAAGCCTCCCGAATGGCATCCTCTGCCGCCCAATAGGTATCCGGACGGTTATCCACGGCTTTGGCGGCGGCGAATTTTCTGCCGCGGGTGTTGGAGGCGGCTGCTTTGGCGTTTTGGGCGAGGTTTTTGGTGAAGGCGTCGTCGAGGAATTGCTTGAGTTCGCGGAGCCGTTGGGCGTCGTTTTCGTGGATGAGTCCACGCCGATCCACCGGCAGGTTCAGCAGGAAATTACCGTTCATGCCCACCGAGCTGAAGTAGTTGTCAATCAGGCGCGACAGCGGTTTGACGGCGGTATCTTCGGCCGGGTGGTAGAACCAGCCTGGGCGGATGGAGGTATTGACTTCCGTGGGGCACCAGACCTCGCCGTCTTCGTGGCCGCGTTGCAGTTGGTCGTTCACGTCGGGGATTCCCGGGTAAAAAAAGTTTTTTTTGACAGTGCACCAATTCGTTTCGGCGGCGTATCCCGATTCATTGCCTACCCAGCGGATATCCGGTCCGCCATCGCTGAAAATGACGGCTTGCGGTTGGTGTTTGCGCACGACCTCGGCAAATCCGGGAAAATCATACACCTGTTTTTTCCCGTTTGGCCCTTCGCCGTTTGCGCCGTCGAACCACACTTCGAACACCGGGCCGTATTGCGTGAGCACCTCTTCAAGGGTTTTTTTATACACCTCATTATAGGCGGGCGTGCCATACTGCGGATGGTTCCGATCCCAGGGCGAGACATACACGCCGAACTTGAGTCCGTACTCCCGGCAGGCGTCGGAGAGTTCCCGGAGCAGATCGCCCTGGCCGTTTCGCCAGTTGCTTTCGCGCACGGTGTGCGTGGAGTACTTCGAAGGCCAGAGGCAGAATCCGTCGTGGTGTTTGGCGGTGATGACTACACCTTCCATCCCGGCCTCGCGGATGGTACGGGCCCACTGGCGGCAATCGAGCGCCGTTGGCAGAAAAACTTTCGGATTTTCTGTGCCATGCCCCCATTCCACATCGGTGAAGGTATTCGGGCCGAAATGGATGAAGGCATAGTATTTCATTTGATGCCAGGCGAGTTGGCGCTCGCTGGGCAGCGCGCCGAAGGGCGTCGGGGGTGGTACGGTCTTGCAGGCGAGCAGCAGGCAGAGGAGGCAAAATAACAACGCGCCCTGCGGCGCAGGAAGATTTTTCATGGAACGTGCAAAAAATAGAAACGGAACTAAATGCCAAAATTAGTGTTTTTAGCACATCATGTTTCAGCAAGCAGTTGCAAAATATTTTCTTATGTTTCTAAAAGTATCTCTGGCAACCACCTTGCTCGTGTTTGTTGCCTATCAAACCTACGCCGCTATGAGCCGCGATACCACCCCTTCCCAACCTTACCGGATTGTCGAGAAAATCGGCGATCTGGAGATTCGCTACTATCCGTCGGCTGTCACCGCCACGGTGCATAAGTCCGGCGCTTACCGCGACCGGATGAACGCGGGTTTCCGCGATCTGGCTTCTTACATTTTTGGCGGCAACGAGCGCCAGGAGGCTATTGCCATGACGACGCCTGTGATTGCCGTGCCGGATACGGCGGGCGGCGCGGATATTTCTTTTGTCATGCCGGAAGATTTTGACTTCGACAAACGGCCCGCGCCGACGCGCGCTCGGAACATCCAGTTCCGCCGCACAGAACCGGCCTACACGGCGTCCATCGAATTTGGCGGTTTTGCCAGCGAATCCAAAATGCAGGAAAAGAGCGAAGTTTTGTTCGCTGCGCTCCAGCGCGCCGGGCTTCAGCCGCGCGGCGCCGTCCGGCATCTGTACTACAACGCGCCGTTTGATCTCTTCGATCGGCGCAACGAGGTGCTGGTGGAATTGACGGCGTACCCGACAGGCCGGGGGCAGTAACGCGGATTAGGCGGGCTGGCTCCGGAAAACAAGGCTCCCTGCCAACATTCCGAGCGCACTGGCGGCAAGTCCGTACAGCATCGGCGGAATTTGCATCCAGATATTGCCGTTTTCTGCGCCATCGCCGATGAGCCACAAGGACGTGATCCATCCGAGCATACCGAAGACCATCGCGAAAATGGATCCGGTTGCCGTGGCTTTTTTCCAGTACAGTCCGGCCAGCAGGGGGACAAACAGCGACACTAGGCTAAAAACCGAGGATTCCCCCACTAATTCATAGATATTGCCCCGCGTCATAGCCATGGCGCCGGTCACGACCCCCACGCCGGCCACCGACCAGCGCATGACGCGCAGCAGCCCGGCGTCGGAAATCGAGCGCATCATCGGTTTGACCAAATTTTCTCCGATGACGGTAGCCGGCGCCAGCATCGCGCCGCTACAGGTGCTGAGGATCGCGGAGAGCAGGGCGCCAAAGAACAACACCTGCAAGGTAAGGCTGCCGTGCTGCAGCACCATTGTCGGCAGCAACATTTGGACGTCGCCCTGCATCAACTCCGGATACAGTATCCTGCCGCCGTAGGCGATGATCAGCGGCAAAAAAGCGATGCTAAGGTACATGCCGGCCGACCAGTAGCAGGCGTGTTCGGCGATACGGGCGGTTTTGGAGGCCATGACGCGCTGGAATATATCTTGCTGCGCGATGCTACCCAAACCGATCGTCATCCAGGCGGCAACCCAGTGGATCATCGGCGTCGGTTCGGGCGCCGGGAGAAAGCGAAAAAAATCCGGCGGCGCCGAGGCGATCATCACGTCCAGACCGCCGACTCGCCCCACAACGTCTATCGCCAGCGCGGCCAGCCCGATGATGATGACGATGGTTTGTACCAAATCGGTGACGGCGACCGACCACATACCGCCCACGAAGGTGTAGCACACCACAATCACCGTGCAGATGGCCACGCCCAACTCCCGGTCAATACCCGCTACGGTCTGCAGGATAATAGCCAGCGCGATTAATTGGGCAGCGATCCAGCTAAAATACGAGGGCGCCATGAATATGGCGGAAACGATTTCCGCAGTTCGGTTGTAGCGCAGGCGGAAAAAATCGCTGAAAGTCAGTAAGTTGAGTTTATACAGTGGCCGTGCGATCAGCCGGCCGGCCAACAGCAGGCAAAGGGCGGCGCCGAAAGGGTCTTCGATCACGCCGATCAGGCCGTGCGTTACGAATTCAGAAGACGCGCCGAGGACCGTTTCCGACCCGAACCAAGTGGCAAACAGTGCGCAGGAGGCCATGAATAAAGGCAGTTGCTTGCCCGCCACGGCAAAATCCGCGGAGGTTTTAACGCGTCGGGCGGCATGCCAACCGAGTGCGACCGTTCCTACAAGGTACAATACAATGAAAGCGATCAGCATAGTACGCGGCAAAGATAGCGAAAAAAATCAGCCGGATATCCACGCGGCCTTCATTGATCCGGAGCGCCGGCTGCCGGCGGGTAGGTGACATCCAGTACCCGCAGCCTGTGCGTTTTGCCCATTTTCAGGGTGCGCGGCCGCGTCAGCCACCAGGCCGTTGGCAGGGTAGTTGCTGCGATGATTGCCGCTGTATTCCAGTTGATTTCGTCATCGTTGTACAAAAACTGCCCGATTGCGGAATAGCCTGCCCAGGAGATACCGAACACGCCGAGCATAGCGCCAAGGCCCCGCGCGCCGCCGGATTTTTGTTGTTTCAGCGCCTGGATATCTGATATTTTGTACCAGAGCAGGTCTAATTTGACCCGTTGCCCCTCCACATCGAGGTCTGTAATGGCGGCCCGTTCCCATTCGGCTTCCGGGCCGCGGAGCCGAAACGTCAGCGGCGTTCCGACCGGCATTTTCACTGTGCGGGCGCGGTGCGCGCGTTCCAGTTGAAGGATTTTTTGGGCCGAAAGCGCTGATGGCAGGATAAAAGCCAAAATAAAAATAA
>JBEIDF010000252.1:0-4793 GCA_040383605.1 Lewinellaceae bacterium
CGCCGCCGATACCTGGTTCCCCTTCCATTATGTGGGTATCCGCGCCACCGTGCCGATTTACGACGGCCGACTGACCCGCCTCGAAGCCCGCGAATTCGCCCGCCGCGCCGAAATCAACCGGCTCAACGCCCAAAAATTACAGGCGGATTTCAGCTACCAAACCGAACAGTTCAAAATCGCCGTGCAACAAGCCGAACTCGACATGGCGCAGGCAAAAGAAAGCCTGGAACTCGCAAAACAAATTTACGAAACCGACGCCCTCCGATTCGAGCAGGGCGTTACCTTGATCACTACGCTGCGCGACAGCGCCTTCGCCCGCCAACAAGCCGAAAACGACTACCTCGCCGCCGCCTACTCCTGGCTGGTCGCCGCACTGAATTATCGGCGGGCAAGCGGAATGTAGGATTTCGAATGGAGGATTGGGTGCGTGTTCTGCTGTTTATTTTAAAGGGACAACTTAGTGGGTTTTACTTTAATTCGCACACACACTTTTCATAAATGACAATCAAAATAGACGATACGCTCAAAAAAGCCATCTGCAGCATGCCGGTGGCGGAAAAAGATAAAATACTGCTCCGGCTGGTAGCGAAGGATGAACTCTTGGTTAAAAGACTGGAGTTTGAACTGCTGGAAAAAGGCGAAACCACCGACGAACGGCAGGGCGATCTGCAACGTACGATCGAAAAAATACTGATCCGATCGCAAAATGACGCTTACAGCACCCCAGGATATCTGCTGATGGATCTTCGCAGCTGCAACGCTATGATCACCGAGCATGTAAAGATCACGAAAGACAAGTTCGGCGAGGTGACGCTTACCATTTACATGCTCCGCCGCGCCCTGGAGATCTACGCGCCCATGCTTGAAAAAGCGCCCGCCCGCCGCTTCGATACCCTGGCGCCATACGTGGCCAAGCGTATTGCTGGTATTGTGGTGAAAGCGGAAAAACTGCACGAAGACTTGCACTTGGAGTTTCGACGCGATTTGAACACCCTGCTCAACCTGACGTACGCACTTCCGCCCCTGGCCGCCGAAGCAAGCATTGCCGGCGTTCCGATGCGTTGGTAAAATTATGCTTGAAAATTGGGGCTCTAAGAGCGTGTCTAAAATTATATTCTCTGCTAATATGAAAAGGATTTTTTAGCCAGACAAGGCGCTTTTCGCAGTCGTAATGGGACTAATTACGGCGAAAAAAAGGAACGAAGTATGACTGAAAAAGACTTTCATATTAGCGAGAAATATAATTTTAGACATACTCTAAGCCAATCAGTAACGGCATATCATCGCACAACAGAAATTTGCATTACCCCCATGTGTCCCCCTTCCACCAAATAAAGCTGATACACGCCCGCCGGCAGTCGCCGAACATCCAGCCGGATGCTGCCGCTGACCACGCTATGCTGCTCCAGCACCACCCGGCCGGCCATATCCGTGAGCCGGATATCGAACCACCGAGGCCAGGCGTCCGGCGCTTGCAATACGAGATCATCGGATGCCGGGTTTGGAAAAACAGTCCAGCCGGACAACGGCCCCTTGCCCAAGCCGGCGCCGACCAAATTCTCCACGACCACCGTCAGCGTATCGCTGCAATTATTAGCGCCCTGCACCACGGCAGTGTAAGTACCGGCAAACAACCCGCCCAAATCTTCTTCGCTGCTGAATGGCTGCCCGTCTTTCCACCACTGCACCATGTACGGAGGCGTTCCGTCGCTGATGTTGATAGCAATAGCGCCGATGCCTTGGGAGCCGGAATCATGCACGACTTGGCTGGCAGTAACTGCGGGCGGCTCCGTGTCGGCAGCCACCTGCACGGTTACACTGTTCGTACAGCCGTTCGGCGCGGTCACTACCAGGGTGTACTGACCCGGTATGCTGACGAAAGGGTTTTGCACATTCGTCGGAAATGCCTGGCTGAACCAGGTGTACAGGACGCTGGGTGTGGTGGAATTGCCGAATAGTTGAATGATCGGACTGCCGCAGGTGATCGTGCCGCCGGTAGCCGTCACATCCGGCATATCTGCATCCACATCAATCGTGGCGCTCTGAACCGTCTGGCAACCGGTTTCCGGGTCGGTGGCGGTCATGGTGTACACGCCGGGAAATAGTACAGGCACGGTAACGGCGCAGCCGGAAGCCGTAAAACCACCCGGTCCCGTCCATACAATGACGTAGTTGCTGTCTGGCGCGCTGCATCCAAGCGTCAGACTCGGCTGGAAACAGGTAAGCGCCCCCCCACCGACGATTGCGACCTGTAGCGGCGGCGGCGGCGCATACACGGTGGCCGTGGCGGTGGCCGTGCAACCGCTCATCGTATCGGTTATCAGCAGGGTATAAACGCCGGGCTGGCAAACCAGCGGGTTCAGCGGATCCTGGATAGACAACCCCAGCCAGGTCGCGATTACTCCGGATGTATAGGAACCGCCCTGCAGGGTGACACAGGGTGTCAGGCAGCCCAGCGTGTCGTCCGTCGCCCAGGCACTGGGAGGAACAAGACTGCCGTTTTCGGTGATAACGATCGAGTCAACAGCTGCGCAAGCCGTTCCACTGCCGTTAATGACGGTCTCCAGATAATAGGTCCCGGCTTGGTTGACGGTCACGCTATTCCCAACGCCGATAATTTGTCCGACGCCGTCCCGCCAGGTTTTTACCCCCAAACTTGGGGAAGAAGTGAGCGCAATAGCGGGTGTGACACAACTCAACGTGTTACCCCCAAGAATTTCTGCCACCGGATTAGCAAGCTGTACGGAAAAATTGACCGTGCTGTCGCAGCCTTGGTACGATTCGCACACGGCCGAGTACACGCCGGCACTGTAATAAGCCTGTCCGCATACTACTACGCTGTCGCCGGCGCAAATAAACTGCGGCGGCAAATTGCGGATAATCGGCGGCCTGACGATAATCTGGCGGCACACCGTGCTGTCGCAGCCCAGGTAGCTGGAGTACGTCACACAGTAGTAGCCGTTGGTTTCGATATAAATATCCCCAAAAACGTAGGGCGTCTCCTCTGCGCAAATGGTAAGCGGCGGCAGAATAGTGGGCGGGATAGGCGCCACGATCACGTTGCGGCATACTTTCGCGCCTACAGCGCAGGAATTAATCGGTTGCGCACAAATCTGGCTGGGTCCTCCGGTGGGCGGGAAGGTAATGACTACCTGGTTGGCAGCCAACGTTGCCGGAGAAGACATTCCGTTGATGCTGGAGCCGAAGGGAGCCGTCCATATATATGCGCCGGCGCCCGGAACGGGCGGTATCTGGTACGTTACCGTAGCGCTGGAACAGGTGGCAGCAGGGCCTTGAATAGGTCCAGGCGCACCGAGTGCGGGAGTCGGTATTTGCGGGGAAACGGAAAGCGTAAAATCGCAAACATCTCCCCCAAACCCGTCAATCATCACAAAATAAGACTTGCCCGGCGTCAACGTGGCATTCATGATGATAGGAATATCTGCACAGCCGTTGCAGCCGTCTTCGCAATAAATGGGATTGAGGTCGCACTGGTTGTACAAGGCCATTTGCAAGCCGTTGCCTAACATACAGTCGCTGCTGGTCAGGGTCAGGGTAGTGGCAGCACTACCTGCTACAAAGCCCAGCCACAGATTGTTTTCGATGATGCCGCAGAAGGCCGGCGGCGGGGAATCTGCAGCATACCCTCCGTTGTTACCCGAATACGTGGTGAAATCACAGTACACACAAAGATCGGCGCAGTTATCTGCCGCCGACATCAGGCCGTTGGGGCAGGGCGGCGCCAGATTGAAGCCGACGGATACGTCTTTTCCGATTTCCGTACCTGCCGCACAGGCATTTACGGCGCGTACCCCAACCTTGCCGGCGCTGGAGCCGAAGCGGACGAGGGCTTGCGTACCGCTTGCGGCAGGCAGTAGGACGGGCGGCGTCTGGCCGTTGATCAGGGCGCCGGCCGGGGCCGTCCATGCATAGGCAATGGCATAGTTGGAGGGCGGCATGATCGAGTAAGTCGCCGTATCGCCGGCAGTCACGACGGAGGGCCCTTGCAGCGGAAAAGGCGAAGCCGGCGGCACGTCGGTAAGCAGCATACCAGGAAGGTCCGCGTCAATCCGGAAGTTGCACACATCGCCGTTGATGCCGTCAATAACAAGGTAATAGGCGGTATTGGGTTGTGTTGCTGCGGCAATGGTCAGCGGCGCAGCGCCGGCGGCGGACAGGCAAGCCACCGGCAGGGCGCTGCAATTGGTATAAATTGCCGCTTCAATCCCTTCATTTTGCTGGCAATCGGAAGGCGTGATCGTGAACTGCACGGTATCGCCGGCGGTCTGGAAACCGATCCACTGCGGGGCGTCAGGCAGGCCGCAGAAGCCGTTGGGCAGGCTAGGGGCGCCCTGGCTGGTGGAACCGTTATAACCGTCTATCATGCAAGCGATACAGGCCGTTTGGCAGTTGGCTGCAGGCGCAGGCTTGTCGCAAAGCCGGATTGGGTTTTGCGCGGCAAGCGACCAAGGGAATGACAAGAGCAACAGGAGGGGGAGCCGGGCAGCATAGTACGACCTTTTCATAGGCAAAGAATTTTAAGTAATGCGCATATTCTGCGGAGCATATAAAATTACTCGATGCTGCCAAGGTGTTTTAAAGAAAACGCCGCTCGCGGGTTGTCAAGAATCTGCTTGGTCTTAAACAGGACGGTTTTTTTCTCGCCGGGCAGCAAATCGAAATAATTATCGGTAAAAAAGCCGGCGACTGCGGATTGCAGGCAAACGTTTTTAGCGAGTTTATCGGTCTGCAGGGTAATTTGATAGCCATCATTGACGCTGTCTGCCTGCATA
>JBEIDF010000253.1:0-4763 GCA_040383605.1 Lewinellaceae bacterium
CCATCTTTTCACCCATCCAACTACCAGCAACATGAAATTCGGTTTCCGCGTCCCCAGTTTTAAAAAACGTTTATCGGCCCGTTTATCGGCCAAGCGGTACATTCGGCACAATCTCGGCTTCAAGGCGCCCCGGGGCGCCGGCTGGCTCACCAATCCCAAAAAAGCGCTGTACAACCGCGTGTATAACCGGACGACGACGGGTTGCATGCTGGTATTGGGCTTGGTGTGGGCGCCGGGCTTGGTGTGGGTGATTTGGCGGGTGGTGGCGGGGTAGGTGTCAACCGCGAAACCGCGACAAAAATGAAAAAAGGCTGCATTATTCTCCTGATTTTTATGCTTGCGGCTACTTTAGCCGGGGTGTATTGGATATTTTTTGTCCCACGAGGCATCGCGATTGATAAGACTCGGTACCCGATAACCGGGATTGATGTGTCGGCGCATACCGGGCTTGTTGACTTTGTTGGAGCAAAAAAACAAAAAATAGATTTTGCATATATAAAAGCAACGGAGGGGGCGAATTACGTTGATCCTAAATTTGAGAAAAACTATCGGAATGCGAAAACCGCCTCGATACCGCCGGGCGCCTATCACTTTTTTCGGTTCAACAAATCCGGGACAGAACAAGCCGAGAATTTTTTAACGGCCATCCGGGGAAAAAAATTCCATTTACCCCTTGTTTTGGACGTGGAGGAATGGGGGAATTCCAGATCGAATGGAAAGAAAAAAGTGGTCGCGGAAATCCGCGTATTCTTAAATTTGGTGCAAAACGCGACCGGGCGGCGGGTCATGATCTACACGAACGAAAGTAGTTACAAAAAATATATCCGGGATTATTTCAAAAATAACGACATTTGGCTCTGTTCGTTCCGCAAGAATCCGAATATTGGCAAAAAATGGGTATTTTGGCAGCACTCGCACCGGGGAAAATTTGATTTTGCCGAAGGCTGGGTGGATGTGAATACTTTTCACGGCGGGAGGGCGGCTTGGGAACGTTATTGGAGGCGGTGAGGAAAACAGATTAGGTGTTTATTGCTTACTGGCACGCCTTTTGTACTCATTTTTTGGTATTTTAATCTTTCAACTTCGTGCGAGATCGCGATCAGCGAAGTTATCATCTCGCTCAACCCGCCCGAATCATCTCACTTACGTTCACCAATACTGAAAAGTATGTCGGAGTCGTCAGAAAATAATGGAATACCGCCGTCTAATGGTACGGACAACGTGCCGCAAGGGACGGATTTTGCCTATGATTGGCTAAAAAGTGAGCATTCATTGCGGGATGAAGGCTCCTACTTCGGCTTGGTCGACGGGAATACCGAGGAAAAGGAAGAGGCGATCCGACAGTTTTATGATGCCGGAATCCAGGCGCTGCGGGTTGGGATTGAAATTGACCGGGCAGCGCAGAATCTGGCAGAATCGGAGATTGAACGATTGCGCACACGCTTAGCGCAATTGCTTGTTGAGAAGGCATCATGGGAAAACCCCGGTGATTATTCGCCCCACTATTTTTTTAGATACCTGCTGGGTTTTGCAGCGTACACCCTGATGCTCCTCTTCAATTTTGGACTGATTTATGAAACGCTTGGGCAGAGCAGCCGGTATCCGTTATGGCTTTCCCTGGGTGTTTACCTTTTTGGGATGTTAAGCTTGATCCGAAAAATTGCGATTGTTTACACCGATGAGCGTGAGACAATACCGCAAAATCTATCCGAGGAAAGCCGCTGGAAAATATATTCTGAGGAAATCGGTATCCCGGTGGTTGCATCCATTTTTGTCGTGGCTTACGGGAGAACGGCCACTCCATTACACGCGGCGCTGATATTTATCTTAATCACTGCCTTGTTTCTTTATGCAGGGAAAGGCTTCTGGCAGAGTATGTTGCACCTGCAACAGGAAAATCGGATATGGCAAAATAATCGGATCATTCGGCGAAACCGAGCTGCTAAGATAGTCGAACTTGAAAAAGAAATCCAGCACACGAAAGAAATGATCGCGCAGAAACAGCAGGCGAAGTCAAATCTGGAACTTATCATACGAAACAATACAATGCAGATGACGCGCGCAGAAGCACAAAAAGCAGCCGCGATCCACTACTTTAAAAGTGAATTTGACCTTGCCAGATCCGCGAAGCGACTGGGTATTTTTGGATAAATACAATGGCCTAAGATATGGAAGGAAACGAACAAAAGCCAACCGAGGAGCCGAAAAAGGAAGATTCGGTTTCAGTGCAACAGTTAAAGTTATATAACTTTTCTGATTTTTCCTACGATACTGGTTTTGCAGATGGAGCCTTGCGTCTGAACGCCCCTACGCACTATGAGACCTTTTCGACCAATCTGGAAAAAAAGGACCTGGCGCAGCAATTGCTGTTGATTTGTCGGCAGGAGATCGCACGGTTAAAAACAGAATTAGTCGGCTTAAAGCAGCGGACTTTAGATCTGTACGCAATCGTTTTTGACCGAGAGGAAAAGTTACGCTTTACAGGAATTCAATTAGAGGAGGAAGGAAATAAAAAAGAAGCGCTTAGCCGTGAAATTGAAACGCTGGAAAGCAGGAGACGCCTGATTCAACCTGAAAATTACTGGATTCCGGGAATAATACTGATTCTTGCTGGCGCCGTCTTGTTTTTGGCAGATATATTTTTTACCCAGGGGATGCTAATATTGGCGTTAAGCTTGGATGTGTTGGAGTCTTGGATAATTGCGATCAGTATTTCTTTTACAATTTTTGGTATAAAACCAGTGATTGATCGCGTATTTGAACGCCCAAGGTGGGAGCAGAATAAAATATATCGGAATAACACCTTGCTAATTATTACCGGGATTCTTGTTCTAATTGTTCTTGCGCTGCTTGGATATGTACGAATTATTAGCCTTCAAACAATTGCATCAGGTGAAGTTGATCTCGAAGCATCAATGAGTTCATTAAATTCCCCTGCCTTATTTCCTATTTTTATACTTGCAAGCGTGCTTTTTGCTATCGTCGGAGCGCTTTGTTTCAGCATGGGCTTTCGCTCAATGGAACAGAATTATACGCGCCTCCATCTTGCCAAGAAGAGAGATCATGCTGCCCGCTTATTAAAATTTCAGGAAAGCCGCATTTTTGAGCTGCATGAAATCGAAGCAAAGTATCGAAAAGAATTACGAGAAGCGCAGAAAGAATTGGAATTGCAACCCTTACAGGCGCAATTAGAAATGCGTTTAGCAGGAATGGAATCCCAAGAGAAAGATTTAATGGCTTTAATCGCGGAAGCGAATTCCACAGCACAGGCTGCATGGTATAGAGAGGGTGCTGCCAGGGGCGAGAAATTTAGCGTTTCTGGAGAATTATATGTATCGCCTATCCGAATGGAGCGTTGGGTCGTCCCTGAGTACATAAAATCGCCTTCTTCAGGAGGGGGCATAATAAAATTTCCGCCCTCAAAGTCAACGGATAACCCTGTCCAACCACTTGGTGATTACCTGTATCAGCAAATCCGCAATGCAATTGCCTTACATGATAACAGAACAAATAAAAAATCAATTAGCAATGGCAAACCAATCTAAAGCACTATCACTTTCTCTTCTTTTGACTCTTTTCTCATTATTTACTTTTTGTGATGGAAATGGCGAAGGAGGGAAAACAGTCTCTATTAATGGAAAAACGAAAATTCAACCAATAGCAACTCTTCCGGTAAAAAATAGAGTTGTTCTTTTCATAGATAAGACTTCAAGTTTGGTCAACGTTAGTCAGGAAGATGCTGATAAAGGTACGAAATGGCTCCTCGATACGATAATGCCCCGAATTCGTGCTTCGGGTGCCGAGTTGGTTATCTATTTTATTCAAAAAGATTTAGTCAGCGCATCTCCGCATTACAGAGGCCAAGCTGCCGTACCTAACACAAACGGGTTAGTCACGATCAAACGACTCAAGGCGAATGATCGATTTAAAAAACAATGTGATTCCTTGGAAAATAAAATACGGCAAGCGATTAGTGTTGAAAGGCGGAAGGCCACCGACACCGAGAGCGATCTATTTGCCACGGTTAAAAAGGCGAATGACTTCCTTTCAAAATTTCCAAAAAGCGACAAGAAGATGATTTTTTATTACAGCGATATGATCGAATCGGTTAACGACAAAAATTGTGGGAAAAACTATGAAAAAATATATTTCAAAACGGTTGAGCAGGCAAAAGAGGCTGGAAAAAAAGATGCAGAGCCAATAAAAAGATGCCAGTCTGTGGATAAATTGCCCGAAAACACCTCTGTGTATCTGATTATTCCTAACGGGTCGCTGGACTTGAATAAACACAAGTACATTCCGGAGTACTGGAAAGCGTTGTTCGGAGAGTTTGGGGTGAAGAAAGTGGAAAATAATTTGTGATTTGTATTCGTAAGCCCCCGACCAACCCCATCTTGCCCTTCCCACCTCCGGGCACTACCTTTGCGCCTGCGCCTTAGAGCATGTCTAAAATTATATTTCTCGCTAATATGAAAGTTTTTTTCAGCCAACCTTCGTTCCTTTTTTTCGCCGTAATTAGTCCCATTACGTCTGCAAAAAGCGCCTTGTCTGGCTAAAAAATCTTTTTCATATTAGCAGAGAATATAATTTTAGACACGCTCTTAGTCTGCCTGTTTTTCAGGCTGGGCCGGCGGCGGCCAGTTGTGTAGCAGGAACTCTTCGATTCGGTTGACGGGCTGGCGATGGATGCGCGCAAGCCTAACCCGTAAACCAGGGCGCAGATCAAATACAGACCGAGGCCCATGACCGCAAACACATCTACC
>JBEIDF010000254.1:0-4751 GCA_040383605.1 Lewinellaceae bacterium
TCCTCTTTCTACAAATCCGATTCCGGTGAACGTCAGGCGCAGCACCGGATTCTTCCGGTTCCAGTCCCACTTATCCTCGATCCACAAACCCGAAAACAATTCGCGGCTGCCGCTGAACAACTCGTGCAGCGTGGCGATCGTGATGGATTTGCCGAAGCGGCGGGGGCGGGAGAGGAAATAAGCGCCCGGATTGGAGACCATTTTGTATATGTAGGCCGTTTTGTCCACATACAGGAAGCCATTTTCGATTATTTTTCGAAAATCCTGTAGTCCGAGCGGGAGTTTTTTTAGCATACACAGTGGATATATTTTGCAAAGATAGGCTTTGTTGCGTAAATAACCCCCGGCGCCCGACAGGCTTCAGGACTGTTGTACAACTATTTTTGCCTTTGAACGTTTGAAAGCGGTTATGAAACATCTGGCCTATCTTAACAAGTATTTCTGGAAATATCGGTGGCGTTTTTTGCTGGGTATTGTTTTCGTGGGACTGGCAAACTGGTTTCGCGTTTGGCAACCACAGGTGATTCGGGAGGCGATGGACACGGTGATTATCCGGGTGCAACACTACAAGGATACAGGCGGCATCTCGGCACACCCGGAGGCATTTTCCGAGCTGGGAAACCAGATCGCCTGGTTCGGCGCCTCGGTGATCGGACTCGCCCTGATGATGGGCGTTTTTATGTTTTTCATGCGGCAAACTATTATCGTGATGAGCCGCCTGATCGAATACGACCTGCGCAAGGAAATTTTTGCGCATTACCAACAACTGGATCTGGCGTTTTACAAGCGCAACAGCACGGGCGACCTGATGTCGCGTATTTCAGAAGACGTTTCTAAGGTGCGGATGTACCTCGGCCCAACGGTTTTGTACGGGATTGATCTGGTTTTTCTATTTGTACTTACCATTTCCGCCATGTTGAAGGTCAATGTGACCCTCACCCTGTGGTCGCTGCTGCCCCTGCCTTTCCTGAGTATTTCGATCTACTATGTCAGCACGATGATTAACCGCAAAAGCGAGAAGATTCAGCAGCAGTTGGCATTGCTCACCGGCACGGCGCAGGAGGTGTACAGCGGTATCCGGGTGGTGAAAAGCTATGCCCGCGAAGCGCAGATGGGGCGCTGGTTTGCCGACCAAAGCGAAACCTACCGGCAAAAATCGCTGGAACTGATCCGCGTGGACGCCTTTTTCTATCCCCTCATGCTGCTCATGGTGGGCGCCAGCACCATTATCACGGTGTACGTAGGCGGGCTCCAGGTTATAAAGGGCCATATCACGCCGGGCAATATCGCTGAATTCGTCATTTATGTCAATATGCTCACCTGGCCGGTAACGGCCATTGGCTGGATTGCTTCGCTCACCCAGCAGGCCGCCGCTTCGCAGAAACGAATCAACGAATTTTTACACACGGAACCAGCCATAACCAATCCGACGCGTGACCCGCAGCCAATTAAAGGCCATATTGTTTTTGAAAATGTAAGTTTCGTGTACCCGGATACCGGCATCAAAGCGCTGGAAAATGTGTCCTTTGAAATTAAACCCGGACAAAAATTCGCGATCATCGGCCGAACCGGCAGCGGCAAATCAACAATTGCCGATCTGCTCGTGCGCATGTACGATGTCACAGAAGGTCGCATCCTCCTCGATGGCAAAGATATCCGCGAACACGACCTGGCCAATCTGCGCCGTCGCTTCGGTTATGTGCCGCAGGATGTATTCCTGTTCTCCGATACGGTGTTCGGCAATATCGCTTTCGGAAAAGAGGATCTTAGCCTGGAGGCAGCCCAGCAATACGCCGAAAACGCCGCCGTACACGACGACATCGCCGCGCTGCCTAAAGGCTATGATACGATTGTGGGCGAACGCGGCGTGACGCTCTCCGGCGGACAAAAACAGCGCGTCAGCATCGCCCGGGCTTTCGCAAAACAACCGGATGTGGTGCTGCTCGACGACTGCCTCTCCGCCGTGGACGCCAACACGGAAAGCAAAATCCTCGGCTACCTCAATAACGCCTTGGCTGATAAAACCGCGCTGATCATCACGCACCGTATCTATGGTATGCTGGAGTTCGACCGCATCCTCGTACTCGACAACCACCGGATCGCCCAACAGGGAACCCACGCGGAATTGCTGGCCGCCGGCGGGTACTACGCTGAATTGTTTGAAAAACAGTCGTCAGGTGAAAATGTCGAACCGGTTTAGATCTTATTTGGGATGTGTGATTAATCAAAATCGTCCTGATTATGCTGGTACACACCTATCTTCCTTCCCCCTTCGGCCTCTTTGAAATCTACGGCAGCGCGCTCGGCGTACAACGGGTGCGGCGCTGCGATCAGCTGGGTGTATCCGAGGAGATACCGGCAGCACACCCTGTGGCGGAATGTCGGCGGCAATTGGAAGCCTATTTTCTCGGACGGCGCCAAGACTTCGACTTTCCGCTGGACTGGAGTGGCGCTTCGGATTTTTACCGGCAGGTGTGGGCGCTGGTGCGCGATATTCCTTTCGGACAAACGATGTACTATTCCGAAATTGCCGAGCGACTCGGGCGCCCCAAGGCCGTCCGGGCCGTAGGTATGGCCAACCGGAATAATCCGATCCCGATTATCGTGCCCTGTCACCGGGTGATCGGCAAGTACGGGGAATTGCGCGGCTATTACTATGGACTGGAGATGAAAATGGCGCTGCTGCGCCACGAAAATCCGGCGCGGTTCGCCGCGCAGCCCGCCTTGGATTTATGACTTTCCCGGATTACTGCGTCAGCAGGGGCGACAGCACTTTCCAGACATTTTCCGCCACGATTTTGTGTCCGTCTGCGTTCGGGTGAATCCCGTCCTCCAGATTGAGTTTGGGGTCGGCGGCTACGCCTTCCAGCAGAAAAGGGATCAGGGTTGCGCGGTTTTTAGCGGCGAGATTGGGGAACAGTTCTTTAAATGTGATGGTGTATTCCGGCCCCAGGTTAGGCGGCGCCTGCATACCGGCCAGCAGTATTTTGCATTGCGGATTGACACTTTTTACCCGGTCCATGATGGTTTGCAGGTTCTTTTTAGTCTCTTTGAGCGGAAGGCCGCGCAGGGCGTCGTTGGCGCCGAGTTCCAGGACGAACACATCCACGCGTTGTTGCAATATCCAGCCGATCCGGTTGACGCCGTCCATGGTGGTTTCTCCGCTGACGCCGGCGTTGACGCAGGCGTAGGGTAGTCCGCGTGCGTCTATTTTTTGTTGGATAAGGGCCGGGAAGCCTTGTTCAGGCGACAGTTGATAGGCTGCCGTCAGGCTGTTGCCGAAGAAAACAATATTCTTTTTTTGTCCGGCGGCGGACTGTTCCTGTGCGCCGTTTGCGTTGGCCGGCGCGTTGGCGCGCTCGTTTTTGCAGGCCTGCAGGCCCAAGACGGCGAGCAGGAGAAGCAAGGCTTGTTTTGTCATTTATTCTGATTTAGGCTGCAAAGATAGGGGCTGGGTGTCCGATTTGGCGCCATGCAACACCCGCTCTTGCTGCGTGATACTTTCCTGGTGTACGGCCTCGAGGAACAGCGCCACGAATTCTTCGCTGAGTTCGTTTTTTTCCGCCCGGCGGCACAGGGCTTCGCGCAGGGCGCGGAAGCGTTCGGGTTGGAGCAGCGCCACGTTGCGGTCTTTTTTCACTGCGCCGATTTCGCGCACGAGTTGCATACGGCGGGCGATGAGTTGGATCAGGTCCTCATCAATTTCGTCAATTTCCGTGCGGCAGTTTTCGATCCGGGCGAGATAGTCCGGATCATCGGCGGTGGTGCGCCTGCGGATCAGTCCGGCCATCATTTCGCCAAAACGCGCCGGTGTGATTTGCTGGGCGGCGTCGCTCCAGGCGGCGTCCGGTTCGGGGTGTACCTCCACCATGAGGCCGTCGAAGTTCAGATCGAAAGCTTTTTGGGCTGTTTCCGCCAGGATATCCCGGCGGCCGCAGATATGGCTGACATCGCACAGGATTTCCAAATTTGGGAATTCCTGCATCAGGTCAATCGCCATTTGCCAGCGCGGCACATTGCGGTATTTGGAGTCGCCATAGGTACTAAAACCGCGGTGAATGACGGCGATTTGTTTGATTCCGGCTTTGTAAATGCGTTCGATGGCGCCGATCCACAGTTTATAATCGGGATTGATCGGATTTTTGATCAGCACGGGCATGTCTGTGCCGCGCAGGGCATCGGCCAGTTCCTGAACAGAAAAAGGATTTACGGTCGTTCGCGCGCCAATCCAGCAGACGTCCACGCCCATTTCCAGGCACTCGTGCACGTGCTGGGCGTTGGCGACTTCCGTGGTAACGCGCAGGCCCGTTTCTGCCTGCACCCGTTTGAGCCAGGGCAGCCCCTGCGCGCCAACCCCCTCAAATGCGCCGGGGCGCGTGCGGGGTTTCCAAATACCCGCCCGGAAGAGGTGGACGCCTTTGTCTTTTAGTCCATGTGCCGCGGCCAGTACCTGCTCTTCCGTTTCGGCAGAACAGGGCCCCGCGATCAGAATGGGGCGTTCGGATGAAAAAACAGGCTGTATGGACATAAAAGGCAGGTTTTTGGCATTTGAACGCCATTAAAACATCGCTGGAGCCTATTTTGATTTTGCGCGCCTGCATTTTTTTTTCGTAACTGGTTAGCAGGTCGCGTCTGAGCCAAAAAAGGACCCATTTTTCGCCAGACGAAGCGATTTTTTGCAGGCCATAGCAGCGCTACGGTCAAAAAAAATTGCGAAGTATGGCGGAAAATGGGACTTTTTGGGCCAGACA
>JBEIDF010000255.1:0-4701 GCA_040383605.1 Lewinellaceae bacterium
CGCACCCCACAAATTTCCCGCCCTCGTCCCCTTATTTGCAAATAAATCCGTCCCGGATTCCGGGACGCGAAAAAAAATCGTCTCAAATTCCGGGACAAAATGGCCGCGAGACGCGTTTTTGTCTCAGATTCCAGGACAGCGCGCGTTCAACGCCATATTTGATAGCCTCTGAAACTATTCCCATCGAAAAGCATCAGTTTCTCCTCCCTGGCATCCACCCCGATATAGCGGCGAAAAAACTGATTCCTGATGAAATCGTGATTCGGCGCTTTCATGGTTTTGATAAGCTCCCCATCTTGGGTATTTATCACATACAATACACCGTCCGAGCCGCCGACGATGAACAACAGGCCGTTCGTAATGACCGGGCGGCTCGGCGTGGCCGCTATTTTAGTCTTCCAAATCACCCTGCCGTCGTCAGGGCTCAACTTGTACAGGTATCCGTCTTCCATCGGACAATACAGGCCGTCATACGATGCGACCGGCACGGAAGTGAGCATGTCCCGCGGAAGCGCCGTTCTCCACAGTTCTTTGCCCGCGGTACTTGAAACGCAAAAAACATGGTCGTAAGCGACCATAAACGCCTGATCGCCGAGGGTAACGGCTTGCTTGGTGACGCCGTACCCATCCTTATTTGCCGGATATGCCGTGCTGCTTGCCATGATTCCGGCATTTTTCAAATCCAGTAAATGCCAGCGCGCCTCGGTTTCATTGGTTCCGTACCGCATGGCGATGGAGGTGAAAAGAAGATAGTCGCCCTTCACTTTTACCGGCGTTTTGATCAGGAGCTTTGAACTGTCGGGCCATTGGATGGAATGCAGCAAGTGGGCTTTGCCATCGTTTGCGTTGACTTTATAGATGTGAGACTTGCGTTCCTCCCAGTCGTTGACGGCTTGCAGGAAGGTGTCGTCCGTATAAGGTTCGAGGAACTGCTCGGGGGTTCCGGCATGTTGGAATGACCAAGGTATTTTTCCTGTTTTATGGTACATACATTTTAGCGTACTGCCACATGGAATGACGACGCCCTGTTTTGAGCAGAACGGCTTCATATTGTAGTATAAGTTTCCTGCGCAGTCGGAATCGACAGTTTGCCGGCGTACATCGCCCCGGCGCGCATCGAGGGCATAGAAAACGGGGGCGGCATTGTCTGAGAGTTTTGCGGCAATGATCTGATCGCCGGCTTGTATCGGATAAATGCTTTCCGCTGTTTCGCGCGGGTTTTCAAACAGGGGCGCCCGCCATGATAATTTGAGGGCAAGTTCCTTGTTTTCGGGCCGGCAGCCGCAGAAACACAAGGCGAGCGCAGATAATAGGATAAAAGAGGCGCGCAGGGCTGCCCCTGCGCACCACTTTTCACAGCGATGAAACATCATACGTTATTTATTTCGGCACTACGAATGCGGCCCCTGCACCGCCGTTGAACAAATCCTGAAAAGCGTTTCCGATAGGGGCGTATTCCCAGAATTGTTCCTGAAAGTGATTAACGCCCTTTGCTTCGTAGGTTTTGGCGGCCCCGGCGAGCAGTTGTTCCGACTTCAGAAGCAGCCCGTCATGCGGCTCGTAGGTGAAATAAGTATAAGTCTGCGTATATGTCCATGTGACAGGGTCGCAGTCGTACACGCACAATGACCAGCAGTATCCGGCAACCTGTTGGTCTGTCTCCGTTTCACACGTTTCGCAGGAAAAACAGGGTATCTCCAAATTTTCCTGCACCTCGACGTACGGCGACAGCATCAGATTCCATTGTGCGTTCATAGCCTGGTGAACGAGTTCGCATTCGGCGATTTCCCGAAGTTCATTGTTGAGCGCAAACGTGGTCCTGAGCGCCGTAACTAAGGCGTTTAATTGCGCTTCAATTATTGAAAATACTGCTAAAGGTTCGGTAATGTTCAATTTCGCCGAAGCGCCCGCATATTGGGCGATGGACTGCATTAGTCCCAGGGCAAACTGCTGGTTGGCCGCCTGTACCCGCTGGGCTATCTCCGACCGGTAACAGTCTATGTATTCATTGTCCGCGCCGAACAGCCCTCTATTGTACCAGGAATTCATCGTTCTGGTCAGGGTCAGGGCGTCGTCGTCTTCATTACCCCAGATCACCGCAAAAGGAATGCCGGGCGCTTCCAGATTCGTAATGACCGGATTGGTAGGTTTCAACTGTTGGTAATAGTTTTTAGCCTCTTGCCCGGCAAAATAATTCACCCAACTTTGGGTCGCCTGAATCATCTGGCAACCGTTGCAATTTTGGGCCTGGGTTCTAAGGTTGAGCATTTTGTTAATCATCCTTTGAGCTTCACTTTCAGAAAATTGATCAACCGGCAGCAGTTTGTTAAAAATGCCGGCGCCCTGGTTAGGCGTGCCATCCAGGATCATGGCCGAAAGCCTGCCGTTTTCCTGCGCCATATCCATATATCGGATAATCAGTCCCCCGGCGTCGTGGCCGATGCCGAGTACGTCCGTATGGTTCCCGTCGTTTAGTTTGGTGTTGAAAAAAGCGGCCCAGTCAGGTATGTTGTTGGCGGCTGTATTGTTATCATAAGGCGTGATATTGATGCTGTTGAAGTCGTAGGAATTCGCCTGGGCGCGCAATTTGGCATTTGTCCACTGGGCCGAAGTCAGTGAGGGGCCGAACAGCCATAAAATATCCCGGTTTTGAGCAATCAGGTGGAAGGCTGCGCAAAAGAGGATGACGAATACTAATATTCTGATTTTCATGATCGGAGTTTTTTAAAGTTGAAGTGAAAAAGCGTTGAACACCGTAGTTTTCTGCTGTTTCATACGCACCGCACTGTCCGCGGCATTAAAATAGACGACCTGTACCATCTGTTTGAACACTATGTTGGGCGCCTGGCCTTCCACTTTTAGCATATACAGCGCGATGGGACGCCCTTCCGCGTCGAAGTCTATCTGTCCGACTTTCATCCGCGCGTTTTTGTCCACCACCGTCACGCTCGACGTGCCGTCCGGATTATTGACCTGTGTGGTGAAAATATGGCTACTTTGGGCGGTGTGCGGAAGACCGTTTGCCGACAAGGCATCCAGATAGTTGGTAAAATCCTGATCGCTCGGCACGGGATAACTCGCCATTTCCTGAAACATTTGGACGACGGCGAGCGCCATATCTGCCCTGTCGTAGGTAACTTCCTCTTTTATTTGTTCGTTTACGCCGTTGTAGTAGGCGATAACGCCGTTAGAGTTTACCATTCTTTTGTAGGCCGGTTTCGGCGGAAGGCCGACGGTGCCCGCCGGATATTCGATGGGATCGCTCGGCTCCATCAATTCCGTTTCAATAGTGTACGTGCCATCCTGCATCACGCAGACCGATTCCATACGCCGCTCCCGTTGAGGCAGCATGAGCGCTTTATCGAGGATGGACAGTTGTGCGGAATCGGCAGGGTTTGCGGGCATTATCAGGGTGGTTGTTTCCGCATCATAAGCCATACCGACGGTACAGTGACTGATCAGGAAATGCTTGTCCGGCTCCGAAGGGTTTATTTTGTCGGACTTGCAAGATGAAATTGCAATGACAAGGCCGAACAGCAGGTAAAATAACCATGATAAATTGTTTTTCATGCAGCGTGAATTTGAAGGGTGAAAAAAAGGAGAACGTTAAAAAAAGGGCATACCTCTTTTCAGGTAAAAACCGCATTGCAAATTTCCCACCCTCGTCCCCTATTTTGCAAATAAATCCGTCCCGGATTCCGGGACGCGAAAAAAAATCGTCTCAAATTCCGGGACAAAAAGGGAGTAAAAGGCGTTTTTGTCTCAGTTTCCGGGACAACCAAGGCGTTTTGTATCAAAAAACGGGACAACGCGACCAAACGGCTGCCCCTTGCAGGGCAGGCTGCTTGATGCGTCAAAAAAAATATCTCAAATGCCGGGAACAAAAGGGCAAGCAAGGCGTTTTCTTCTGAATTCCCGAAATTTACAGATTACATTACGCCAAAAGACAAAACCATGGAAAAGTCCAACTACCCCTTGCAGCGCAAGTTGTTCGACAAGATTTCGTCATCCTTTAGCAGCCGCCCCGCCGCTATCGCGCATTACCAGAAAAAGTACAAACTTTCGCGCTCCAAGGCATACGCGCATTTCAACGGTGAGCGGGCTATCGAGGGCGATGTGTTGCTGCAGTTAATGTGCGACTACAGCCTGCACGATTTGGATATATGGCCGGAAGGCTGGCCGGAAACGCACTTTTTAGCGACCGTGCCGGCGCTTCAGCCCGATCTCGACGCCTATATGAGGGTACTGAAAGCAGACCTGGCAAAGATGCAACAGAGCGCCGGAGCGCACTTGTATCACGCCGGCAACGATGTCCCCATACTTCTATTAAAGACCCGGAGACGCCTGGCGGGGTTCTTACTGTATTTTCATTTCAACTACGAGCAAACCGACGCCCGCTTCGAGCATATCAAATTCGGGGAGCCGTTTTTACAGGACCCGGGCATCGGCGCCTGGCTGGATAATTGCCGCGCAGCCCTGGCCTCGTACCACGAAATTCCCGGCACGGAGTACTGGACGCCGCGTATGCTGGATTCCTTGCTGGCCAGGATGAAGGTCGTAAGAGCATGTCTAAAATTATATTTCTCTCTAATATGAAAGTCTTTTTCAGCCATACTTCGTTCCTTTTTTTCGCCGTAATTAGTCCCATTACGCCTGCAAAAAGCGCCTTGTCTGGCTAAAAAATCCTTTTCATATTAACAG
>JBEIDF010000256.1:0-4668 GCA_040383605.1 Lewinellaceae bacterium
AAATTATATTCTCTGCTAATATGAAAAAGATTTTTTAGCCAGACAAGGCGCTTTTTGCAGGCGTAATGGGACTAATTACGGCGAAAAAAAGGAACGAAGGTTGGCTGAAAAAGACTTTCATATTAGCGAGAAATATAATTTGAGACACGCTCTAAAGGGTCACCGGTTCCTAAACCGGCAGACTCGGGAAGCCCTGCCCGGTCGTCCGCCGACTGGCCGGGCCACGCTTGCCGACTGTAAATGGCCTGCTCGGTCACAAACACCGCCAAATCGCCCAACTGGGGATGGTCGCCCCGACGCGGTACCAACACGACGCTGAATCCCTTTTTACCGTAAAAAAGGTTCACGCCGGCGGTATTGGCGCCGTGCCGCAGGATAAACTGGCAGCCAAATTGGATGTCGCGCTGCTCAGTTACTTCGATGCCCTCCGCCGACAAGGCCTGCACAACAGCAGGCACGGCAGCCTGCAAGGCCTCCGGCACAAACACGTCTCGCTTCAAGGGGTTCGGCCGGGCGCGCGTCTGCAATTTCTTCAGAATATCCGCGTAGGTTTCCGGATGAATCTGATGACTGCGACCCGGTTTCTCGGGCGCAGCTTCCGCCTCCACCGGGGTGCTGAACAGGGCTTGTACCAGCACGGGCTGTACCTGCTCCGGCAAATACTGCTGCCACGCCAGGGCCTCGGCCATCGGATTGATGTACGCGCCCGGATCGCTGGAGTAAAAACAAACCCGCGTGGCATCGCAGGTGCCGAAATCAAGGTGGCGCTCCAATCCGTACTGCGCAGCAAAGGCGTAGGCGAAACCTTTGTAGGCGTCGCTGAATCGCTTGGTGTCGGTGCACGGACTGTCCAGCCGGAATACAAGCTTCAAGCCGTTGCCGCCAGGCGAACGAAACAAGAGGGCCACGCGCTCGTCGGCGCACAGGCGCGCACGCAAGGCGTCCAGATCCGCCTCGGCCCCCTCGAGTTTGTCCACATCCAGGATCATCCACGCGATTTGCTCAAAATGCGCGCTCCGCCGAATGCCGCCGGCAAACCGGGCAGCGCAGAAAAAGGGCAGGCGGGTCTTCAGGCGGGTGTAGGCCGCCTGGTCTATCCGCCGCACCCGGCGCAGCTGTGCAATCTCCTCCCGCAATGCAGCATCGTCGCGCACGCGGTGAAAAACGGCTTCGAGGCTCAGCGCCTGCAGCACAGTGTTCGAATCCAGAAGGCGGTCGGCAGCGTATAACATGGCAAAGGAGTTGAAAAATGAAGGTGATTAGATAACGTCCTATTTTAAGAGAGCATGTCTAAATGATTGATCATGCGCCGGATTTAAAAAAGGTGGCCAGGTTCTGCGCCGCCAAATCAATGTGGGTGGCGCGCGCGCGTTGCAAACCATGCCAGGAAACGACTTCGTCGAGGTAGTCGTTGAACGACTGGATTAAAATGCGCTTGCCGTAAGCGTTCAGCCAGTAGGCCTCCTGCTCGATCTCAAAGAATTCAATGAAAATGACTTCCTGCCGACACAACCTGCACACGACAAAATCGGCCCAATGGCGGAATTTCTCAATCACGTCGTACACCAGCACCGGGCGATTGTACTCGTCGCGGTGAAAAATCCCGATAAACGGATCCACGCCGGCGCGGATGAGCGCTGCTTCCACTTTGCCGTACAGAATGCCGTAGGCGTAGTTGAGCAGGCAGTTGAACATGTCCCGCGCCGGATGCTGGGAACGCTGCGCAAATCGGTACTGCGGCGGCATCAGGCTGCTGAGCGTCTGAAAATATACTTTGGAGGCCGCAGCCTCCAACGCCCGCAACTGGGGCGCACCGTCTTGCAACCGCTCGGCGTCCTGTTCCAAAATACGGCGGCGCAGATCGGCGATTTTCCCCGCGCTCGCATTGGCCAGGTGCTCTTCCTGCGCGCTCGGCAAACTCAATAATGTGGCCGCCTGCTGCTCGCATTTCTCGGCCAGCAACTGCTTTACCCAGATCAATGCCTGTGGACTTTCACAGAACGAAGCCTGCCGCTTCCGTACCAGCGAGATGCTGCCAAACCGGCTGCTCCACAATCGGGCCTCGGGCTTCCCGCGCCGATCCACAAACTGCACGTCTATATCGTGCTCCACGGCGGCAAATGCCACTTCGGCCGACAACAGGCAGGCGCGATGAATAAACAATACGTCTATCTGCGGCAGCGGAATGTACTGCACCTCGCCCTCGGGGGGGCGCACGACGAGTTGGCGTTCCTTGACGCTCACAGTACAACCGGGGGTGTTGACGTACACTTGCATAGCCTATCGAGGTTGAAGGGGTGCATGAAGATGGGGGCGACGGGGCCGCGCCGAGCGGTCGTTGCCTGTAGTCCGGGAATGCGGTCGAGGCGGCGCAGGCCGAGGCGGCTGGGCCTGCGGCTGCGGATCGCGCGGGTTGCGGCGCAGGAAGACGCGCTTGGTCGCACGGGTCACTGCCGTATAAACCCAGCGGTAAAAACCGGAGGTATCGCGCGACATGGGCGCGCGCATATCCACAAATACTTCCTCCCATTCGCCGCCCTGCGCCTTGTGGCAGGTAATGGCGTAACCGAAACGGGCGCACAGGGCGTTCGCGTACGGATTCTGCCGGGCGTACGCATCGCGCAAGGCGAGGTATTGCTCCTTATCCTGACGATACAATTGCCAATGGATCTTGTAAAACGCTTCGTGCGCAATGCGGCGCAGCATAAAAGTGGCTACGGAAGGTAAACTCTCCTGGCGATCGCTGAACAGCCAGTTTTCCAGCACTTTCACCTGCAGCAGATGCGGCGCGCCGTCTGCGCCGCGGACTGCAATTTGCGCGTCCCGAAAATGAAAGGTTCCAATCACTTCCGTATCCGTGTATTGAAGGAAAGGCGAGTCAACCGGAGGGTACTGGTGGTATCGCGGAATCCGCACTTCCCGCTTTTCCAACTCGCCGCAATGCTGCACCTGCACCAGCTCGCCGTTGGTCAGCGCGGGCGTGAGTCCGGGTATATTATTGGTTACCAGCAGCATGTCGCCCGGGCAGAGTCGGTTGGCGCCCTCGGGGAAGAACCGCGCGCGCACAGCGCGGTTGTACGACGCCACCGCTTCGTTGGTATAAGCCAGGATGATCCGGCGACCCGAGGGACGCTCGGCGCCCTGCAGGAAATACTGTTCCAGCAGGCGCGACCCGTTGGCCACCTCTACTTCCGGACTCTTTTCCAGCGGCAGACGGGGGTCGAATTCGCGGCCTTCGATGGCGCCGCGCATGGCATGCGCCACCCGCAGAATACCGTTGTCGGCCTGCTGGCGCACCACTTCTGTCAGCGACGCCTCGTGCACGGGCCGGCCGCTCAGTAGGCGCAGGTTGCTTTCCGACAAGGCCGGAGAATAGCGCATGCCTACCGGCGGCAACTGGGCGGGATCGCCCACGAAGATGACACGCGTATCCGGAAATTGCGCTAGGTCGAGAAACTCAAATAAATCGCTCAGCAATTTGCCGCTGCCGAAGCGCAAGTCCGACTTGTCGCTCGTCAGGTCGCCCAGCAACGACGCCTCGTCCACCACCAGCACCGGATTGGGGCCGAATTGTTCCGGCCGGGTCAGGAGGCTGTACCGCCCCTCGCTGAACGCATAGAGCAGCTTGTGCAGCGTCAACACCGGCGTACCGGTGCGGAATTGCAGCACTTTAGCGGCCCGGTTCGTGGGCGCTGCGAACAGCACGGTGCGCGATTGCGCCTGCAGCCAGGCGGCTACCCCTTGCATGAGGAAGGTCTTGCCCGTGCCGGCATAGCCGCGCAGGATAAATGCGCGCGCCTGCGGGTCGGCCAGAAAAGCTTCCAGCGCGTGCGCTGCCGCGCGTTGGTCGGCGGTCAGCGAAGCAGAATCGGGAAAACAGCGGAGCAGAGACATAGCAAAAGGGTTGAAAAAGTGAAGCAATAAAGGAAGGCTTGTTCAAGACTTCCCGGCAGCGAGATTTTGTTTTTCGCAGTTGCTGCCGCGGGAGGGTTCACTTTTTCGCTTTTGCGTCCGGTGCTCGGATCAAAAAATCAGTCGGGGGTATAACAGGGCACTGGGTTCAAAAAGTTCCGGATTCAAATTATTTTTTGAGGGCTTTTTTTGAACTCGGTGCAAAGGTAAGGGTAGTTGGTGCAGTGTATTTGCATTAATTAAAAAAATATGTGTCGGAAGGATTTCCAAGCCCTTCCGACACACTTGCATCGCCCGCCGCCCCGTCGGCGGGCGTCCTATATAATACAACAGGCGTGTTGAAAATTAATCCGATATGTCAAAGAACGTCGTGGGCGGCAGTCATCGCTGACGCACCACCGGATAGGCCCGAAACCGCACAAATTCAAACTGCGTTGTTTTCCGGCCGTCTTTTTCTTCAAGGACATTTCTGCGCGTGGTGCTGGAGTACACTGCCAGGCCGCGTTGTTGGAGCAGGGCGGTCAGCGCCAGGGTAAAGGACATTTCCCCCATTAGATGTACCGCGCTGATCGGCTGTTCGTCCGACATCGCCGCGATCCGGTCTGCGTATTCCCGGGCCAGCGCCGCGACCTCCGCGGTATCGCTTTCCGGGTCAATCATCGGAAATGCCATATCCCCTACCCCGCCGAATTGAGCTTGTGCAGCGGCGAGTTGGTTGGCGGGCCAGAGGGCGGCGGGGTGATTGGAGAGGTTGAG
>JBEIDF010000257.1:0-4649 GCA_040383605.1 Lewinellaceae bacterium
AATATGAAAGTCTTTTTCAGCCATACTTCGTTCCTTTTTTTCGCCGTAATTAGTCCCATTACGCCTGCAAAAAGCGCCTTGTCTGGCTAAAAAATCCTTTTCATATTAACAGAGAATATAATTTTAGACACGCTCTTAGCCGGTTGGATTCGATTAGCTCAATTGCTTTGACAGAGATAGCGCTGTCGATCTGAACGACATCATAAAACTTAATGCGCTTTTTCATTTGGGCCAGCTCATTTTTATTGCCCATCCATTGAAGCAGTTCCATGACAGTAATGGCAGACAGCGCAATTTGCTCCAGACCAATCTCATTCAATTGATCAATTGCGTCCTGTCGACCATTGAAGGCGCTGATAAAGATATTGGTATCGCACAAAACCATAAATTAAGCGTTCCAATCGCGTTTCCAATTTGCCGCCCTAATCGCTTCAATACTTCTCGGGTTATCTTTCCAAATCCCGAAAAGCACGCGCGGGTCAACCTTCTTATCTCCTTTTGTGATCGAAGGTCCTTGCCCCGACGGACCGGGGATCACTTCAATGTTTTTAATATTCAGGCTTTTTAATAGTGAAATTATTTTTTCAACATCCTGAATATCAATTGCTTCTATTGTAATACGCATATTATTTTTATATTTTCTTTTCAAAAGTAAGGGTTTTTCCGGATTTTCAGCGGTTGACGTTTTTTTCGTTCTGCGAACGTTATGCTTCCCGAATTTGGAGCGCGCAGGCGCATTTTTCGCAAGCGCTTGTTGCCGTTTTTATTTATCCCCTTGACAATCAAGAACTTTCTTGATTTTCTCCTCGCTTCTGCGGGTTACGCTTGCAATTTGTGGGATGGTAAACCCTTCTTTATTCATTTCGAAAATCAGTTCTGCTTCTTTTTCATCTCTTGCTTTTTGTGCTACCAGTTCTTTTTCCCCTCGCGCGTCTTGTTCCTTCATGGTCACATTGTCATAAGCCTTCAACTCTTCTTTGTTCCATTGGTATTTGTACGCCGTCGGAGCTGTTTTCTGCTCATCGCTAAAATTTTTGCGGAACGCGACGTCGTTTTTTATGTCTGCGAATTGCATCAGACCAATGTTTCTGCAAAGATACGGGAATCAGAAAAGAAGCGCAAATTATAAAACAAATAGTTTTAAATTATTGGCATCGCCCCTACCGAACCTGAAAATAGGATTCAGGCTGCGCTTTGCCTGAGAAACTTGGGGGGCTGTCTCACAAGTTACAGCGAGACGAAAATATAAAAATATAATTTTGTAAGTCGGCCGGATAAGTGTCGGTGTGACTCGAAGTCACGCCGACACTATGCTCGACCATCAAAAAGGCCGTTTTCACTGAAAAATTGCATTCGTTCTGCTTTCCCAATCAGGCCGAATTTTTAAAAAAAATGCAGGGTCTCAACCCGGCTAAATCCGCCGGATTACCTCCGCGCCGATTTCCACCTGGGCAACGCATTGCAGGCTGGGTATAGATATCCGCACGCGCCGGCAGCCGGCGTGGGCGGCTACTACGCCGGTATAACCGCGCAAAGGGCCGGCGATGATTTCAATCCGTTCGCCGGGGGTCGGACAGGCAGGGAGGATGGTTACCGGCGTTCCGATTTTGGCGAGGCTTTTTATAAAGTGCACGTCGGGCTCGCGGAGGACGGCCGGCTTACTTTCAAATTGCAGGAAACCCAGCACCTGCGCTTCTTCCTGAAAGGCGGGCTTTATAGCCGCCGGCTCGCCGGATACAAATACATAGCCCGTAAAAAGCACGACCTCCACTTTTTTTAGGCGGTCGCTCCAGCGGCGAATTTGGGTCTGAACGGGGGCGATCGCCTGGAAGCCCTTTTCTTTGAGTCGGGATTCCACTTTGCGTTCGCAACGTGATTTTACTTTTAGAACATGCCAGGGTTGCTCAAACATTTGGAAGCGGTTTTAGATGAATCATTAAAAATCAGAAGATGGATCCAGGCGCCTCAAAATTCCAGAGGCGCCTGGCGATATCCATCGGGTGCGTTCACTTGGGCGTGCAGGGTTGGTTGTTGGAATCTACTCACAGCCGCCGCAAATCCGGCCGGTCAGGGTACCGGTCAGCGCGCCAGTGATAAAACTTACTTCTGCCTGGGTGACAAGCCGGCCGGTTGCGCACTCAAAATCGCCGACCCCGCCAACGATTTCCATAACATTCGTGAGCCGGAACAAGGCGCCGGAGGTGTCGAGCGGCAGGAAGAGGGCCTTGTCGTTCGTCCAAAACTGGTTGCCTTTGCCGTCGTCAAAGAGGTGTACCAACTCGACTTCCTGTCCCAGGCCAACCACCGTCTGTTTGGTTACGACGGATTGGAACTGCCCTTCGTAGTCGCCAAACTTGACCGTAGAGGGCAGGGCGCCGAGGCCCGAGTACGTCTGCCCGTTCGGCAAATTGATCGTCACGGTGCCGGAGATGGCATTGGTCGGGATGGAAATGTCCTCGATGCAGAAGGTCTTGTCTTTTTTGCACGCCGGCAACATCAGTACGGCAGACACAACCAGGAGGCCCCCGAGGGCGACGCTAAACATGTTTTTCATTCGAAAAAAATTAATGTGAACATTATGGTTAATAAATAAAATGATCTTGACAAAGATAACCCTGCCCATTCCGTACGGAAATAGGACTGAGCGACCATTTTACAGGATTATTTTGTCAAAATCGCGCAGCGCGCCACGCAGCGGGGGAGGTTTTAAATTCCTGCCGGAAAACACGGCCAAAATAGGCAGGATCGTCAAAGCCACAGGCTGAGGCTACGGCGTACACGGGCAACTCGGGCTGTTCGAGCAGCATCGCTTTGGCGCGCTGAAGCCGGATGCGGCGAATAAATAAGGCGGGCGACAAACCGGAGACGGCCTTTATCTTGCGATTCAGGTTGGAGTGACTCATCAGCAGTTGGGCGCAGAGTTGCTCGACGGAGTAGGCGGGATCGCTTAAATGTTGCTCGATGGCGGTGACTGCGTTGCGCAGGAAGGCGTTTTCCTGTTCGGCGAGAGGCGGCGACGCAGCAGTCGAAGCCTCCGCGAGTCCGACTGCGGCCAGATAGTGTCGGCGGAGCAGGATGCGGCTCTGGACGAGTTGGCGGGCTACGGCCAGCAGTTCGTCTTTTGCGAAGGGTTTTTCCAGGTAGGCGTCCGCGCCGCGACCGATTCCCTGCAGTTTGTTTTCAAGTCCGGCCTTGGCGGTCAGCAGGATGATCGGGATGTGGCTGGTGCGCAGGTCGGTCTTCAGCGTGTCGGTGAGGGCGAACCCGTCCATGCCGGGCATCATGACGTCGGAGATAATGAGGTCAGGCACACGCGCGAAGGCCTCCTGCAAGCCGGCCAGGCCGTCGGCGGCAACGCGGGTGTCGTACGCGCCGGAGAGGATGGCCACGAGGTAATTCGATACTTCCGGATGATCCTCGACGATCAGCAGGGTTGGGCGCGACCCGTCCGATTCTGGCGCGGGTTGCAGGGGCGCGTTCGCCGGAACGCTTACTACTGCCTCCGGCGCCTGCGCGGGCTGGAGGGGCAGTTCCAGCGTAAAGACAGCGCCCTGTCCCGATTCGCCGGCAGCGTACAAATCGCCGTGCATGAGGCGGGCGAGTTCGCGCGCCAGGGAAAGGCCGATGCCCGTGCCGTCTGATGATCGGCCGGATGGATGGTCGCCCTGATAAAAGCGCTCGAACAAGCGCGGCAGCGCCTCTTTTTCAATTCCGACGCCTGTATCTGTCACCCGGATGCGCGCGCGGGGCGGGTCGGCGATTTGCTCCAGCGCAAGCGTCACGGATCCGCCGGCGGGGGTGAATTTGAGGGCATTGGACAAGAGGTTGTCCACGATTTGCCGCAGGCGTTCCGCGTCAAAATCCGCATAGAGCGCCGGCAGGGCGCACTGGAATTGCAGTTGGATATTCCGGGTTTTCGCGAGCGACTGGTAGCTGTCGCACAGGTAGTGCAGGAAGGCGACGAGTTCTGCCCGCTGGACGTCGAGGCGCAGGAAGCCGCTGTCCAGTTTGGACAGGTCGAGGAGTTGATTGACCAGCGCCAGCAGGCGGTCGGAATTGGCGCGAATCGTATCAAGGCCTTTTGAAAGTTCCGCAGTCGGGTTTTCGGCAATCTGGTCGGCTGCGCCGTTGAGAATCGTGAGCGGGGTTCGGAATTCGTGGGTAATATTTTCAAAAAACCGGGATTTAAAAGCCTCCAATTCACGGATACGGCGTATTTCCGCCTGTTCGAGTCTCCGCTGCAACAGGTAGCGGTACAGCCGGCGACCGGCGAGGGCGAGCAGGAGGGTATAGCCGGCGAGGGCCCAAATACTCGCCCACCAGGGCGGACGGACGCGGATTTGGACGGCGGTGACACCCTTCGAGGACAGCCCGAAGCGGTTGATCGCCTGTATTTGGAGCGTGTACGTCCCGGGCGCCATGCCGTACAGCGTGATGCGGCGTTCGCCATTGTGGTCTATCCATGCGTCCGACTGTCCGAGTAGCCGGTAGCGGAACCGGAGGCCTGGTTGCTGATGCCAGGAGAGGCAGGCGTAGGCGACCGTGATGAAGTTTTCGTCGTACGCGCAGGCATATTGGCCGGCGTCCGGCGAGAGCAACCGCCCGCTCGTTGCAACGCGGGTGATGGTGACGTCCGGCGGCGGACTTTG
>JBEIDF010000258.1:0-4576 GCA_040383605.1 Lewinellaceae bacterium
CGTCCGTGGAGCCGTCGTCCACGATGATGAGTTCAAAATCTGCCAGCCGCTGCGCCAACACCGACGCCACCGTGTCGGCGATGCTGCGTGCTTTGTTGTACAAGGGGATGACGATGCTGAATGCGGGGGGCATATTGGGGGAAGGTGTTTTACGCTAATTCAATTACATACGAAAATCGGGCGACTGTATCCATTCAACCATACCGCGAATACCCTCCTCCATGGATACCTGGGGCGCCCAGCCCAGCAGCCTACTGGCTTTGTCGGTATCAGCAACAAAAACGAATTGGTCGCTTTGCCGCTCGGGCAGTCGCTGGAAGTCAATTTTTATGTCCAACAATTTTTCTAAAAAATGAAATAATTCAATCAAAGACAAACTATTTTGCATACCGCCCCCAATATTGAAGGCTTGGCCGTTCGCGCTATCAATATGGCTTAAAGCGGCGCGGATTAACAAAGCCGCCGGTATGACTAAGGTGGGACCTGTCGTAATTGCGGGCTCAAACTGTTTTAACCCGCTTGCAGGAGATTCAAATGCGACACTATAACCTAAATTATTTGCAAAATTTTTAGCAGCCGTGGATATATACGCATGATCCATAAAATTAAACGGATCATAGATTGCGTTTCCAATCGCAATCGTAAAAAAGCAACTGATAACCATCAATGCTGTGATGGCTGTACCGTATCGGAGTATATTCGGCGGAATAGAAAATGATTCTAGATATCGTGCGTAAAAATTACTCATATATAATCTTTTTGGGCCATACCAAAATCGCTACTCCTTCGGGCCGGAATACGTTGTAACAAGGTACGGACTTTTGTAGAATACCGTGTCGGTGAATGATTTTGCGAATTTATGAAACTCCTCCGCCGCGACCAAGTTCACCCTCGTTGTATTCCTAATCAGCAGCATTTTCCGGGGCTCCTCATTTCCTTCTAATTTATTAAACTCCTTAAAATTGTTCGTACCAGGAAGGGCGTACTCAATATCAGAATAACCGCCCCACCACCCAGAGACGAATATTTTTTCTTTGTTTTGTGAATTTAAAAACACCGCAAGGCTCTGTAGATTTTTTGCCTGTTGACCGTAGGTGAATTTTGAATTGATAAGTGTTTTTATAGGATTAGTATCCTTTTTTGATACATTCAGAATAAATACCAGCGATGCAAATAGCAGTAATCGGAGAGAGTTTTTCCTTACTACGACGATTAGAAATGGGAAAAGTGTAAAAAATAGAAAAAGCCATGGCATTCCATACCGAGCCCAACCCTTTGATAGGAGGATCCACCATAACAAAGCGGGTATGATGCCTAAGATTGATAGATACGAAAATAACTTTTGTTCCTTTGTTAGTTCAGAAACCCACACAATCGATAGTAAACAAGGTATAGACACTATTATATAGGTCAAATTAGTGCCTAGTTGATTTTGTACAAGGGCTTTTCTTTCTGTAAAGAGTGCAAGTAAATTAAACTTTGGACTTTCGCCGTGGATTGCTATGTATCTATTCGCCATAAGCCGTAGTGAATTAACATATTCGATCAGTCCCAGGCTACCCAGTTTGTACATCTCCCATAAAAGATGGGGTAGAACAAGCATGAATATTGAAATGGAAAAAGTTGTTATATTTTTTCTGCTGAAAATTTTGGCTCCAAATAGATCTATCAGTAAAAAAAATAAAACTGGAAATAATATTATTGCATAGATCAATTTTGTCATTAAGGATAATCCAAATATAAACATGGAAGCATATAAATATTTTTTATTTTCTCGAAAAAATGAAAAAAGCAATAGTCCTAAAATAAACAAGATTGCACCGGTGGCCTCTCCTAAAAGCACAAACCATAACAAAAACCAGCTAGGCGCCGCGAAAAAATAAAAAGAAATTATAAGTAGCGAGATGAATATATTTGCTTGGATAAAACCGAATATTTTTACAGAAAAAAAGTATAGAAACGTAAAGATCAATATATTCATCAAGATGGCGGCGACTCCCGGAGCCCAGTATTTATTTCCAATTAAACGTATGAGTAAAGCGGCCGGTAAGACTAAAGTCGGGCCAGTCGTGATAGCAGGCTCGAATAAGACAAGTTTGTTATCCGGTGATTCGAAAGAAACGCTATATCCAAACCCATTTGCAAAATTTTTTGCGGCGGTTGAAATATAAGAGTCGTCGGCACAGCACAAAGGCCTGTGTACCGCGTTTCCAATCGCAATCGTAAAAAAGCAGCCAGTCACGATCAATGCCAAGACGGCTGTACCATACCGAAGGGTATTCGGTGGAATAGATATTTTTGCAATGTATTGCGCGTAAAAATGAGGCATTTATAATTCGTTTAGGATAATGCTTTTCTCAAAATTCGTTCAAAACCCTCCCGGGTATATCTCCCGGAAATAGTGCGCCCCGCCGCTTCGCCGAGCTGCTGGTTCAGTGTATCCTGGGTGAGTAACCGGATGACAGCGTCCGTAAAATCAGCGTCCGTGGACGCCAGCATGATATTTTGTCCATGCACCAGAAAATCAGCAAAGCCCCGCGCGGCAAATTCGTGGACCACACAGGCTTTACGGTATTGCATCGCCTCCAGGATTTTAATGTGCGTACCGGCGCCTGCTCGAACGGGTACAACGACCACCCGACTGTCCGTATAACACGCGCTTAAATCTGGCACGAAACCGCGTACGGTCACGCCCGGCGCTGCCGTCCAAATTTCCCGTTGTCTTTCATCGCTGAGAGCGCCGACGATTTCTAATTTGGCATCCGCCACCTGCGCAATGACCAATGGCCAAATCGCGCGGATAAAATGGTCTATCCCTTGCCTGTTGGGCGCATAGTCAAGATTGCCGATAAACAAAACCTGCCTCTCCGGGCTGCGGCGGTAATTTTCAGGCGGCGCCTCCTGAAAAAAGGGGATGTTTGGCAGGAATACGCCATTCGCGCGGCGTACCTGTTCCGGATTGGAGTAGAATGCCCGGGTAGCCCGCCGGATAATGCGACTGCCAAGCCACCCTGCGTACAGGGCACCAAACAGATAGTATAACCTGGTCAGCAAGGTTGGGGCCGCGCTGCGCGCCATAGTATAATAGTACTGGTAGGGGAGATCGTCCACATCAAGAATTAGTCCCTTGTGGTTGTATAATCCGCAGGTAAACACCGGTTGGAGGTAGCGGACAACGAGGAAATCGAAATTATTTTCCTTCCGTATCGCTTGAACTGCTTTTTTATAATACGTGTTGACTATGAATGGTTTAAGCAAAGCCCATAATTTGGATCGAAAGGATTCGTTTGCTGTTTGTCTCGGATCAATTCCCCAAAACTGCACCGTGTAACCGTCCGTATGGCGTACTTCCGGCGCCTCCTCCTCCGTCATGCAAAACAGATGCACATGACCCACTTTCTGCAGTGCTTGGAATAGCAGGTGCGTACGCTGCTGCGCGCCGTAGTCGAATCTAAACGGGTTGTACTCGGTGATAAAGAGAATATTGCGCAATGTTATTTATGTCGGTTTTTTTGACTGCCGGCAGCAATTATGGAAATTTTGGGTTGACACTTTTCTAAACTGTCTCTCATTTTTCACTATTTTTCATGCTAAACATGTATTTTCGAGCATGCCGCAAAAGGAAGTTGTAGATGACCCTTAAGGTGATTTTAGGTCTCGGCACGATGTTTCGTAATTTCCCGCCGCGATCACAAACACGCGCGCTGAGATCATGCTCGCATAAAATCGAATAGGCTTTTAAGCGCATGAATTCGTAGTTTTCCGCCGTGAGCGGGGCGCTTTTATACCAGTGTTTTCTCCAGGAGAGCAAGTCGCTTTCCTCCCGGAAAAGCCATATTCTTAAGACGGCAATGTACTTTTTATCCAGTCCTGAATCTGGATGGAAGAAAGTAGGTATTTCGCTGGTAAAAATCGCTTCTTTGGGCACAGGATGGATTAAGGAGCCGATCTTTTTTAGCGTTTTATAGCTAATCAAAAAACAGTTGCTGCGCACCCAAAGGGTTCGCAATTTACCGCTAATCATTGTTGGTTCGGCAAAGTCATCTACCACGCCGGTGAGTACCCTTTTTCGACTCGTTGCGCGTAAGTGTTTGTGGGTAAAGTGCCTCTGAAGATCGGGATCGTAATTTCGGAAGAAAGAGTCGTTTGCAAACAGCAGCACGTCCGTATAAGTTAGTTGTACTTGCGTTTCCAAAATCCGGATCCCAACTTCCCAGCCCGAAAATTCGTGGGAGCTATTATCGCCTCCGTGCAGTGTATTCCCTTCATAATGCTCAGTAATTCCTGTTGGCAGTGCATTGTCAATAATGATGCGGTGTGCTTGCCCATAGGGCTGCAGCCTGTGCGCTATCTCGTCCAGATGAAGCAGGCCCGCTTGGGTGAACTGCGTTGTGTATTGGAGGTATAGGATAAAGAGCCGCGGCATGATTCGAACCTAAGAGCGTGTCTAAAATTATATTCTCTGCTAATATGAAAAGGATTTTTTAGCCAGACAAGGCGCTTTTTGCAGGCGTAATGGGACTAATTACGGCGAAAAAAAGGAACGAAGTATGGCTGAAAAAGACTTTCATATTAG
>JBEIDF010000259.1:0-4566 GCA_040383605.1 Lewinellaceae bacterium
CTCCTTTTTTCTGATGCCAGTCTATCTGTTTGCGCTTACGCAGCTGGATCATATTGCCTGGCCAAGCGCCCTGCTGGTCTTTGTCCTACTGCACCTATTGGTGTATCCTGCCAGCAACGGGTACAACAGTTACATGGATCGAGACGAAACCCCCATAGGCGGCGTACAGCACCCGCTCCAACCCACTCGGCAGTTGTTTTACGTTTCTGTGCTAATGGATGTCGCGGCGCTTGTTGCCTCCGTGTTGATTAGTCTGTACTTTTCATTCGGGCTGTTACTCTATATTGTAGCCTCCCGAGCCTATAGTTATCGAGGTATCCGATTAAAAAAATATCCGATAATAGGATTTTTCACGGTAATTATATTCCAGGGCGCCTGCACCTTTTGGCTGGTATATCACGGAAGCAGCGAGATAGTATATACCGAATTTCCTGTGCCTGAAATGCTGGCCGCATCATTTCTCATCGGAGGTTTTTACCCGCTTACGCAAATCTACCAGCACCAGGCTGATAAAGCGGATGGCGTGTACACGCTCAGTTATCTGTTAGGTTACCGAGGAACTTTTATATTTTGCGCATGTGCTTACATATTGGCTATGTTCTTTCTGGGCTATAGTTTTTTTTCCTCGGGGCTGGTTATTCAATTTTTTGTTTTAACGCTCTTCTTTCTTCCAACGCTGCTTTATTTCCTGTGGTGGGCGTCCCGTGTGTGGAAGAATGAGGAAGCCGCTGATTTTAAGCATACGATGCGTATGAATGTGATTGCCAGTTCTTGTACCAACCTGGGTTTTCTTACTGTTTTAATACTGAATCATTTTGAGTAAAATAATTTCATTGGGAACGGCTGTTCCGGAACACAAGCACAATCAGACAGATATTCTGAAATTTATGCAAGGGGTGTATGCGTTGGATGCTGTGGAAAACCGAAAATTAAAGTTCCTCTATAATGTCAGTGGTATTGCCTCCCGGTACTCGCCAATTCCAGATTACAGCCAGTTGATGCCGGAATGGAAATTTTATCCGCACAATGAAGCGCTGGATCCCTTCCCCTCTTTGGAACTGCGTATGGAATGGTATGCGCGCCATGCCGTGCCGCTCTCGGTGCACGCGATTCGTACCTGTGCCGAAGGCGTAATCCACATCCAGGAAATCACACACCTCATTACGGTGAGTTGCACGGGAATGAGTGCGCCGGGACTGGACTTGCAGGTGATGGAGCTGTTGGATCTGCCCAAACAGACGTACCGCACGTCACTCAACTTTATGGGCTGCTATGCTGCAATTCATGCTTTGAAACTGGCCGATGCTATTTGTAAAACGGATCCTGCTGCGCGGGTGATGATCGTGTGTACCGAACTGTGTACCCTGCACTTTCAAAGAAAACCTACGTCTGATAATATCGCTTCCACACTTTTATTTGGCGATGGCAGTGCAGCGGTGCTGGTGACCCATGATTCTTTTCATCTTAAAGGGCTGCAGATCAGAGGGTTTTACAGCGAAGTGGTTGCAAAAGGGAAGGGGGATATGGCCTGGGAACTTTCCTCCACCGGGTTCCTCATGACGCTTAGCAGCTACATTCCTGAACTGATTGAAGAAGATTTTGAACAACTTGTACAACGTGCCCTTGCACAAGCCGGTCTGCACAAAGATGCCGTCAGGCAGTGGTGTATTCATCCCGGCGGCAAAAGAATTTTGGAGGCTATTCAAAAAAGTTTGAGTTTGGGGCCGGAAGCCTTGCAGGCAAGTTACAGCGTATTGCAGCAGTACGGTAATATGTCGTCTCCCACCCTTTTATTTGTGTTGAAGGAGCTGATGCAGCGGCGGACAGCGGGGCCCGTTTTTGCTGCTGCATTTGGTCCCGGCTTAACCATGGAAACTTTTACGGCGGTATATGAGTAAATTTTCGCATCGGTCCGAACAAAAAGAACTGCTAGACGGGGAAAACCTTCCTTTTGAAGATATCCGCGCGAACATGGAAGAATTGGATTTCATCAACAGTTATCTTGGGGGGCATCGAATTACCCTGGCAGGCATCCGTTCCTTCCTTCGTTCAACTACTCCGCTGACCACGCCATTGCATATTTGTGAAATAGGTTGCGGGGGTGGCGACAACCTGCGGGTGATAAAAAAATACCTGGATCGCAGCGGTATTTCCGCTGTTTACACAGGCATTGATATACATCCGCATTGCATCGCTTATGCTGAAAGTCGTGCGGAAAATTCTGGGATTACATTTGTTTGCACGGATTATAAAAACGCAGTTTTTGCATCACGGCCGCACATCCTTTTTTCTTCATTGTTTTGTCACCACTTTACCGATGCCGCGTTAGTTGAACAGTGGCGATGGATGAAGGAAAAGGCGACGCTGGGCTTTTTTGTGAATGATTTGCATCGGCATCCGCTGGCTTACTATGCCATTCGCTGGTTGACGCGTTGGTTTTCAGCATCCTATCTTGTAAAAAATGACGCGCCCTTGAGTGTGTTGCGGGGGTTCCGCCGATCCGAATTCATGGCACTGCAACAGGCTGTGCTACCCGGAATTGTTACATTAAAATGGAAATGGGCCTTTCGCTGGCTGCTTGTTTACAAACATGAATCAAACATCATTTGATATTGCCATCATTGGAGGCGGTCTTGCCGGTCTGGCGTTGTCTATCCAGGCAGCGCGCGCCGGTTATCAAACGGTTCTGCTTGAAAAGGAACAGTTTCCTTTTCACCGCGTATGTGGCGAGTACATCAGCCTTGAAAGCTGGAATTTCCTGGAGCAGCTTGGGCTGCCGCTTTCCGACCTGTCGCTACCGATTATTAAGCGGCTTCAGGTGACGGCGCCCAACGGAAAATTGTTTCAAACGCAACTGCCGCTCGGCGGCTTTGGGATCAGTCGGTATAAACTGGATTACGAGCTGGCGCAGTTGGCAAGCGCTGCAGGGGTCGTTTTGCTGGAAAAACACAAAGTAACAAATGTGGAATTTACAGGCGATCTGTTTTATATCCACGCCGAAGGAAACCGGATCACGAGCAAGCTGGCAGCCGGAGCCTTTGGCAAACGCAGCAATCTGGATATCAAATGGAACCGTCCGTTTGTTAAGAATAAACCCTCCAAGCTTAATAATTACATTGGTGTAAAATATCACATTGATACGGATCATCCGGAGGATATCATTGCACTACATAATTTTGAAAACGGATACTGTGGTATTTCTAAAATTGAAGATAACCGGTATTGTCTGTGTTATTTAACCACCGCGGCCAATCTGCGCAAATACCACAACCGCATTGAGCAAATGCAGGAGGCGGTTTTATTCCGGAATCCACACCTGAAGCAAATATTTGTTAACGCCACTTTTTTATACAGCAGCCCGGTGACGATTTCACAAATTAGTTTTCAGCATAAAACGCAGGTAGAACAACATGTACTGCTCCTGGGCGATGCCGCAGGCATGATCACCCCGCTTTGCGGCAACGGGATGAGCATGGCCCTGCAAAGCAGTAAGATGGCATTCGGCTGCATGCAGCGGTTTCTGCGGCAACAGGTTACCCGCACACAAATGGAGGAGCAGTATCAGCAATTGTGGCAGCAGCAGTTTGCCTTGCGATTACGAACCGGCGGTATGATTCAGCAATTTTTTGGACAACCAGCAGTAACGAATCTCTTCGTAAGCGCTTTTCGGGCTTTTCCGCTCCTGGCGCGCCCGCTCATTCGCCTCACGCACGGGAAACCTTTTTGAGAAACTTCAGCGCCCGCAAATTTCCTATTTTTCGTTTGAACTGGCGAAAAACGGATCCATTGTTGTTCAGGCATGACCGTGCCGGCGCAAAATCTGCCGATCGTCTGCATGTTTTGCGCCGGCACGGTCTTCTTCGCCTATTCCACCCGCACCTGCCTGCCCGCGCTTCCTTTCGTCGTGCGCACGTACAGGGTATAGACGCCTGCGGGCAGGTCGCCGACCTGGATTGGCTGTTGCTTCCAGTCTTTATCGAGTGCTGTATGCCGTACCAGGACGCCGGCGGCATTGAACAATTGCAGGTAGCCGGCTCCCCCCTCGTCGGTCTCCAGCAGGAGGAATTCGGCGGCCGGATTGGGATAGACGCGCACGTCAATTTGCCGGGCAACGGGCACAGGCGCCGAGACCGTGGGGCCGAAGGCGAACAATTCTTGTCCGTTGACCCCATTATCCGCCCAGAAGAAGAGGCGGTTGTCTGTGGACGTCAGGTGGTCAATGTTGCTGCCGATTGGGCCCGGGCGAACGTCCGCGATCAGTTGCGTGCCGGCCTCCGTCCCGTTCGTCACCCACAGTTCCTCTCCGGTCGTGGCGGTAGTAGCCAGAAAATACAGGCGACCCTGATGCGGGAAAAAATCGCGGGCCAGCGAGCCATTGCCGCCCGGATTAATGTCTTTTAATTGAACGGTGGTGGCCTCAGCCCCGTCGGACACCCAGGGTTCGCCGCCGGTGGCGACCACGAGTACCTTATTGGCAAAGGGAATCGTAGCAACCGGGCTGTTGAAGATGCCGTGTTGCGACCCCGGGCCGAGTTCCTTTACCAGGGCGGCATTGCCGGCATTGCC
>JBEIDF010000260.1:0-4543 GCA_040383605.1 Lewinellaceae bacterium
CGCGGAGTCTTCCGAAAACGTGAAGTCCAAAATACCAACGAGGTACACGGCGGCCATTTTGTAGTCCCAGACGCCCTTTTTTGCCTGCTCCTGGATCGGAAAAGAGGAATAATACACGCTGCGATCCCTGAAATAATTCTGTTTGGCTTTCTGCATTTCGACGATAAACCGCTCGCCGTTTTCGCCCGTACAATACAGGTCGAAAATGGCCTTCCGGTCGGCTTCAGATCTGCCCAGTTGCTCCGAGTGTGCGTAGGAGAGACTGCGGATTTTATGTTTTCTGGGCAATATTTCATTGAGAAAATCAATGAGCAGGTCTTTGTTCGGTTCGGAACCGAACAGTTTCTTAAAACCAAAATCCGTAAACGGGTTGATAAATTTATCCTGGAGCGCCATGTGTTAAATCCGATTTTACTGCAAAAATACGGGGAAAACGCGAGGGCAGGGTGGAAATTCCGGCAGAAACCGGATAGGTTTTGGTATGGCTGCGGGGATTTTTCTAGGTGGGTGCTCCGATCCGCGGGGCAACGGATGCGGGGCAACAGACGCGAGCAACAGACGCGAGCATCGCGTCTCTACGCGGCGGTCTGTACGGACGAAATATCCGAGGGGCGCCGGGCGTTTCTGGTCTAAAAGACGTCGGAATAAAGATAGGCGCCAGAGATACGAAAATCCACTGAATTTGGCGTAGAGCCAAATTTTTTGCCCAAAAAAGGAAAAAACAATTGGCATTCTTGTACTTTTGAATTTGTGTTGCAGATTTTGCTAACCAATCAAATTTCCGTAAATACAAAAGCAATGAAAGCGTATAAATTTTGCCAGAGCTGTGGTTTTCCACTAAAAAAGGATAAAAAAGGTGGCGGTACTGAAAAAGATGGTACAATCAGTCGCAAGTACTGTTCTATGTGTTACGAAAACGGAGCGTTTTTAACGCCCCTCGAAATTGATACGGCTGAGAAGATGCAACAATTTTGCATACAAGAAATGAAGAAAGATGGAATGAACGGGCTTTTTGCCTGGTTGGCGACCAGGCAAATTCCCAAGTTGGAAAGATGGAAAAAATGAGAAAGCAGGGCTGTTTGTGTTACCCGGTTTTTTCAAAGCAGCGCATGTAAGTAGTCGGCTGTATCGTTTAAACCGTTTTTTCGCAGGGCGGCCAACACTTCGTATTCATCTAAATCGGGGTCTCGCCTATTCATGACCATTTTTCTAAATATGTTGATCGGTTAGAAAGGCTAACGCTGTGTACCATACAGACCAATTTCTTCGTCCCCGCTCATAATTTCAACCAAAAGCGCCTCTCTTTCTGCCTTTTTCTTCTTTTTATAGTGCGCCAAATCTTCAAATTTTACCCTTCTGTGTTTTCCTATTTTCGTAAAAGGTATTTCGCCTTCTTCCAGCAGCTTGACAAGATGCGGTCTTGAACAACCCAGGAACTCGGCCGCGGCTTGGGTTGTCATTTCGGTAGCGATCGGAATGATGGAAATAGGTTGCCCCTGGCTGGTAGCCTTCAAAATAGTAGCCAAGAGTTTCAGTGCGCGCAGCGGAATTTTAATTTTTTCCTTAGTTTCCTCGATTTCGATTTCCGGTGCATTGGATGTTAATTGATCGAGCATCGCATGAAGGGCATGGTAGGATTCCATTGCCGTTTTTTGCTCCTGTTTCGTGGGGCGCTTTATCTCTTCCAGGTTGTTCATCTGTTGTGAATTTTATTTGCACAGCAAATATAAACGAAATAAACGAAACGAAGTTCCAAGGATCGGTCGAATTTTCTTGCAGAAACAAAAAGGGGTTCCTTTCCAGTCAGCATAAAAACCTAAATAAGCCCTCGAAACAACCTAAAAAGGCGACAAACCACCACTTTCACACGCCGCACGCGTTATTTTTCAAAAAAAACACGCTTTGCAGTACGCTACTCGCTGTGGCCTGTCGCCTCGAAAAGGGTTTCAGACGGCTTCGTCAATTTTTTAGTTCACCGCTATTTTCCGGACGTCCTTGGGTTCTTCGGCGGTCAGTTTGGGCAGCGTCAGTTTCAGCATGCCGTTGTCGTAGTTGGCGGCGATTTTTTCGGTATCCACGTTGTCGGGCAGGGCAAAAGCGCGTTTAAAGGACGCAAATTGAAACTCCCGGCGGGTAAATTTGGCGTCTTTTTCCGTTTTCTCCACTTTATGCTCGCCGCTGATGTGCAGGTAGCCGTCTTTTACTTCGATTTTAAATTCTTGCTTTTCAAAGCCGGGCGCAGCCATTTCCACCCGGAAGGCATCGTTTGTTTCGGTGATGTTGGCAGCCGGGATCGTGATCCCTTTTACCATCGGCTTGATGCCTTCGAAAAACGTGTCTTCAAAGAAATCGTCCATCCAGTTGGTGATGGTCGGAAACAAATTTGCGGCGGAATTCCATTTTACCAGGGACATATCTACTTCCATTTTTAATTGTGATTGGATGCTGCAAAGGTGCGCCCGCCGGCAATGCCGGGAAATGATCCCGGTCAGGCTTTTGCATAATATGCGTCATGTTCTGCCGACCAAGCGCTATCTTTACCCCCTGTTATTGTAAATCATGGCTAAAAAAAAGCAAATTATTCTGCCCGCCGTGCCGATACACGGTATCGCCGACCGCGGTAAGGGCGTAGGTCGTACGGCCGATGGCCTGACGGTGTTCGTCGAGGGCGCTGTGCCGGGCGACGTGGCGGACGTGTTCGTGCAAAAAAAGAAGTCGGGCTTTGCCGAAGGCAACGTGGAGCGCCTGCTGACGCCTTCTCCTGACCGGACAACGCCGTTCTGCGCGCATTTTCAGATTTGCGGGGGATGTAAATGGCAAAATCTGGACTATGCCGCCCAACTGAAGCACAAGCACCAGACGGTGCTCGACGCCTTCCAGCGCATCGCTAAAGTTCCCGTGGAGGATTTTCAGCCCATTCTCGGCGCGCCGGCCACGCAGTACTACCGCAATAAACTCGAATTTGCCTTTTCCGACCGCCGCTGGCTGCTGGAATCGGAACTCGGGCAGTTCGCCCCGGAAGACGACCGCTCCGGACTCGGCTTCCACCGCGCCGGCGCGTTCGACAAGGTGGTGGATGTCACGCACTGTTGGCTTCAGGCCGACCCCTCCAACCCGATTCGCAATGCAGCCCGCGAGATCGCGCGGGCGCAGGGCCTCGCTTTTTACAATATCCGGACGCACGAGGGCTTCCTGCGCAACCTGATGCTCCGCATCACCGATACCGGCGAGACGATGCTGCTTTTCAGCTTTGCCCAGCCCGATCAAGAGGCGATTGACCGCTACCTCGGCGCGCTGCTGGAACTATTCCGCGATCGCATCACGACCATCGTCTATTGCGTCAATCAAAAGCGCAACGACACAGTGTTCGATCAGGAAATGATCGTCTGGTTCGGAAAAGGCTATGTGGAAGAGCGCCTGGGCGACCTGCGGTTCAAAATCGGCCCGAAATCCTTTTTCCAAACGAACTCCGCCCAGGCGAAAAACCTGTACGATACCGTGCTGGAATTCGCCGAACTCCACGGCACGGAAAATGTCTATGATCTCTATACCGGCGCGGGCAGCATCGCCCTGTACGCCGCGCGCTACTGCAAACAGGTGGTGGGCATCGAAGAGATCCCCGAAGCCATCCTCGACGCCGAGGAAAACCGCACCCGCAACGGCATTCAAAACGCCATTTTTTACGCCGGAGACGTCCGGCAACTGCTCACGCCGGAATTTGCCGCCGCCCACGGCAAACCCGACTTGGTAATCACCGATCCGCCCCGGGCCGGAATGCACGAGAAGGCCGTCCGCTTCCTGCTGGAACTCGCCGCCCCGCGCATTGTGTACGTGAGCTGCAACCCGGCTACGCAAGCGCGCGACCTGCAAATCCTGTCGGAAAAATACGCTGTGCGCAAAGTGCGGCCGGTGGATATGTTTCCGCATACGCATCATATCGAGAACGTGGCGCAATTGGAACTCCGATAGCGGCTGTTTTTACCGCCAAGGTTTCCTGGCTCTGTTATTTTACCGTATCTTTGTGCATCGCACACTTATTTTTTTCGCTTATGGCTTTCGAAGTAGAGGGTAAACTCCACCGCATTTTTCCAACCGAGCAAAAGTCGGCCAGTTTCCAGGCACGTGAATTTGTGCTGGAAGTCCCGGACGGCAATTATCCGCAACTGATCAAGTTTCAATCCGTACAGGATCGCTGCAGCGCGCTGGACGCCTTTCAGGAGGGCGACTTTGTGAAGGTATCGTTCGATCTGCGCGGACGGGAATGGAACGGAAAGTACCTGACCAACCTGAACGCCTGGCGCATTGAGCGCTCCGGCAGCCAGGTCGCCGTGCCGCCGCCGCCCGGGTCGGACGAAAATTTTCCCGCCAACCCCTTCCCGGACTACAACGCGGCCGCCGCACCGCCGCCGCCGCCGCCCGGCAATCTCGACGATCTGCCGTTCTAACCCATGCTCCGAAGCGTCGCGCTCTCCCTATCGCTCGTGCTGCCGCCGCTTTTCCTCACCGGCCAGCGCGTCTCCAGCGTGTCCACGCGCTGGAGCGA
>JBEIDF010000261.1:0-4494 GCA_040383605.1 Lewinellaceae bacterium
ACGGTACGCCATACCCAATTGGCGCAGTCCGGCCATCATGTCCTCCGATACGCGGTTTTCGTAATTGGAGGGAAAGACGCCTTCCAGGAGCACCCCCACGGTCTGCATGCCTTTGTTGAATTTTTCCGGGTCTGGCTGGTAGCGCAGAATTTCAAAGTTCAGGTTTACGGGGCTGAATTGCAGCCTGCTGTACCGGCTGGAGGTAAGCAGGGCAGTTTTGGCGACCGGCGTTTTGGTTCGGATCGTATCAATCGAAGAGCAGAATTTGAGTTCCACGCGATCCAGGTTTTTCACCACCGGATGTTTGCCGGCGGGAAGCACGGCGGGGTGGTAAAACCAGTCGAACAGATCAAATTGCGGGGCATTGCCCAGTTGCCCGACGCGCAGGGGGATTTTGGTGCATTCGAGGTCGAGTATCAGGTCGGGCTGAATGCGCGCACCGTATTTAAACAGCATATCCTCCAGGTTGAGCGGATAGTCCTGCGGAATGAATTGGCCGGTGAATCGCATGCTGTCCAGGTCGGCATTCAGGCGGTCTATGAGCCAGAGCACCTTGCCGCCCTGCATGATATACTGGTCTATCTTGAACTTGTCTTTTTCCGGAAAATTAAAACGCGGCTTGGCCACGATCAGCAGGGCGCATTCGTCGGGTTTGAGTTGGGTGACGGAGTCGAGGGTAATGCGATCCGTTTCGTAAAACTGCCGCAGGCCGCGCTCCAGGTCGGCTGTTTGGAGCGGTTCTAGTTCGCCGTGTCCGCGGGTAAACAGGATAATCGGTTTGGTCGGGGTGCGTAATTTTTTTACGGCGTTGGCGAATTTATATTCGAGGAGGCTGACGGAGTTGTTGATCACCTGGTCGGGCGAGAGGCTGGGTGATTCGTTTTCCAGCAGTTTGACGGGGATCCGGCGTTCGCCGAAACTGAAAATAGCGACCGGGTAGATGATTTTTTGGGAAGTTTCGCCTTGTTCAGCCACCCGCAGGTTAACAGGCACGATCCCGTCTTCAGCCAGCGCTTTGCGGCGTTCATTGATTTCTTCGACCGACCCTTGGTTGGGGTCGCTGAAAGCATAATCAATATATCCGCTGACGCCGCGAAAATCGTCCAGCATTTCGCGGGTGGCCGTTTGGAGGCGCTTAAAACCGGCCGGGAAGTCGCCTTCCAGGAGCACCTGCACGTACACGCGGTCATCCAGGCTCTTGAGCAGCTCCCGGGTTGGTTTGGTCAGCGTGAAGCGTTTTTCCTCGGTGAGGTCGAGGTGCGTATAAAACGCGTTGGCGAGGATATTGACGAAGAAGACAATACCGCAAAACAACGCGAACTGCAAAATGTCCTGGATTCGCCTGGATCGAGCCATATCGTGCAAATTAAAAACGTAAGCGACCACTCGCTACCTTTGCGCAGCAAGGTCTGCGCAAAGGTAGCAGTTACGGGCGGAAAGCCGGTATATTTTTGGTGCATTGCACTTGCCGGCGCGTCTTTTGCCGCTATTCTTTTTTTTCCGGCAGGCGCAGCACATCCACTTCCAGGCTGTGCACCAGCCGGTTGATTTCGGGCAGGTCGCGCTCTTTGACGGCTTTCCACTTGGCGAGCTCCGTATCTGCCAGGCCGAAGAGGTAATCGCGCACCAACAGCGATTGCGCGGTGGGCGGGAAATCGTGCCCGACGTTCAGGCCCATGAGGTTTGCGAGTTTATCGTTGAGTTTGACGGGGAAGTTGAGCGGGTCCTGGGAGGAGCGGTTTTTAGTTTGGTAGATTTCATTTTCCACGGCGGTCATGACGGAGTCCATGCGCCCGGCAAGTTCGGTGACAGGTTTAAATTTATCGTCTTTGGGCAGGCGCGCTTTCAGCTCGTTCATTTGGGTACGCAGCTCGCGGATTTCTTTGATAGCGCGGTGCAGGTCGGTGATTTTTTGTCCGATTTGTTGCACGAACTCGAACTGATTTTTAAAATCTGCAGCGGATGCCTGGGAGCGCGGGTCGGCGAGAATTTCAAAATTTTCCTCCAGCGTTTGGCCTGCGGCCTCAAGGCGCACGCGGTAGGCGCCGGGTACGGCTTTGGGGCCGGTGAGTCCATAGCTCCAGAGCACCATGCCGTCGAATTTTTCGGCGTCGGGGTATCGCATGTTCCAGACGAACAGGTTGGCGCCTTGTCCGACGGTCAGTTTGTTTTCCTTATGGTGCGTGGAAAAGGTTTTTATCAGCGTGCCGCCGGCATCGAGGATGCTGATTTTCACCGTATCTTTTTCTCCGGGTTTATCGTTCAAAAAATAGTGGATAAAAACGCCGTTTTGGCGATTGCCGCCGGCGCTCAGGGAAGCTTTGCCACTGCCGCCGCCTTCCATGCGGTGGGTTGGCGCCGGTCGGAATAGTTGTATTTTAGGAGTGCTCGGCTCCCCGACGGGGAGTTGGTGCAGCGGGCTCAGGTCGTCTATAATCCACAGCGAACGGCCCTGGGTGGCTGCGATCAGGTTGCTGTTTTTTATTGCCAGATCGGTGATGGGTACGATGGGCAGGTTCAGTTGGAAGGCCTGCCAGCGCTTGCCGTTGTCAAAGCTGATATACATCCCTTCTTCCGTGCCGGCGTACAGCAGGCCCTGGCGGGCGGGGTCGCAGCGCACCACGCGGGTGAAGTGGCCGGGCTGGATACCGGCGACGATTTTTTCCCAGTTGGCGCCGTAGTCGGTCGTGCGGTACAGGTAGGGTTGGTAGTCGCCGAGTTTGTATCCCGTGGCGGCGATATAGCAGCCGCCGTCGTTGAACGGGTCGGGTTCCACGCTGTTGATCATCGTCCACTTGGGCAGCTCGGGCGGCGTGACATTTTTCCAGGATTTTCCGTCGTCTTGCGAAACGTGCACCAGGCCGTCGTCTGAACCGGTCCACAAGATACCCGCTTTGCGCGCGCTTTCTGCGGCGGCGAAGATGGTGCAGTAGTACTCCACCGAGGTATTGTCCTGGGTGATCGGGCCGCCGCTGGATTTTTGTTTGGAACGATCGTTGGTGGTGAGGTCCGGGCTGATGGCTTCCCAGGATTGGCCTTCGTTGTAGGTTGCGAACAGTTGGTTGCCGGCGGCGTACAATTTCTTCGGGTTGTGCGGGCTGAAGAAGATCGGGAAGTTCCACTGGAAGCGGTACTTTGCGTCTTCGGCGCCGTGGCCCATATTGTCTTCGGGCCATACATTGACGTGGCGTTCGGTTTGGCGTCGGTGATCCATGCGGGTCAGGTAGCCGTGGTAGGAGCCGCCGTACACGATCTCGTTGTCGAGCGGATCCACGGCGATATGGCCGGATTCGCCGCCTGCGGTGGGTTCCCAGTCGCGTTCGGTGATGGCATAGCCGTCGGTGCGGTGCGCGATGCGCAGCGTGGAATTATCTTGTTGGGCGACGTAGATGCGGTAGGGGAAAGCGTTATCGGTGGTTACGCGGTAGAACTGCGCGGTGGGTTGGTTGTGGTAGGTACTCCAGGTTTCGCCGCCGTCATAGGTGATCTGCGCGCCGCCGTCGTCGCCGATAATCATACGGCGCGGATTTTCGGGTGCGATCCAGAGGTCGTGGTGATCGCCGTGCGGGGCGCTGGCGCGGCTGAAAGTTTTGCCGCCGTCTTTCGATTTATGGTAGTTGACGTTGAGCACATAGACCACGTCTTCGTCTGCCGGGTCTGCGTAAATGCGGGTGTAATACCAGGCGCGTTGGCGCAGCGCGCGGTCTTCGTTGACTTTTGTCCAGGTTTTTCCCGCATCGTCGGAGCGGAACAGGCCGCCGGTCTGGCTTTCGACGAGCGCCCAGACGCGATCGGGTCGGGCGGGCGACACGGTCAGGCCCACGATGCCGATGGTATCCTTGGGCAGGCCTTGGTTGCGGGTAATTTCCGTCCAGGTATCGCCGCCGTCCGTACTTTTCCAGATGCTGCTGCCGTGTCCGCCGGATGACAGCGCCCAGGGTTCGCGGCGCACGCGCCAGAAGGCGGCGTAGAGGATGCGCGGGTTGGTCGGGTCCATGCACAGGTCTATGGCGCCGGCGTCTGCGTGGACGAACAGGATGCGTTCCCAGGATTTACCGCCGTCTTTGCTGCGGTAGAGGCCGCGTTCCTCGCTGCTTTTGAAGAGATCGCCGAGGACGGCTGCGTACACGAGGTCGTGGTTTTTAGGGTGTACCCGGATGCGGGGGATATGGCGGCTGTTGTTGAGGCCTATGGATTTCCAGCTGCGGCCGGCATCTTCGCTTTTCCAGAGGCCGGTACCGTAGCTGACATTGCCGCGGACGGTTTTTTCGCCGCCGCCGACATAGAGGACATTCGGATCGGAGGGCGCTACTTCAACTGCGCCGATGGAGCCGCCGAAATAGCCGTCGGAGATATTTTCCCAGCTTCGGCCGCCGTCTTCCGTGCGCCACACGCCGCCGCCGGTGCTGCCGAAATAATAGCGGTTGGGATTGCCGGGCACGCCGGTGACGGCTGCCGAGCGGCCGCCGCGGAAGGGGCCGATATTGCGCCAGG
>JBEIDF010000262.1:0-4486 GCA_040383605.1 Lewinellaceae bacterium
GCCAACCGCCGGGCTGGTCGCCCAGGAACCTGCCGCGCCAAGCGGCAAAACCATCACAATCCAAAAGAAAATCGTCCGAGCGGACGGTACCGTGGAAGAAGAAACCATTCAAAAGAAAGGCAAAGCCGCCGAAACGTTTGACATAGAAGCCTATTTGAAGGAGAACGACCAGCCAGGCGTCCAGATCAGCATTGTGGAGGAGTCCGCCGATGGGGAATATCGCCGCTCGATCCAACGCGACGGCAGGCGCACCGGTCAGGTCGCCCGCGATGTGGAAGACGCGTTGGAAGTGGCCGGCCGCGCCGTGGACGCCACGATCCGGGAAGTGCGGATCCGAACAGACGATGGCCGGGGGTTTCTGGGCGTTCAGGAAGATTCCGATGAAGATTCCAGTGAAAAAGGCCTGACCGTGGAAGTCATTCGCTGCTCCGCCACCGCAAATGCCGGAATGAAAAGCAACGACGTCATTCGGAAGATAGATGACCAACCCATCAATGCATGGAGCGATCTGACCAACGCCCTGCGGGGTAAAAAAGCCGGCGACAGCGTGGTGATTGAATACGAACGCAACGGGACGTCCGTCTCGACTTCAATTGTCCTGGCCACCCGCGAAGAAACCTATTCCGGCGCCTGCGCCCGCACCCGCCGCGGTTACCTGGGCGTTAGCCCGGCCGGCGAAGAAGGCAAGTCCGGCGTTAAGATTCATGTGGTGGAAGACGGCGCCGCCGAAAAAGCCGGCTTGCAAGACGGCGACCGCATCGTGCTGCTCGACGACGCGGAAATCAAAGACTGGGAGGATATTGAAGATTTTTTGTCCGCAAGCCAAGCAGGCCAACAGGTAAAAGTCTCTTTCTCGCGCGATGGCAAACGCCAGGCGAAGGAAATCACCCTGGCGGAAAAAGCACGCGCCTTGCAATTTGAAGGCTTGGAAAATATAAATTTCAACCTGGACGGAGACTTGTTTGAAATAGAGATCAAAGAACGCCAGAAATCAGCCTGCCTGGGTGTTTTTACCACCGACGAAGACGCGGGCGCCCGCGTAACATCGTTTACCGACTCCTCCGCCGCCCGCGATGCCAAGATGGAAATCGGCGATGTAATTACAGCGATAGAAGACCGCCCGATCCAAAACCAGGACGATCTGTGGAATGCAGTCGCCGAGTACCAGCCCGGCGATGTGGTGGAGGTACAACTGCAGCGCGCTGCGCAAACCCAATCCATTAACGTTGCACTAAAAGCCTGCCAATCGCAAAATAAAGTCAGCATCATCGAACAAGACGACGCCGGCAGCAGGGAAATTCGGCGCTTCTACACCTGGAAATGGGGCGCCGAAGAAGCGCAACGGCTGCGCCAAAATCAAGTCATCGTCATTCACCGGGATGAGGTCGGCGAGCTGCCGGCTCAAGACGCGCCGCAGGCGCCCGCCGCCGCCCGCAAACTCGAACTGCGATCCTTCAAAATCTATCCCAATCCCACCACCGGTCCGCTGACGCTCGAATTTAGCGCCAAAGCCGAACCGGTGATCGTCTCGCTGCTCGACCAGTCGGGCCGCCAACTCTTCCGGGAGGAATTGAACGCCTTTAATGGATCCTATCAACAACAATTCGACCTCAGCGCCTATGCCAAGGGGACGATCATCGTGCAGATTATCCAGGGCGATCAGGTGTTTTCCGAGCAGGTTGTGGTGAATTGAGCGAATGTTGCAATAAATTTTATTTTTGTGCGCTTTAACCTGACTTGGGATTTTTTTACAAACCAAACAGCGTATGCGCACGCCCTTTTTCCTGTTCCTGCTGCTCACCCTCAGCACCTGCAACACCGAAACCGTAGATACGCAAAATGCGTACGGACAACGGATTCAATACGAGCGAAAAAAAAGCAGCCTCGCCAAACACGGCCGCTTTTTACGATACCACGACAACGGCAAGCTGGCGGAAGAGGCACGCTATGAACAGGATACCCTGGAGGGCGAGCGACGATTATTTTATCCGGACGGGCGCCTGGAAAGCGTAGAGACGTACCAAAAAGGCGTGTTGCACGGCCCGTTTCGGCGATACCACCCCAACGGCAAGCTGTTTATCGAGCAGGAATACCGGCAGGGCGCTATGGAGGGCTATAGCCTGCGCTATTATCCGAACGGCCGGCTCGAGGAAAAAGTCGCGATCCGGGATAACGAGGAAAATGGCCCTTTTCTGGAATACTATGAAAACGGCAACTTGAAAGCCTCCGGCATGTATATTTACGACGATGGCGCCCTGGAGCAAGGCGAGTTAAAAGAATACGACGAAAATGGCGTATTGATCCGGATTGCCGACTGCGAGCGCGGTGTTTGTCGAACCCGGTGGAAAAAAGACTAGGCGCAGGCAGCCTGAATCCCGTTTTTATCGTCCACCTTTGCATGAACAAAAAACGGCGGATCGCTATGTTTCCAACGCCACGCTTATTTTTCCGGACTGCTGCCCTCGCCCTGCTACTCGCCGGCGCGCGCACGCACACGCAAGCCCAAATCACCGGCGGCCAATACGCTTTTCGATTTCTGTCGCTCTCGCCCTCCGCGCGCATCACCGGCCTCGGCGGCGCGCAGATTGCCGTTCGCGACGACGATGTCGCGTTTGCACTGGCTAACCCGGCTGCGCTGAACCCATCTATGGACGGCAAGTTGTCCTTCCAACACAATTTTTTTCTCAGCGATATCCAGCACGGATACGCCTCGTATGCGCAGCACCTCGCCAAACTCGGGCTGACGGTACACGGCGGCTTGCAGTATATGGGCTACGGTGAGTTAAAACAAGCCGATGAATTCGGCAATATTTTGGGAGAAATCAAAGCCTCCGAGTCCGCATTTACCCTCGGCGCAGGCAAAATGCTCAGCGAACGCCTGACCTTGGGGCTGAATTTCCGGTTCGCCGTATCCACGCTCGACGTCTATCAATCCTCCGCCCTCTTGGCTGACGCCGGATTGATGTACACCGATACGGCGCGGCGATTTACCGCCGCGCTCGTCATTCGGAACTATGGCGCGCCGCTGGCAACCCACAACGGGCGGCGCGAGGCCCTGCCAAACGATATTCAGATCGGCTTTAGCAAGCGCCTGAAGTACCTGCCTTTCCGTTTTTCCGTCATTGCCCATCATCTGCACCAGTGGAATATCCGGTATGACGATCCCAATGCGGCGGATGACGAGGTCCTGCTTTTAGGCGAAGATTCCAACCCGGACGCCGGCAGTCCGTTTTTGGACAACCTGTTCCGACACCTCATTTTCAACGGCGAATTCCTGTTCGGCGCGCATGAAAATTTTCGCATCCGGGTGGGATACAATCATTTGAGGAAAAGCGAATTGAGTGTGCGGAATTACCGGAGCCTGGCGGGTTTTTCGGCCGGCGTGGGCTTAAAAGTCAGCCGCTTTCGCATAGACGCGGGTTATGGCGCCTACCATCTGGCCGGCGGGGTGTTTCACCTGGGAATAGGTACGAACTTGAAGGATTTTTTCAGGCAATAACCGGATGCGGCATACCTAGCCATTGCGAAGCGGGACATCGGCGGTGAGGCGTTTGTCCACGCCGCTCTCCATGGCGTCGAAGCTATAACCCTCCCGGATGAAATGCGCCAGAATAAGCGGCAGGATATGGCGCAATTTTTGTTCAGACTTCAGGCTGTCGTGCAGCACGATGATGGAGCCGGCCCTTGCGTTTTGCAGCACATTGTCGAGGCACTGTTCCGCGGTAGTACAAGGGTCAAAATCGCCGCTAAGCACATCCCACATCACAATTCGGTAGTGTCTTTCCAAAAAGGCTCGTTGGCCGGGCCGGATGCGGCCGTATGGCGGGCGAAACAAATTACCGGGCACCAGGCGGGCGCAGCGGCGGATGTTGTTGAAATAGGAAATATTATCCGTAGCGTATCCGCTCAGATGGTTAAAGGTATGATTGCCCACTGCGTGGCCTGCCGCTAAAATCTGTTGGAAAATATCGGGATTGCGCTCGACGTTTTCCCCTACGCAAAAAAAAGTAGCGCGGGCGTTGTATTGCCCCAAAGTATCTAATACCCACGGCGTTACTTCCGGAATAGGGCCGTCGTCGAAAGTCAGGAACAGCCGCCGATCCGGCGTATCAACATGCCAGGTGAAAGAAGGCAGCAGCGCTTGGATGAGCCTGGGTGTTTTGACAAGATACATGAACTATTTACGATTCACAACGAATGGGTGGAATGTGCAATGAGCGGGAACACTTGGTTTTTCAAACAGTGGTTGAATGCGTAAAGCCGGGTAAAAAATAGGGGATAAACCAAATTTAAGGTACAAAAGCCTTACTTTTGCGGAGAGATACTTCAAAAGTAGCAAATTGCCCCTGTTTTTACACATACAACCCTTGTATAACGTTAAAAACGGGTTAAAAGGTTTAAATTATTTTTTTTATTAAAAAAATATTTAGCGCTTGTTCAAATTTTGATTTCTGGGCTGCAACTGCCCAGAAATCAAAATTTTAAC
>JBEIDF010000263.1:0-4434 GCA_040383605.1 Lewinellaceae bacterium
CTAATATGAAAAGGATTTTTTAGCCAGACAAGGCGCTTTTTGCAGTCGTAATGGGACTAATTACGGCGAAAAAAAGGAACGAAGTATGGCTGAAAAAGACTTTCATATTAGCGAGAAATATAATTTTAGACATGCTCTTACCCGATATTCGGTCAGTATTCTTCCGGCGCTTGCCCCCAGTGTTCCGGCGATCGCCAGAGTTGCGAGAGCAGTAATTGGCGCATGAAGAGAAACTCTTTCGGCAGGCGGTCGTAGAGCATTTCGAAGAGTTCTTCGTGGCCGAGCATATCTTTTTTCCAGGCTTCCCGGTCAATAGACATAATCGGTCGGAAGCGTTCGCGGGAGAAATCCTCCATACCTTCCCAGTTGATATCCCGGTATCGGGGCACCCAGCCGATGGGGCTTTCCACGGCGGCGGCGCGGCCGCGGGCGCGGTCAATGATCCATTGGAGCACGCGCATATTTTCGCCGAATCCGGGCCACAGGAAGTTGCCGTTTTCGTCTTTTCGGAACCAGTTTACGCCGAATATCCGGGGCGGGTTGGGCAGGTATCGGCCGAATTGGAGCCAATGGTTGAAGTAATCGCCGGCGTGGTATCCGAGGAAGGGCAGCATAGCGAAGGGGTCGCGGCGCACTTCGCCGATATTGCCGAAGGCGGCGGCGGTGCGTTCCGAGCCCATGGTGGCGGCGAGATAGACGCCGAAGCTCCAGTTAAAGGATTGGTACACCAGCGGGATGGTTGTGCTGCGGCGGCCGCCGAAGATAAACGCGGAGATGGGCACGCCGTTCGGGTTTTCCCAGTCGGCGTCAATCACCGGATTTTGGTATGCCGGGGCGGTAAAGCGCGCATTGGGGTGCGCAGCGGGTTTTCCCGAGTTGGGATCCCAGGGCTTGCCCGTCCAGTCGGTCAGTCCGGCCGGCGCCTCTTTGGTCATCCCTTCCCACCACACATCGCCGTCGGGCGTGACGGCCACGTTGGTAAAGATTGTATTGGATTTAATCGTTTCCATGGCATTCGGGTTCGTTTTGGCGTTTGTGCCCGGGGCCACGCCGAAGTACCCTGCTTCCGGGTTGATGGCGTACAACTTGCCATCCGGCCCGGGTTTGATCCAGGCGATATCATCCCCCACGGTAGTCACCTTATAGCCCTCGTACCCCTTATCCGGGGGGATGAGCATGGCGAAATTTGTTTTGCCGCAGGCGCTGGGGAATGCGGCGGCCACGTACGTTTTTTCGCCGCTGGGTTCCTGCACGCCGAGGATGAGCATGTGTTCTGCGAGCCAGGCTTCATCGCGGGCCATAAAAGAGGCGATGCGCAGCGCGAAGCATTTTTTGCCCAGCAGCGCATTTCCGCCGTATCCCGAGCCGTAGGAGACGATGAGGCGTTCTTCGGGGAAGTGCGTGATATATTTCACGGTAGGGTTGCAGGGCCAGCTGACGTCTGTTTGTCCGGGTTGCAGGGGCGCGCCGACCGAGTGGACGCATTTGACGAAGGCCCCGGAATCGCCCAGCATATCCAGCACCGGTTTGCCCATACGCGTCATGATGCGCATATTGACCACCACATATTCCGAGTCGGTGAGTTCGATTCCGATATGCGCGAGGGGCGAGTTGAGCGGGCCCATACAGAAGGGGACGACATACAGCGTGCGGCCCCGCATACAGCCCTTCATGAGGCCGTTGAGCGTTTGTTTCATTTTAGCGGGCTCCTCCCAGTTGTTGGTTGGGCCGGCGTCGTCTTTGCGGCGCGTGCAGATAAACGTGCGGTCTTCCACGCGCGCCACGTCGCTTGGATCGGAGAAGCAGGCGAAGCTGTTCGGGCGTTTTTCGGGGTTTAGGCGGATAAAGACGCCTTTTTCCACTAGTTTGTTGCACATCGCGTCATATTCCTCCTGCGAGCCGTCGCACCAGTAGATTTGATCCGGCTGGAGGAATTCCGCCCACTCTTGCACCCATTTAGACAGCGCTTGGTTTTGGTGAAGCAGTCCGGTGGTTACAGACTCTTCGGCAGAATTTTTCAACATAAATTTGAAATTTGGCTAGTAAAAATAAAACTCGGTTAGGTGTTGCAAAGTTAGCAATAAAGCCGGACAATGCGTCCTGGAATATCCTGATCGCAAACGGCGGGAAATACATTTGTCCCTCCGGCGATACCAACAGATCGTAAAAAAAATTTATTTTTACGCGGCCAAAAGCCCATTCATCATTCCACGCGCCGTTCCGGATGCGCAAATCTGCCGTTTCCATGTCAAAAAAAAATATTAAACCGAGCACCACGGGTCAACAAGCGCCTCGCAATTCGGATTTACCTGCGGAATCGGGCGCTGCAGGCCCATTTTCCAACCTGCTGTTTTTAAAAATCAGCCTCAGTTTATCGGCGTTTGCCGCGTTATTGTATGCAAACACCCTGGGGCACGGCTATGTGTTGGACGACCTCTTGGCGATCACCGAGAACAGCCTGGTAAAAAAAGGAATTTCTGCAATCGGCGAACTGCTGAGCAGCCACTATCGGGTGGGTACGGAGGGGGCCGGCGCTTCCGCGTTGTTATACCGTCCGCTGTCGCTCGTTACGTTTGCTTTGGAGTGGACGATGGCGCCGGGCAGTCCGTTCGTCGCTCATTTAATGAATGTACTCTGGTATTCCGCCACGGTGGGTTTGCTTTTTAACACCCTTCGGATCACCTTCCGAGGCTATCACTGGATGTGGGCTGCTGGTTCGGCGCTTTTATTTGCCGTGCATCCGCTGCATACGGAAGTGGTAGCCAACATCAAGAGTCGGGATGAGCTCCTGAGTTTGTTTTTCTGTGTAGCGGCGCTTTACGTATGGGTGCGGGCGCTGCAGCGACCTGCTGCGGGCCGGACGATCCTGGCTTTATTTTTCTATTTTCTGGCTTTGTTGTCAAAAGAAAGCGCCGTCACCTTTTTGCCGGCATTTCCATTCGTTGGCTGGTTTTTCTTTGAAAAAACGCTGCGGCAAAGTGCGGCCCACGGCGCTTTGTTTGCGTTGCCCGTAGCCGTATTTTTGCTTCTCCGGGCCTGGGTGTTTTCTCAGACTGCCGATAATTTTACAATAAGTGCCTTTGACAATCCGATTGTGGAGGCGGAGGCCTTTGGCGAGCGCGCCGCCACCGGCTTCATGGCGCTTTGGCAGTATTTTCGGTTGCTGGTATTTCCGCATCCTTTGGTGAGCGATTATTCTTACCAGCATTTGACCGTGGTTGGGTGGACGAATTGGCAGGCGATCGCCGGCTTGTTGTTGGTTGGCGGACTGGCTTTCTGGACCCTCCGCGGCTTATCCCAACGCCGGCCGGACGCATTTTTGAGCGGGATGTTCCTCGCCGGCATCGTTTTGTACAGTCAGTTGCTCATCGTAATCGGCGTCTTGGTCGGGGAGCGGCTGATGTATGCCCCATCGCTCTGGTTTTGCGCGGGGCTGATGTTTTGGTTGCTGAAGGGAACGGGCTGGGATTTGCGGCAAAAAACACAAGATCCGGCGGCAGTTCTTTCACAGCCCGGCAGTAAAGCGGTTATTTGGACGCTTGCGCTGGTATCTGTGGCGTTTTCATTGAAAACCTTTATCAGAAATTTCGACTGGACCGATAATTTCAGCCTATTCAGCGCTGATGTACAGCATGCGCCGGGCAGTTTTCGAATTCAAAACGGAATCGGCAATGCGCTGTCAAAGCGCATAAAAGACGACCTCAACCTGAGCGTTGCGGAGCGGGAAGAGATGTTGGCCCAGCTCGAATTTCACGCGCGTGCCGCTATTGCAATCCGCCCCGAAGCGAACTCCTACCTGAATCTGGGCAACGCGGCAATCATTCGCCGGCAATATGAATCGGCTGTGGCGATGTTTGATTCTGCTTTGGTATTTGCGCCCCAATACGAGCCGGCAAGACGCAACATCGCACAGTGCTACCTGGCGCTCGGAAAAAAAGAAATGGAAGGCAATAAAAACTGGGAAAAGGCGGCTGACTTGCTCAAAAAGTCTATCGAATACGATTCCAATAATTCGGATGCGTATGTGAACCTAGGAACCAGCTACGGCAGGATGGGCCGTATTTCGGAGGCAATCGCCAATTTTGAAAAAGCGGCCGAACTGAATCCCGATAATCTGTACGCCTGGCGATTCCTCGCTTTCGCCCACCGGACAACAGGCAACCTGGAGCGCGCCGCCACGTGCGAAGAAAAAGTACGCGCGCTCGAAACAAAAAAATGATTCGATTGCGGATTTCGGATTTCGGATTGCTGATTGGGGCGATGGCGGGTTATTTCTTCCAATATATTAAGAACGTAACTGGTTAGCAGGATCGCTGTCTGGCCCAAAAAGTCCCATTTTCCGCCATACTTCGCGATTTTTTTTGACCATAGCGCTGCTATGGCCTGCAAAAATCCCTTCGTCTGGCGAAAAATGGATCCTTTTTTGGCTCAGAC
>JBEIDF010000264.1:0-4427 GCA_040383605.1 Lewinellaceae bacterium
AGGGTTGGGCCTCTCCGAGGCCTGGGAAAAGGGGGAATGCGTTTGCTTCAAATGTTGGGCCTCTCCGAGGCCTGCGGTAAATGATCGGGTATCTGAAACCTACAGAATTGGGCGTAGCGCCTGAAAAATACATCATTCCTCAAAGAGGTGGATGTAGCCGTGTAAAATCACGAAGAGCCGGTAAAATTACCGCGTGAATCATTACGAACCATTGTAAGAGCGTGTCTAAAGAAAAGGTGATTACTTCCCTACTAGATAATTTTATTTTTCGTTTGACTCAAATTCTTTAAGAGTCTTCCCGTTCTTTTGTTTCCATTCTATCAACCCATTTGCATTGCGCCCTAAAACAATTGAAGCTGCTGCGGATGGGCTGCTAAAAATATAATCTTCTGAAAATTCAAGGTGATCGCCCTTGTTGATGAGTGTATTTTCATAAAGTAGTTTGTTTCTTAATGTCACAAGGCTTAGGTTTGTCGAATTTACGGTCGAACCGGCTGCTTTTGAACCTTTGAAAACCACAAATCCGTCTGATGATGGCTCTCCTTGCCCATCTGCTCCGCGTGCCGCTTTGATGTAAAATGATTCGTGTTTTTGTTTAGGTGTAAACTCTCGCTTTTCGTCAAATACTTTATGTCCCAGCGTATTTACAAGCATTTTAATGTATTCAATAAATTCCTCCATTTCTGCGCGATCTGATTCAGAAATTGAAGATTGAGTAGGAACAATTGAATTATCAACCTTGTAACGATTAGCAGATTTAGCAATTTCATGTAATCGATTTTCCAAATATTTGATGTGGGCTTTGTTTAGGTTTTCATCCTTGGAGATAAACACAATAGCCTCATTCCAAAAGTCTTTTGAATTTAATTGTTGGTTGAGTCGCTTTAGAATTGACTCAGCTTCTCCAATGTAAACTTGATCCCTCCCTTCTTCGTCTTTACCAAAAAGGAGGTAAACACCCGTACTAGTCAGGTCGTCTCGATCGGTGCAGTCCTTGATCTTTATCCTAGGAATTTTGTATGCCTTACCTGACCAGTTGGAAAGTTCACAACTCATTCGCCCGTTGGGATCTCCATCAATTAAGAATATTTTTATTGTCTTGCCGAACTTCATATTGTTTTTTAGTATTATATAATCAGCCGCCCTGTTCCGTTTGTCCCAACACGCCGATATACTGCTGTTATAACTAATCAAATCGGAGTTCTCGTAGTGTGTGCGGCGATGTATTCTTTCATTGATTATCGTGTTGTCTATCCGCCGGTGGAGCGCAATATTCTTGCCAAAATCCGAAACGGCAACCCAAAAATACAGGGGTGGATGGGAAACTGCAAATTTTTTGGAAAAATTCGGCAAAATGTTAGCATTTTTTTTCGGCGGCGGAAAAACCGGTCGGGCAAAAACGCAGCCTATTTACATCTTTGGAAAAATGAGGGGATTTGGGGCGGATGCCTGGATGCGTCGCGGCTGATATTTCGCGATGTATCGCAGATATATTGATGGGGTCGTAGAAGCTGCTTTTTAAAAATAGTCAAGGGTAATAATAGTCGGATTATTCTGCGACGCAACGCACGGACATCCCATGGGTACGGGAGCTATAGTCGTACGAGTAGGCGTAGCCACCGTAGCCACCGTAGAAGTACAGGTACCAGGCGCTGATGCTGCCATCCTCCGTACTACTCCAGTAGTAGCCGTTGAAGCCCCGGCTGTTGGTCAGCGTGCCATTGCCGAGGAACCGGAAGCCGGAAGCCGGCAAAAACAAGCCACTGGTTCCCGATCCTATCCGCAGGCCAGTGCTGTAATTCGTGCTGCTGGCTGTCCAGCTGGAGTTGGCACCTACATAGCTGACAGTATTCAGGCTCGTGTTGATTACCGCCTCCCACTGCGCCTTCGTCGGCACCCGGAATCCAGAAGGACAGGGATCGTTCGCGGTTTTTGTTGTGGCATCCGACCAGGCGCCGTTGGGGGCTGCTGTGGTACTCCAGCCTGTGATCGCCCTGGCATTTGCCTGCGTGCTGCCGGAGCCGGTCGGCCCAGTCGCAGCTATATTAATGCGCCCCCATTGGTAATAATCACCGTTAAGTCTCCAACTTGGCGTGAAGGGATCGGCGCTCTGATCGGCGCCGAGGTTATGACACATAAATTCCTTCCAAACGCCGAGAGCGATGTACGCTCCGCAGTTATAAATTGTGGTCGTTCTGTTTGCACTCGCACTACCGCGATTATATGTGCCGTCCGCCGTCCGTGGAGTTGGCATTACTTTTTGCCTTTGATGATCATCGAAAGCATCGGATCTTTCAGTTTTGTTTTCAATTTGATCCTTTAATTGGTTATTTGCTTCTTCTAATTCGGTTACACGCCTTTCTAATTCAGCGTTATTTCCTGAAGTACAACAAGAAAATGTAATTGTAAAAAACAAGACAAAATACTTCATTTTTGTAAAAACTTATCCAGCCTGAAAAACGACAGATTTTCTATCAAAAGCGTTAATCAGATTTTAGAACAGGCTCAGTGAGCTTGTAAAAATAATTTATTTTAAAAATGGTAACTGTTTAGCCTCTCACGCCCCGATATGCTGCGATACCGCCAGATAACACGGTATATAGTTCATTGAAAGGATTGAATTGGAATTTTCGGACAGTGGAGGTAAAGGATTGGATACGGGCGTAGATTTCCGCGCCGTACTGCGTGCGGAAGCAAGCACTGATCTTATTATATGCTGCCCCTTCGAGTTACATAAATACCATGCACTACTTTTTACGAGATGTAATTGTACCCGTGACGCTTTTGGCCTAATCTCCAAGTGAGCGCTCGGAGATCGTGTGCATAAACCGGCCGTATATGACTCTCCAATGGAAGCTGGGCTCCCTCAATACCCAATGGGCGATCACAGATGATTCTGGGGGAAATTGCTAGGTTGTTGGTTACTTCCATACGAGTTGGAAAATAATTTTGTTCAGTACTGAATAAGGGGTTTGAATCAAGCTGAGCAGTTACGTAAATGTTTTACAAGCTCTTATTATAAATATTATAAAAACAAATATCAAAATACAAACTCCTAATGCTTTAAAGTAATACGCGCACCCGCTTGCTGCTATTCCAGTTGCATCTTTATAGGTATTTTTGACAAAGTAAAATGCCTGCTTTTGAGCATTTAATATCCATCTTTCCAGAATAGGATCGTCAAATTCAAAAGTCTTTTGCTTTGAACCCTCATTATGTGTTTGACCTCCAAAACTAGATTTATTTGACTCATATCTTGAATCGTTGTTACCATAAATTTTTTCATACTGAATATTATAGCGACTTCTTGCCTCCTCATCATAAAGAATAAAATATGCTTCCTGTATTTCTTGCATTTTTGACGTTGCATCAGGCTTTTTATTTACATCAGGATGATATTTTTTTACTAACTCTCTATACCTTTTTTTTATTTCTTCTTTACTAGAATTAGGCGAAAGATCAAATAGTTTGTAATAATCTGGAAACATTAGCTTTTATCTAATTTTTGATTTTCGTTTAAATCAGATTTTTGGGGCTTATATTTCCAGATTCCAACAAGTCCAGCAAACAATAATACTAATCCGGTAATATTTACAAACAACATGCCTAATGGTGACCCAGTAGACCTCGCTCCTGCATTACATCCAGATTGGAATTGACCCCAAAATGAACAAAAAATGATCGAAATAAAAATTTTTAGAAAAGTGGTCATTACATAAATTATTTTTAATCATAAATATATAGCCTTTCTAAGGCTGATACACTAAAATACCGTCGAATACCGCAATATGCAGATCCTTTCACGGAGTGAATTGGTACTTTCGTGATACATAAACAAAACCCCGGATGCGCGCAAGCGACACCAGCAATTCCCCGCCCCGTCTAAAAATATGCGTAATCCGCCGTCCATCCCCGTCTAAAAACACCCAGGGATGCTCTGCCAACAGCGCCGTATCGTTCAGGCTTTTGCTGAACTGCTGCAGGCGTGGAAGGAGCGCGGCGAGGTATTCTTTCATTGATTATCGTGATGTTTGACAGCCGGTGGAGTGCAAAATGCTTGCCAAAATCCGAAACGGCAAGCCAAAAATACAGGTGTGGCGGGTGAACTGCAAATTTTTTGTAAAAATTCGGCAAAATGTTGGTAATTTTTTTTGGGGCGGGGAGAAGGTGTTTTTTGGGAAATGCAGCCTATTTACATTTTTGGGGTGGAGGGGGATTTTGGGGGGTGAATATCCGAGTGGCCGGGACGCCAGCGGGTGGCTGGACGCGGGGCGTAGAGACGCGATGCATCGCGTCTCTACCGATGGGGCCGGGACGTAGGCGGATACCTGGACGCGGGGCGTAGAGACGCCAGGCCGCGCGTAGCTACCGCGGGGGCCGCGGCCCCGGCGGGGGGCGGGCCGCCGGGCGTGGAGACCCGCGACAGC
>JBEIDF010000265.1:0-4415 GCA_040383605.1 Lewinellaceae bacterium
CTCGCTAATATGAAAATCTTTTTCAACCAACCTTCGTTCCTTTTTTTCGCCGTAATTAGTCCCTTTACGCCTGCAAAGAGCGCCTTGTCTGGCTAAAAAGTCCTTTTCATAGTAGCAGAGAATATAATTTTAGACACGCTCGTAACAAGACAAATTTTGCAGTCGAATGCGGGCGATTCGGCGAAAAACTTAACAGCGTTAAAAATAAAATTGGGCAATGGCATTGGAACCGACATAATTCAAAGGCCTAATTGGAGTTTGAAATCCTCTTCATACATTTCCATAGATTCCTGGATAATGGAATTCTCCGGAAGCGTGCCATCTATTAGATCATGAAAACTATTAATAACCGGTTGGCCAGGCGCCCTGTCGAGGCTCCAACACAGCGCGCGGACCTGCTCCCTTTTGGCACAAATAGACAATTGCTTCAGCACAAAGTAGCTGTGTGAAGCCAAGAATATCTGAACACCGCTTCGACTCATCGCCACCAGCATTTCAACCAGTTGTCGGATCGCGTTGGGATGCAGGGCGGTTTCGGGTTCGTCCATGAACAGAATCGTTCCCTTTTTTATCTGTCTGTTGGTGATCAGGGTCGTCAGGATGCCGATTTTTTTTATACCTTCTGCGGTTTGGTGCATCGCAAATTGCTGATTGCCCTTCTTAAATACAAACGGCTGATCTGGTTGGCCGGTCTGCTCAATTTTTCCTTCAAATAAATTGACCAGGTCTTTATTAACCGAACTCAGTTCCCGGGCAACCTTACCCGGTGTTGATTCCAGACTCAGCGCCTTGATCAAATCCAGGTAGGTGTCGTCAAAACCCCGACCGTAAAAATTTTCGCGAATAGCGCGGATATCTTGGAAGGCGGTCAATACTTCCTTTGCGGGGATAAAAAGCGCATTCATTCCTCCGTCAGGCAATATCTCCACCATATCGGTGCAGTACGTGATGGTTGACTCCGTTTTTTCTCCAAATGCGAAGTTGATTTTTTCCTTCCCCTTAATACCCGGTATATCAAAGGCGATATGGACATCCAGCTTGTCTTTCCCCGCCCGCTGCACCAAATCGCCCAAGCGGTTTTGACGCGGCATAAAGGTATCCTGTATTTTTTCAGCCAATTCTTTTTTGAACGAGCTGTTTACCTCCCCGGCTTTCCTTTTGAGGCTGTGTATCTCGAAAGCTTTGGCGGTGGCATACAGCAACTTCAAAAGGCCGGTTTTGCCGGTATCGTTCCGCCCGATAACAATGTTTATCGCGGGAATATCCGTGCATACCAGATTTTCATGGGCCATAAAATGCCTGATTGCGATGTCTTTGATCATGCTGTCAAATGCTTTTGATGCTCAAAAGTACATTTTTTCCTGTCAATTTTTGCATAATTCTTCTTCGTTGGTTGAAAAACACCACGCGCCACCGGTTTCCCCATAAACCCGCCAGGGCCGGAGTTCCACCTCCCGTGTCCCGGGTCGCTCCAAAACCATAAAGGTAACGCCCGGTAGTACGCCCGGCGCTTTCGGGCGGAATAGTATCGGATTTTTGCCGAATGTTCAATTCCGCAACCCCAATCCCGCCGACAGCAGCAAATCACCCGCCTGCTTGACACAAGTCATTTTTTGACGCTATTCGTTCGCAGACATTTGTACCCGAAACCTCCCGGTATGGAAAAACGAGATCGCACGGAAACTCCGCACCAGTTTTAGACACGCTCGTACGCTGGTTGCTCATCCCGTATTGTTTTGGTTTAACAAGCGGTTTCGTGCATTTTCAATGGCTTGATGCAGTTTTTGTTGCAGCAGTGCTTTGTTGGGTAGTACAGTCAGATATTCCGCCACCCTGATATTGCTCTTGTCCAATTGCATCAATTCGATATGTTCCTCATTTTTACCAGCACATAAAATCAAACCAATCGGTTGATTTTCGCCCTCCACCATTTCATGTTTCTCCAGGTAACGCAAGTACAATTCCATTTGACCCTTAAATCCAGCTTCAAATTCACCCAATTTCAGGTCAATGGCCACAAGGCATTTCAATCTTCTGTGATAAAACAACAGGTCTATCTTGTAATCACGGTTGTCAATGGTGATACGCTTTTGGCGTGCCATAAACGCGAAATCATTGCCCAGCTCTATGATGAACCGTTGGAGTTCAACCACAATAGCCGTTTCCAGGTCTTTCTCGGAGATGGTGTCTTTAAGACCTAGAAAATCCAGGAAATAGGGGTCTCTGAACACTAGGTCGGGGCTGAGTTGCTTTTCGTTTTTGAGTTGATTCAAATCGTTTTGAATCGTAATTTCTGGCCTTTTGCTGATGGCAGTTCTTTCGTAGAGCATAGCGTTGATGCGTTCTCTAAATGTACGGACACTCCATTTTTCGTGAATACACATTTGAATGTAAAACTCTCGTTTTAATGGATCATTTATGGGTATGACCGCAATGATATGCGTCCAACTTAATTGTCGTATCAGTGATACGACAATCTTTTCATCCGGAAAAGCTTCCGCAAACTGCATCATCCGCCGTAAGAGCGTGTCTAAAATTATATTTCTCGCTAATATGAAAGTCTTTTTCAGCCAACCTTCGTTCCTTTTTTTCGCCGTAATTAGTCCCATTACGCCTGCAAAAAGCGCCTTGTCTGGCTAAAAAATCCTTTTCATATTAACAGAGAATATAATTTTAGACACGCTCTTAGAGCTTGCTCTCTTGGGTGATTTTTCACTGCCTGGATTTGCCCGGCGCCCACCGGCCGTTTACCCCTTCACCAATTTCCCCGCGTAAACTCCCCGATCTGTCCGCGCTACGATAAAATACACGCCCGGACGAAACGCCTCGGTAGAAAACGCCGCATCGGCGCCTGTGTACTGCAGGGCGCCGAATTGGTTGTACACCAGCACGCTGTGGAGGATGTGCCCTTCGAGTTGCAGGCGGACGTCCCCGCTTGCAGGATTCGGATAGAGAAGCAGGGGTTGAAGCGGGGCGTGTTCGGCAAGGCCGGTAGCTGGCGCGCACAGGCCATGCGTGCCGAGTTGGTTGCGGAACGGACTGAATTGCATCGCCGTCTGCGCCCGGATCATCTGGTCGGTGGTAAATAGGTATTTGGCCGGCCCCATGGTATAATCCATGAAATTCATAAACATCTCGCCGTCGGGGTTATTGTTGGTGGGCGAGGCGCAGGCGCCGGGGTCGTGCGGATAGGTCGGCGAGCCCGAATTGGCGTCTGAAGCCGGCGGGGTATCATTACAAAAATCATTGCCGCAGGCCGTGTCGCCCCAGATATGCCGCAGTCCGAGGTAGTGTCCGACCTCGTGCGTCATCGTTCGACCGTCAATAAACGGCGAGATATAGCTGCCGGCGGGGAAAAGTTGAGCCGAGCCGAGGGCTTTTGCGAAGCACCAGATGCCGTCCGTGGAGTCGGTCGCCGTGTTGGGTATGCCCGGCAGGCCGCTGAGCGGAGGCGCCGACGACACGCCGGCGTAGGTGAGGGCGGTGCTTTTGTCGGTAATCCAGACATTGAGGTACCGGGTGACATCCCAGATAGATTGCGGTTTGACGATATTATCCAGGTAGGCCTTCATGGTGGCCTGCGTGCCAAACTGCGTGGGGTTCGGCCAGCCTTTGTCCAGGTAATTGATTCGGTCAATCCCGGGTTCGGCCAGCGGGGCGCCCTGCGCGTCGGTCGTGGCGAGGCAAAATTGAATCTGGAAATCCGCTATTTTTATCCGGCCGTTTTCGTCCAGGTTCGCGGCCGGAATCTGCTGATTGGCAGCCCATTGTACAAACGCGTTTGCCGGGTAATTGGATTTGTTGTAGGCGTTCGCGTTCAAATCCTGATTGAGTACAGTCATTTGCGCCTGGATCTGTCCCTGCGCGAGATTGGGGTAGGTTCCGACCGGCTGGCCGCCGTGGACGATATGAAAAACGACCGGAATGGTATAGTTAACAGGGGAATAATCGGCCTCCTGCAGCCGTGTTTTGGTTAGGGCGATTAGTTGTTGAAATGCGTGTTCCCATTCCATGCCCGGACTTTCCGTACCGCAGTCGAGGGGCGCCTCTTGGGCGTGCGTGGGGGCAATGAAATAGGAAAGCAGGAAGAAGAGGAGAGCCGTTTTTTTCATGTCCGTGCCCGCGGGGGGATTTTTAATACAGGCAAAAATAGGGGTTTTTTGGTGTTTTTTAGGCGTTTTTAGGGGACACGGTAAAACACGGAAAAACGGCAAAAATGTGCCATTTTTTGCTCGCCGGGGTTTATTGGCGCTTTCGGCGGGGAGAAATAATTAAGAGCATGTCTAAAATTATATTTCTCGCTAATATGAAAGTCTTTTTCAGCCAACCTTCGTTCCTTTTTTTCGCCGTAATTAGTCCCATTACGCCTGCAAAAAGCGCCTTGTCTGGCTAAAAAATCCTTTTCATATTAACAG
>JBEIDF010000266.1:0-4370 GCA_040383605.1 Lewinellaceae bacterium
CTAATATGAAAAGGATTTTTTAGCCAGACAAGGCGCTTTTTGCAGACGTAATGGGACTAATTACGGCGAAAAAAAGGAACGAAGTATGGCTAAAAAAGACTTTCATATTAGCGAGAAATATAATTTTAGACATGCTCTTAGGATTGGATAGAAAAAAATACGAGCAGGTAAATCCACAGCACATCCACAAAGTGCCAGTAGTGAACAACCAGTTCGAAGCGCTGCCGACGGCGGACAGTCGGTTTAAATGGCAAATAATATGCGTGAATCAACGCGACCATGAGCGCGCCCATGCCGCCGATGACGTGCGCGGCATGCAAGCCGGAAATCACGTACACAAACGAACTGGAAGGGTTGATCGTAAAGGTCGCACCAATCGCATTGAGTTGCACCCAACCTTGGTATTGCATCACGATGAATGCAATGCCGAGCAGGAAAGTAGCAACCAGCAGGCCGCGATACCATGATTTTTCGCCCCGCACGAACGCGCGATACGCAAAATGGATCGTCAGGCTGCTCGCCAGCATGAAGACGGTATTGAAGAAAAAGATGTCCGGCAACTTAAACTCGTACCAGTTGCCCGCCGCGCGGCGCACCACATAAGCGCTGGTAAAGGAGCCAAACATCATGATGATGCTGGCGATACCAACCCACAGCGCGAATTTGTGCGGGTGAATCTTATTCTGTTTATAATCGGTTGACACCGTTTGCATTATTTTCTATTGTTTTATACCAACCGGTCTATCAGCAACACAATCAGTGAGAACGGCAGGTGTAAGAAGGAGGTGAACATTTGAAGACGAGCCGCTTCCCGAGAACAATCCCGGTACAAACGCCAACCCGTGTAGGCAAACCAGACATTCAGCAACACCAGCAAAATAGTGGCTGCTACTCCCGTCAATCCGGCGTACCAGCCCAGCATGGTGTTGCCGATCAGAAGCAAACAAAACAACAACGATAAGATACCGACAGCCGGACTTTTTTCGCCCCCGGGCGTCGGCAACATGTAAAAACCGGCGCGCTTGTAATCATCATCTGCCAACCAAGCCACTGCCCAAAAATGCGGAAACTGCCAGAAGAACTGAATCGAGAACATCATCAGCGCAGCAGGCGACACAAACCCGTCGAACGCAACCGGCCCAATAATTAGGGGCAGTGCACCGGGAATCGCGCCGACAACCACTGACAGGGATGATCCGCGTTTCATCGGCGTGTAAATAAACGCATAACTGATGAAAGACAGCACGCCCAGAAAACCAGCCAGCGGGTGCAGCATAGTGAGTAACGTAACGCCACCCAAAGCCATCAGCCCGACGTATAGTACCGCCTGCGAAACAGACATGCGGCCTGCTGCAAGCGGACGGTTCATCGTACGCGGCATTAGCCGGTCGTATTCCCGCTCCAAAACTTGGTTCAAGGCATTGGCCGCACCGGTTACCAGGAAGCCACCGGCAGCCAGCTGCAGCATGCGTACCCAGTTAAATGCGTCTCCGGCAGCCACAGCATAGGACATGATCGCAGAGAACAGCACCAAGAGGGTTAGTTTGAACTTAACCAACAACCCAAAATCCACGACCTGCTGTGTCCAGTCTGCCGGAATACCGCCTTGTACAACCTCTTTTGTGCGCTCCATGAATGCCTTGAAAAGATAAGATGCGAGAAATGTTTTCAAATTTATAGCCAATCAGGCCGGGGAAAATTGCCCGCCGAGTCAGCCTACAAGTATTTGCTGACTCGGCGGGAAAAATTACTTTACGAATTAATGCCCGTGGTCATGCTCACCCTCGCGGAGCGGAACATACTGCGGAATGAACTCTTCGCCGTTTTTGCCGTAATCGTACGGCCAACGCTGTACCGCCGGCACCTTGCCGGGCCAGTTGCCGTGGCCCGGTTCAATCGGCGTCGTCCATTCCAGCGTCGTAGCGCCCCAAGGGTTTTTCACCTTTACTTTCCGACCGGAGAAAATCGAGTAGAAGAAGTTGATGATGAAAATAACCTGCAGGAAGAATACGAGGATGGCGGCAATCGTGATGAATTGGTTGATTCCCACGAAGTGCTTGAACGAGTCAAAGTTGGCAATGCTGTAATAACGACGCGGAACGCCGGCCATACCCGTGTAGTGCATGGGCCAGAATACCATGTAGGCGCCGATCAGGGTGCCCCAGAAGTGCAGTTTGCCGAGGGTTTCGTTCATGAACCGTCCAAACATTTTGGGGAACCAGTGGTAAATACCGGAGAACATCCCGAAGAACGCCGCGACCCCCATCACGATGTGGAAGTGCGCTACCACGAAATACGTGTCGTGCATCTGGATATCAATCGCCGAGTTACCGAGGAAAATCCCCGTCAGACCGCCGGAAATAAACATGGATACAAAGCCGATGGCGAACAGACTGGCGGCGTTGAACCGGAAGTTTGCACCGTACACCGTAGATATCCAGTTGAACACCTTGATAGCGGAGGGTACCGCAATAATCAGCGTGAACACAACAAAGAAGTTGCTGATGAACGGATTCACACCGGACATAAACATGTGGTGCGCCCACACAATAAAGGACAAAAATGCGATGGCAAGAATCGAGAGCACCATGGCGCGATAGCCAAAGATCGGCTTGCGGGCATGTACAGAAAGCACCTCGGACACAATACCCATGGCCGGGAGAATAATGATATACACCTCCGGGTGGCCCAGGAACCAGAACAAGTGCTGGTAGAGTACCGGGGTGCCGCCGATACGGTCGAGGATTTGGCCGCCCACCACGATTTCACTCAGGTAGAAGGACGTACCCATACCGCGGTCGAATACCAGCAGCAGCAAGCCGGACAGCAATACCGGGAAAGACAGAATCCCGATGATCGCCGTGATGAAAAAGGCCCAAATCGTCAGCGGCATCCGCCACAGATTCATACCTTTCGTACGGAGGTTAAGGATGGTCGTTACATAGTTGATACCGCCGAGCAGTACAGACACGACGAACAGCGACATGGAGATGATCCACATCGTCATACCGGTACCGGAGCCTTCCGAGGCTTGCGGCAGTGCGCTCAACGGTGGGTAGGCAGTCCAGCCCCCGGAGAACGGCCCCGTACTCAGGAAGAGTGACAGGAACATCACCACGCCGGCGAGGAAAAACGCCCAGTAGGAGAAGCAGTTGAGCAGCGGCGAAGCCATGTCGCGAGCGCCGACCTGCAATGGAATCAGCAGATTCGAGAACGTGCCGCTCAATCCGGCCGTTAACACGAAGAACACCAGAATCGTACCGTGCATCGTAACGAGTGCATAGTAAAATTCCGGATCTAATTTTCCGATACCCGCTTCATTGACCATAATCCACTTGCCGAGGATCGGGCGGAGCCAAGCCAAATCGGCTTCCGGGAAGCCGAGTTGCAGGCGGAATACAATTGACATCGCAGCGCCGATGAAGGCCCAGAAGATCCCGGTAATCAGGAACTGTCGGGCGATCATTTTATGGTCGGTGCTAAAGAGATACGTAGTCAGGAAATTCGACTGGTACTTGTCGCCATGATGATGCTCATGAAAATGATCATCATACCCTAACTCTTGGGTGAGTTTTTCGTCGAGCGTTTCGGCAACCGTTGCAACGTGAGCCATAGCCAGGTCTTTTTTGAAAAATTTGTTATGTAAAATTGTTCGGGTGGGTTCGGTGTTTACAAACGAAATTTACTGAGAAACAATGGTAAATTCCGTGCGGCGATTTTTTGCGCGATTTTCTTCTGTATCGTTGTCGGCCAGCGGTTTCGTGTCGCCGTATCCGATTGCCCGGATGCGACCGGCGCCGATGCCGCGGTCAGTCAGGAACTTCGCCACGGAGGCCGCGCGTTGTTCCGAAAGCGTCTTGTTGGCTGCGGGATCGCCGACATTGTCGGTGTGCCCTGCTACCTGAATCGTCATTTTCGGATAAGCGGTCATGGCGGTGACCAGGTTGTCCAGTTCGTAGCGGCTTTCTGCGGTGAGTTTCGCAGCACCGGTTTCGAAGTTGATATTTTGAAGCGCCAGCGTTTTATCCGCGCTGTTAGCGGACTCGACGGCTTTCTTTACATTTTCGCTAAATTGCTGTGCGCGGAGCGGGACTTCCATTTCCAGGACTTTGCCCATGTTGGGGTCATCCGCTTTACCGCGGATTTGCGAGAAATAGAAAGATTGCTGTTTTGCCAACCAAGCATCATACTCCTCCTGAGAAACCACCCGCAGAATGCGTTTCATAGAATAGTGGCTTTTGCCGCAAAGTTCAGCGCAAGCCAGTTCGTACTCAAACGCTTCCCAGCGCTTCGGGCTGGTCGGATCGGCCGGGTCGTTGGGCTCGTTGAACTCCGGGTATTTGCGCAGTTCGTTCCGGTACTCCGCAGTA
>JBEIDF010000267.1:0-4354 GCA_040383605.1 Lewinellaceae bacterium
ACCGCTGCCGTGGTTCGGGAACATCCTTCAAATGATCCAAAAGACTGCCTAACGAATTTTCTATCTCGATCATGTCGTTTTTCCGACAAATATACGGACTTTATTTTTGATCACATATCCATTTTCATGCGTCTGCCCTGGCGATACCCGCCAACCATAAACGCATCAAAACCGTAACAATCAAATCCATAAATTCACTGCTCCAATGAAAAAAAACCTACACCACCTCCTCGCCCTCGTCCTCTTTCTCTCCCTGATCGCCACGCGGCTACCGGCCCAAACCGTCATCGGCGGTACCACGCCCAATCCGTCGGCTTTATTAGATTTGCAGAGCACGAACAAGGGACTGCTGCCACCCCGACTCACCACCGCAGAGCGCAACGCCATCGCGGAGCCTGCCACGGGATTGCTTATTTTCAACACCACGCTCAACTGCATCGAGATGAATGTCGGCGCGCCGGCGCAGCCGATCTGGGTCTGTCTGACTACGGCAGCCGGGGTCACTGCTTATGGCGGGCCGGGTTGCTCGGGTTTGGGGAGCATCCAGGGCGCGATGTATGCGGGATTTCCGGTGAGCGGCGTGACGATGACGTTGTATGCCAATGTGACCTGGCCGGGTATCTGGTCGCTGACTACTACACAGAATGGGGTGACGTTTTCCGGGGCCGGGAATTTTACGAGTCCAGGCTGCCAGCCGATTACGCTGACGGCCTCGGGTACGCCGGTGGCGCCCGGGACGTTTACGTGGACCACCGGGACGCAACCGGCGGGGAGTGCCGTGGGGGTGGTGAATTGTACGGCTTCGGGGGCGTCTTCGACGCCGACCGTGTGTATCAACACGCAGCTGCCGAATATTACGCATACCACCACGGGTGCTACGGGGATCGGTACGCCGAGCGGACTTCCTCCGGGCGTGACTGCAACTTGGCAGGGGAATACGATTGTGATTGGCGGGACGCCGGTGGAGGCGGGGGTGTATGGGTATAGTATTCCGTTGGAGGGGGTGTGTGGGTCTATTTGGGCAACAGGGGATATTACCGTTTCGGCTGATAATACTGCCTCGTCTTTGAGTACTGATTACACGTATTGTATCAATACGCCTATATCGGCTACTACGCACGTAACCACCGGCGCCACGGGAATTGGTACGCCCACCGGGCTTCCGGCGGGTGTGACGGCGACTTGGCAGTATAATAATACCTTGGCAATCAGTGGAACAGCAACGGAGGCGGGGACTTTTAATTTTATAATTCCGCTGACCGGAGGATGCGGGGAGGTGGAGGCGCAGGGGGCGATTACGATAACAGATCTGGTTGGTTGTCAAGTTTGCGGTCCCGGTGGGTCTGTTTTGACCTTCAGTTGTTACAACCTCGGGGCCGTAGCGACTAATGATCCTTACACTCCGCGGTGGGAATTGAATGGCGCTTACTACCAGTGGGGGCGTGCTGTCGTGGCTGCCTCCGGGCCAACGGGGCCTTCGAGCGGAGAGGCAAATGCAGAAAATATCTCAAGTTGGAATACTATACCTGCCCAGAATGGCGCTTGGAGTGATGATAGCAAAACCTTGAATGATCCCTGTCCCTCTGGGTTTAGGGTACCGACTAAGGCGCAGTGGAATGCTGTAATTAACACAAATCTCAATCCAGCCCGCACCTTTATCGGTTCATGGTCTGAAAGCAGCACTAACTATAGTTCGGGACTTCGAATTGGCTCAGGAATCAGCGGCTTATTTTTACCAGCAACTGGCGCTAGGCACTTCACATCCGGTTATCAATACCTTAGAGGGCGATACGGTACTTACTGGGGTAGCACGGAGAATGGAACCGACGCCGCATACCTCTATTTTTTTAATGATAATGTTAATGTTAATGATGGTCTCCGTATCTCTGGTCTCTCCATCCGCTGCATCGCCGAATAACCCCCGCTCGATGAGTATCAGCAATGCCCCAAAAAACGCCGCCAATTCGACCTCATCCCGCCGATTGTTTTTTTCGAAGAACTTGCTCAAATTTTCATTGCACGCTGCATGAATATCCCGAATTTTGCCCGGAAAACCGTGCGTGAAAAACAAATGGTATCCAGTGAATTGCGGAGCAGCGCAGGGGAATGCGAGTTTTTTAGGGGGGGCTATTTCAATCCGGTCGGGCTTAGTATAAATGACGGTCGGGCCAATCACGTTTCCAGACACAAGCAAATACAAAAATATGGAACAGGAAAAGATTACCGTTTGCGCGACGGTTTTGGCAGAAAAACAGAAGGTTTGGGACTTTTACACGCAGCCCGAACACATAACAAAATGGAATTTTGCCGACCCGAGCTGGCATTGCCCGTCCGCAACAAACGATCTGAAGGTTGGTGGCCGATACGTTGCACGAATGGAGGCTAAAGACGGAAGTTTCGGCTTTGACTTTGAGGCGGTCTATACAGAAATTCACCAAGGAGCGCATTTTACGTACGAGTTCGGCGGCCGATTTTCAAAGGTCGAGTTTAAAGAAGCAGCCGGACAAACCGAGGTGACCGTAACCTTTGACCCGGAAACTGAAAATTCAATCGAATTACAAAGAAATGGGTGGCAGGCGATTTTAGATAACTTCAAAAAATACGCCGAAACAAACGAATCGAAGGGAGGGTAAGGGATCACCGGTGACAGAAACGATTCGCTAGGATATGCCGGCGTTTCATCAACAAGCAGGCGGCAAGTATAGGAATTATATATTTTTGACTTACACTTGCTGTTAACCAAAAAAACAAATACCTTTGCAGTGAAAATTACTTTTGCCGATAAGAAGTTGGAGAAACTGGTGAATGATGACCGGAAGATGCTGAAGGAGTTGGGTAAGCTACGGGCAGAGAAGATCAAGACAAGGCTGGCACAGTTACGATTTGCCACCACCCTTGAAGATGTGAGATACTTGCCTGGCAACTATCACGAACTCAAGAACGACCGGAAAGGGCAGTGGGGCTGCGACTTAGACCAACCATACAGGCTGGTTTTCACACCTCACGAAGACCCCATACCCACCAATCCAGACGGGCAGTATATCTGGTTGGAGATTACAGGTGTAGAAGTAATAGAGATTATAAACTACCATAAAGAGAAATGATCATGGCCAAGCAGAATCAATATTTCCCACAATCAGTTCCGCATCCTGGCGAAACCTTAGCCGAGAAGCTGGAGGAAATGGAAATGGGGCCAAAAGAGTTTGCCCTCCGCACCGGCAAGCCGGAAAAAACTATTATCGCAGTCCTGAAAAGCGAAAGCGCCATTACCCCCGATATGGCCGTTCGGTTTGAAAATGTAACCAAAATACCAGCCAACTTTTGGATGAACCACCAACGGGGCTATGATGAATACATGGCAAGAGAGAAACGCAAAGCCGCCATTGATGCAGCCGTTTCATGGGCAAAGCAGTTCCCCTTAGCCGATATGATCAAAAAAGGCTGGCTGCCTCCGGTAAGCACCATTCAGGAAAAAACAATGGAAATGCTGGCTTTCTTTGGGTTCTCCAATCATACAGCCTGGGAGGATTATTACTTCAAGCAGCAGTTAAAAGTAGCTTTCCGCATATCCCTGGCGCAAACCAAAGAGCCGTATGCCATATCGGCCTGGCTTCGCAAAGGGGAGTTACAGGCTGCTGAACTGGAAGCCAACGACTATTCAGAAAAGAAGTTCAAGGAAGCCCTGCCTCAAATAAAGTCCATCATGGCCAATCATCCTGATGGGTTCTTTAATCAGTTGCAAAGTATTTGCCTCGAAGCAGGGGTTAAAGTGGTACACACCCCCTGCATCAATAAAGCGCCCATCAGTGGCTCTACCCGTTGGCTCCACGATACCCCATTTATTCAGCTCACAGGCCGCTACAACCGAAACGACAGTTTCTGGTTCACCTTCTTTCACGAGGCAGGTCATATCCTTTTACACGGTAAAAAAGACATCTTCCTTGAAAACCTCGACTATTCCGACAAAAACATGCAGAAAGAACAGGAAGCAGATGAATTTGCCTGTAAGTGGACATTGACCGAAGTCGAAGAAGCGGAGATTTTAGCTGCAGCCCCACTGCGCGAAGAGGACATCAGGGCGTTTGCAAAACAGTTCAACACACATCCGGCCATCATTATTGGCAGGTTGCAGCACAAGCGTCTTATCCCATTCACAGCGGGTAAACAATTTATTGCACCGGTTGAATTTGACCAATAACTTAGAGGTAACTGGTTAGCAGGTCGCGTCTGAGCCAAAAAAGGACCCATTTTTCGCCAGACGAAGCGATTTTTTGCAGGCCATAGCAGCGCTATGGTCAAAAAAAATTGCGAAGTATGGCGGAAAATGGGACTTTTGGGGCCAGACAGCGATCCT
>JBEIDF010000268.1:0-4351 GCA_040383605.1 Lewinellaceae bacterium
CGCTTCCGCCGCTGGCAGTTCTCCATCGGCGCCGTACTCGCCTTGGCGCACGACGTAATCATCACGCTTGGCCTCTTCTCGCTCCTGCACGGCCTCGTGCCCTTCTCGCTGGAAATTGACCAGGCCATCATCGCCTGTATCCTCACGGTTATCGGTTTCTCGGTGAATGATACCGTGATCGTATATGACCGTATCCGCGAGTTCATCAAGGCCTTCGCCGGGGAAGAAAAAGAAATCGTACTCAACAGAGCGATCAACTCCACGCTGACGCGTACCTTGATCACTTCAGGTACGGTCGTGCTGGTCGCCCTCCTGCTGTTCGTATTCGGCGGATCGGCTACCAAGGGCTTCGCCTTCGGGATGTTGGTGGGGATGTTGTTCGGTACCTACTCTTCTATCTACATCGCGTCCGCACTGGTGGTGGACTTTACCAAAGAGAAAATTCTCAGCGGCAAAACGGTGGAAGCTAAAACCGAGGAGGCGGTTGCTGCGCCTGCAAAAGCAAAAAAATCTCCGGTGAAATAAACCGCTGTATTCAACATCGCCGGGTGATTAAATGAACGCCCGCCTTGTTGTCCCCCATCGGCTGTGGCTGCCTCGCGCGCCACAGCCGATTTTTGTAACTGGTTAGCAGGATCGCTGTCTGGCCCCAAAAGTCCCATTTCCCGCATACTTCGCGATTTTTTTTGACCATAGCGCTGCTATGGCCTGCAAAAAATCGCTTCGTCTGGCGAAAAATGGATCCTTTTTTGGCTCAGACGCGACCTGCTAACCAGTTACCGATTTTTTGTATCTTGCCTCCCAAAAATACAACACAATGAAATTCCAGCCATTTGCCTGTTGTTTTCTCCTGCTTATCCTGGCCTCCTGCCATCCTGCCTCCCGCGTGCAGCGCATCCTCAAAACCACCCCGATTATTGATACGCATATAGATTTTCCCTACAGCCTGGTGGAGCACGGCGAGGCGTGGACGCCCGGGTACACGGCGCTGGCCTTGAAACACCCGAAGGGCGATTTCGACTATGCACGGGCGGTGCAGGGCGGGTTATACGGCCCCTTCATGTCCATTTACATCCCCGCCCGGTACCAAAAGGAGCCCGGCCGCTCCAAAGAAGTCGCCGACTCCCTGATCCAGATCGTGTATGCGGTGGCGGCGGACAATCCGCAGCAATTTGCCCTCGCATTCCAGCCCGAGGATTTGCTCCGGCAGTTTCGAAAAGGCGTGATCTCCCTGCCGATGGGCATGGAAAACGGCGCACCCATTGAAACCCTGGAGGACGTCGGTTATTTTCACCGCCGCGGCATACGGTACGTCACCCTGGCGCACAGCCGCGACAATCAGATTTCCGATTCTTCTTACGACACCCTGCACACCCACGGCGGCTTGAGCGCATTCGGACGCACGGTTGTGCAGGAAATGAATCGCGTCGGGATCATGGTGGACGTAAGCCACCTGAGCGACGACGCGATCCGCGACGTGCTCGAAACCAGCACCCGGCCCGTCATCGCCACCCACAGCGCCTGCAGGCACTTCACCCCGGGCTACCAGCGCAACCTGCCCGACGAACTTATTCGCGCCATTGCAGCCAAAAATGGCGTGGTCTGCGTGCCCTTCAGCCACTACTTTCTCAGCACAGAAAGTCGGACGCGCTACCTGGCCGCCGAGGCCGAGATGAAAACCCGCGGGCTCGACGGCAAATCACCCGAAGGCCGCGCCTTCCTACGCGCCGAGATGGTCAAAGCCGGCGTAACCGCCAAAAACGTGGCCGACCACATAGACCACCTGAAAAACCTGGTCGGCATCAACCATATCGGACTCGGCAGCGACTTCGATGGCGTGGATCTGGCCCTGCCGCCCGATCTGGCCGATGTAAGTATGTACCCCAACCTGCTGGAAGAACTCTTGCGCCGCGGCTACTCGAAACGCGATATCCGCAAGATCTGCTACCAGAATGTATTGCGGGTGTGGAAAGCAAACTAGCGGATTTCGGATTGCGGAATTGGGATTTCGGATTTATTACGATTTCGGTTTGTTACCTGCAATATATGGAAAAAACAACCCGCCATCGTAATAAATCCGAAATCCGAAATCCCCAATCCGAAATCCAAAAATTCCCAATTATTTTTGGTTTTTGTTAGCAAAAGCGGTACGTTTGTAATCAAATAATTCCAAGTCAAATCATCCTTGAGAAATATTCTGATTACACCAATTGTTTTTGCAGCGTTTTTGTGCTGCGCTCCTGCTCCGTGCGTCGCGCAAAACAGCGAATACGTATCTGTAAACCCCTGGCAGTTCGCCCATCTGGCGAAATCGGACGGATTGGCCTCCGATTTCGTGGCGGATATGGTGCAGGACAGCGCGGGATTTTGGTGGCTGGCTACCGCAAACGGGTTGCAACGCTTCGACGGGAAGCATTTCACCACGTTCACACACAACCCGGATGATCCCGGCTCGCTGCCCTCCGATTGGGTGCACGCGCTCTGGATAGATGAAAAACACCGGCTGTGGGTTGCCACTTCACTAGGCGTATGCCGGTACAGTCCCGCGTCCGGTAAATTTATTCCAGTGCCTGGCGAAGCAGGCAGCATCAAGGCGAGCTACCCCACTATGTTCTTTCGCGATTCCCTGGGCGGTTTCTGGCTGGCTACCACGGCGCCGGGCGGACTGTACCGCTATGCGCCGGAGAAGGATTGCTGGATAGGAGTGCCCGGACTGGAAGATACAAAATTGATTGGCCATGTTTTGGTCGAGCCGGAAACCGGGAATCTTTGGTTTTTATACAAAACAGGGTTGGGGCTGCTCGAGCGCGCCACCGGGAAAGTGTGGTTGTCTGGCAAACACCCGGAGAAGCATCCGCTGCTCCGGCAGATACAATATCCGAACAGGCTCTATATCGACTCCAAAAATAAGATCTGGATAGCGCATTTGCCTTCTGGGAGCAGCAAACAACGTGATTTGTTGACCTTCGATCTGAAGCGCGGCACTATGGAGCGCGTGCGTAATGCCTTCAAAGAACACGTTCTTTTTAAAGAGGATACGCGCGGCCGTCTTTGGTTTTTTGGGGAATACAGTTTCGAATTTGGATATTTTGACCTTCAAACCGGCAATAAATACCTGTTTAATTATATTTCGGGCAAAAAAAACACCCCGGTATTTCAAGGTATTTTCAAAATCTATCAAGATCGAGAAGGTAATATCTGGCTGCTTACCAATGCGGGGCTTTATGTGTTCAACCCCGATCGGCAACACATTCGATCCTGCGAAGGCTTGGTGGATGTGCAAGGGCGGGCGATTGCTATTAATCAGGGACTGTGCTTTTTTGAGACTTCCCGGCGAGAAATCTGGGTGGGCACTTTTTTCGGTGGAACCTACGTTTTCGACCAGAATATTCGTCCGTTGCGCAGGTATTTTAACCCCAATTCGCCGCTTGGTACGTCGGATGAGGAAAATGAAGACAATTTTAATGCAGTCTGGGGCATTGCAGAGGACGCGCGCGGCCGGATCTGGTGCGTCGGTCAGCACGGTACCCTGCAATTATTTGAACCGGACGGAAAATTATTGCGCAAATGGCGATTGGAACAGCCGCGCCGGAGTACGTTCCGATCGTTGGTTCGGGATGCAGATAACTACCTGTGGACGGGAATGCAAAAAGGCTGGTTAGGAAAAATAAACCCCGAGGATAGGCGGATAGCCTTTTTTGAACGGGCGCCAAATTCCGCGCCTGCACACTCTGTACTCCCCGATCACAACCGCACGATTTGGTTCAGCCAAAACGAAGCCATCTTTCGATTTGATTCCCGGACGAACGAATTCGATCCGGCGCTTGGAACGGCCACCGGCATGCGCGCGGATGTTTACGGATTTATTCCCTGGAATGACTCCACCTTGCTGGCTTACGGCAATGTGCTCTATTTTTTTGATAAAAAACGGCTGGCTTACCGCCAAAGCGGTGTGTTAAAGAATCTGCCGCTGCGCAACCTGCTGGCAGCTATCAGGGATCATACCGGCGCCGTTTGGTTCGCTACGCGGGAAGGCTTTACCAGCTGGAATATTGCGGATAACCGGATTGGCCGTTACTACCCGCAGGACGGCCTGCCCGAAACGCAATTCGACGTGGGGCAAATACCTTACCGCCTGAAGGACGGCAGAATCCTGTTTCCCACCGGGGAAAACGGCTTTTTTTATTTCCATCCCGACTCTCTGTCTCGACAAAGTCCGCCGCCGGACGTCACCATCACCCGCGTTGCAACGAGCGGGCGGTTGCTCTCGCCGGACGCCGGCCAATATGCCTGCGCGTACGACGAAAACTTCATCACGGTCGCCTACGCCTGCCTCTCCTGGCATCAGCAA
>JBEIDF010000269.1:0-4345 GCA_040383605.1 Lewinellaceae bacterium
GCAAGGCACAACCACGCCCAACGCGCCAGTCCGAAAGGGTACCGATAATATTATCAAAAGTTACCGGCCCATCGTGGTGCCCGTACACATCGAGGGCCTCCGGGAGGCATTTGACAAGAAAGGGCTGCGTATCCGAAAAGCTGGCAGCAGGCTCCGAGTGCGCTTTCTGCCCCCGGTTCAATTTGATGCAGACACCACCGCGGCAGAAATTCAGCAATTTTTAGAAGCGCATCTGTTGGGAGCAGGGCAAGTCGGCGGTGCGGCAAGCAAGGTGGATCAAACCCCGCATCCCTGATAGCCAGCCCCAGCCCTCACACCAACAACGCATTCAGCTGATGCTTCCATTTGGGGAAGCCATCCACCAGCGCCGAGTCGGCGTGCTGATGCTGGAGGTAATTGAACAACAAATCCTGGTCTGTCTGTTGCTGCCGGTAGGCGTTTTTGTAGGCGCTCCGGCTGGTATTGCGGATTATATTGATCGCCTGTTCGATGCGTTGATATTGCAAGGCAAGTTCCTGCCGGGTTTTGCCAATACTCCAGATATACGTTGCGTGCGAATTGAGCAACTCCCAAACGAAGTGATTGTACTGCTCGCCCTCTACCAGGAAGAGGAAGCCAAAGTTCGGCGCGAGTGTAAATCGAATTTTTTCGTTTTTAGACTGCTTAGCGCCCGATAGATAGATCAGTTGTTGCCGGTTGCGGATACTTTTATCCCCTAAAAGAGTCTCCAGAATATCTTTTTCCGACTGCCGAAAAACATTGCCCTGGCTGCGCCGGTCTTCGTCAAACTGGTCAAAAACGTCCTCGGACGTAAAAAGCGATTTGTCCGGTTGGATTACATCCGGTTTTTTGGAGAGTTCCAGCGTGCGCTGCTGCTTGACGGAATCAATAAAATCGGAAGAAATCGCGTCAATTTCTTTCGATACGGCCCGCGTGCTTTCAATATCGCCATTGCACAGGCGGATTTCCGCCTCGACCTTAATCTTCCGTTTGCCGAGCTTTTGGGCAAGTCCGAATTTGATGTATTCAAATTCCGGCAGCAAATGATCATTCAAGATTTTGAAAGCAACCGTTCGGTCAATTTTTTCGAGGTGTTTGGTAAACCTGACATACCCGAGGCTGAACTGCAGATCGGCAAAAGGCACATCAAATCGGAAGCGCATCGTGCTTCTTTGCGGGTTTGGCGCCTCGCCGCTGAGCCATTCCGGGTTTTTATCCGCTTGTTCCGGCGGGACATTTTTCAGAATGGATTTTAGTTTTATTTTGGTGTAATACGACAGTTGCGGTTCCAGAAAATGCCAGTCCAGCTCTTTGAAAACGAGCGATCGCACGTCATCTTTGGGCTTCTGCTGCCTGAATCGTTCGCCCGGCGCCGCGTTGTATTCCAATACCTCGACCCACAACTGTTTTGCTTCCGGATCAAACCGCTCCATGCGAACCCGCCAGTAAAAAACGCGGTTGGATTTGAAACGCAGGTCCGTCTCCGGAATATTCGTTTGCGCCAGCGGCATGGAAAGCGCCGGGTTGAAGAAGATCCGATCGTCGGAGATTTGCAGAAGAAGCGTTCTGTCAGCCATACTTGGTCAGTTTGAACGGCGGGCTTGTGCGGTATTTAAACACAAAAATACGGTTTTTTAAGTTTACACGAAGATCGCTTCGCAAGCGTCCTGCTGAGACCTTTTTCAAATTTTGATTTCTGGGCTGCAACTGCCCAATTTTATTTTTAACTGCGTCAAATTTTTCGCCGAATTGCCTGCATTCGGCTGTAAAATTTGCCTTGTCAAGGGCATATCTAATATGAAAAACTTTTTTTTGCCAGACAAGGCGCTTTTTGCAGGCGTAATGGGACTAAATACGGCGAAAAAAGGAACGACGGTTGGCTGAAAAAGACTTTCATATTAGCGAGAAATATAATTTTAGACATGCTCTAATAGGTTACTTCGCCTTCCTGGGTTTTACCTTTCATGGCGCCATGCGGAGTGGTATGTGCAAATTTTGCACTAACCACTTTTTCATCTAGTTCCTGTTCTTTGAAGATATTTCGCAAATGCTTGGTAATTACTGTCCTGTTCCTTTCAAAGAGTAGCGCAATCTGATTTTGTGTAAGCCAGAAGGTCTCTTCCCGGAATTTTACCTCGACTTGCGCAACGCCATCCGGAGTTTGATAAATTTCGATTCCCTGAATCATGATTTTTCTTTTTACTGTAACCTCCCGACTGCCTTCTCTGTCTTAACCCCCAACCACCCCGCAAAATTACACCCCCCGCCCCAGTTTCCGCAATCCCCTGCGCTACACGCCAACATACCGGCTGATTTCTGCCGAATTTTCGCGCGCCGCCGGTTTTTCCGGAGGTTTTTCCGGCCGAGGACACCGGGTTTTCACGCTGGTTGTAAGGTAGGGCGGATCCCGGCGGGATGATACGGCCGCTGGGGTATGTGCGCGTGGGATGTCGGCAATGAGAAAATATTTTATTTATAAATAAAATAAAAAACCGTATCTTTGTAAAAATTTTGTTTATAAGTGAAATTTAACCTCGTAAAACTTGAATTGCTTTGCGGTAAAAAGTTGACCGTCTATTCTGTAATCGTGAATGACGACGAGCGAACGCTTTTTGAGCGTTTTTTAGAGGAAAATCTATCTGAATATCAAGAGGAGTTAAGGGACGTTCATGAACAACTCATGGTAATGGCGACAAAAACCGGGGCTCGCGAGCAGTATTTTGAAAAACCAGAGGGAAGGCCCGGGCAGGACATTTGGGATCTGCGCGATAAACCTTCCCGTCGCCTCCGTCTATACTGTATGCGATTGGGTCAGGTAGTGATTATTTTGGGCGGCGGCGGCCCCAAACCCCAAAACGTGCGAACGCTACAAGAGAATCCAAAATTATATTACGAAAACGAGCTAATGCGAAAAATATCAGACGCACTCACCCAAAAGATATTGGATAAAGAAATCCGGTGGACAGCCGATGGGTTTGAACTTACAGGGGATTTCAATTTTGGCGATCCTCCGGAAGACTGAATTAAGACCATGTCCAGATTTTCTCACCGAGTGAAAAACACCTTATTTTTCAGTTACGCAATGCAGACTATGCGCTATCAAAAAGGAAAAAATACGGCTATTTTTGCCTTCGACGGAAAAACCGGTACAGGCTCGTTAAAGGGATGTGTCAGCAACGGATCAATTATATGAAAAAGCAGGAAAAACAAACGCTAAAAACCCATAAAAGTCAGGTTCTCGACGCCTTCCGCGCGCTTGGAACATCAGAGACATACGCCCGTACCGAAACCCGTATGCTGCTGGCAGCCAGAATAGAAGACGCATTAAAAGCAAAAGCAATCAGCAAAAAGCAATTTGCGGATTTGATGGGCCGGCAACCATCGGTAATTACTAAATGGCTGAGCGGCGGACATAACTTTACGGTGGATACGCTAACGGATATTCAAAGGGTGCTGGGCATCAAATTGCTGGTAGTGGAAACTCCGCCGGCAGTTCCCATTGTTTTTCGCCTCACCGCGCAATTCATTTCTGAAGAATCAAGTCAGGTCGTTTATTATCCGGGCGGCCAGTGTTATTCTCTCCAGGCAACGCAATCCAACCAAGAGGAAACGCCCAGGGAGCACCTTCAACGGCAATTTAATATAGCGTAAAAATGGGAAACGGAATCGCAGTCAATATCAAAGATATCGAAATCGTAAACGCGGTGTTGAAAGCGCCGAAAGCGCCTCGCGAACTACGCGGGTTCGGATTTGATATGCAATTTAAAACCACGATCCTCGTCCCGGAGAATCTTGTGGTCATCTCGACAGACGTCACAATCAAGGATAATGATACCGGCGACAACCTCGGACAGTTTTCAGCCGCGTTTTATTTCAGCGTGGAGAACCTGCAGGCGCATGTTTCATACGGCGACAGAAAAAATCCGGAACTGCCGCCGGAACTTTTTAATACGTTACTCGGCGTTTCTGTATCCACTATGCGCGGATTAATGTACGGCACGTTCAAAGGGACTTTCCTCGATAACGCCTTGCTGCCGCTGGTAGACCTTGCAAAAATTCAACCGGAACCGACTCTGTTGCCAAATTGACGGACACGCGCGCGCTACGGCACGATACCGTCGCCTCTCAAGGATTCGACAGAAAATCCGCGTCGATACTTTTCGATAATTCGCATTCTTGAATACCCGGTTTCGGAAATCCGGCTTAAGAGCGTGTCTAAAATTATATTCTCTGCTAATATGAAAAGGATTTTTTAGCCAGACAAGGCGCTTTTTGCAGTCGTAATGGGACTAATTACGGCGAAAAAAAGGAACGAAGTATGGCTGAAAAAGACTTTCATATTAGC
>JBEIDF010000270.1:0-4343 GCA_040383605.1 Lewinellaceae bacterium
ACCGGTACCGACCTGTTTTTCGCCGATATTCCCGCCGATCCGCAGGTGCAGATCAGCGGAAACAACACTTTCTGCCAGGGCGGAAATGCTGCGCTGACGGCCTCCGCCGGATTGACCGCGTACCTTTGGTCAACAGGAGAAACAACCCAAAGTATATCCGTAAATCAAACCGGAAACTACGAGGTAACCGCTACGAACGCATTCGGCTGCACGGCGACCGATATTTTTCCGGTGCAAACCCTGAATAATCCGACGCCGGTGATTGCAGGCTCTGCCACGATTTGCGCAGGTAGCCAGGCCACATTTACCGTGCCGGGGGCTTTCAGCGCTTACAATTGGAGCAGCGGCCAGAATACCCAAAGTATTACGGTTTCGGACCCGGGTACCTACATCGTCACGGTCACGGCCACCAACGGCTGTACCGGAACCGACGTCCAAACCCTCGCGCTGAGTACCAGCCTGGAGCCGGAAATCGCACCGCAGCCTTACAACTGCGACGGCCAAATCGCGCTCGACGCCGGCGCCGGCTTTGTCTCCTACAACTGGAGCAACGGCGCCACCACCCAATCCATTTCTGTTAATGCACCCGGCGATTATACCGTGACGGTCTCGGACGCCGGCGGCTGCAGCGGCACGGATGTGGTCGTCGTGACTATTCCCTCCGACCCGGTGGTGAATATCAGCGGCCTGGCCGCTGTTTGCCAAAATGCTTCCGCTACGCTCAATGCAAGCGCGGGCTTTAATGCCTATATTTGGTCGAACGGACAGGTTGGGCCCGCTATTGCAGTGAACGCCGCAGGCAACTACACCGTAACGGCCACGGATAATTTCGGCTGTACGGCCACCGATGTATTTACGCTGAATGTCAATCCGCTGCCGAATACCTCGGTGAGCGGACCGTCGCTGATTTGTATCAACGGTAGCGCGGTATTGAACGCTCCGGCAGGACTAAGTGCCTACCTGTGGTCCACGGCGGAAACAAGCCCGACCATCAGCGTGTCAGCCGCGGGGACTTACAGCGTCACCGTCACCGATGCCAATGGTTGTACCAATGCCGGCGCCGTCTCGGTCTCCGTAGCAGCGCCGCCGGCGCCCGACCCCGCCTCTTTGCCCTACACCTGCAACGGACAAATTACGCTGGATGCCGGTCCGGGCTTCAGCACATACACCTGGAGCAACGGCCAGAATACGCCGGTGGCCGTAGTAACGCTTTCCGGCGATTACACGGTGACCGTTACCGATGCCAACGGCTGCACCGGCGCCGCTACCGTAGCCGTGACGATCCCATCGCCGCCGGTGGTGGATATCAGCGGTAGTCCGGCCGTTTGCCAGGGTAATACGGCCGATTTGAACGCTACTTCCGGCTTTAGTAGTTACGTTTGGTCAAACGGCCAGACCGGGCCGGTCATCTCTACCGGCCTTGCCGGCAACTACTCGGTGACGGTGACGGATAACTTGGGCTGCACGGCGACCGACGTTTTCAACTTTACTGTTTTCCCGCTGCCGAACGCCGCCGTCAGCGGCCCCAGTGTCATCTGCGTGAACAGCAGCGGCGTGCTGAGCGCGCCGCCGGGACTGAACGCTTATCTGTGGTCGAACGGTGAAACCACGCCTTCCATTACGGTGAGTACGGCCGGCGACTACCTGCTGACGGTCACGGATGCCAACGGCTGTACCAATACAGGCGGCGCCACGCTCACGGTGGCGACTCAACTGGATCCCCAAATCACACCGGAATCTTATGCCTGCGACGGACAAATCCAACTGGATGCCGGCGCGGGCTTCAGCACATACACCTGGAGTAACGGACAAACCGGCGCTGTGATCAGCGCCCAAACTTCCGGCACGTACACCGTTACGGTCACCGATGCGACCGGCTGCACCGGGGTGGATGCCGTGCAAATCGATGTCCCCGCCTTGCCGGTAGTGGATATCAGCGGCGATGTTGAATTTTGTGCGGGCGCACAGACCACGCTGACGGCCACCGCCGGTTTTCAGTCTTACGCCTGGAGCACGGGCGATGTTTCGCCTGTCATCAATACGGGCCTCGGCGGCCCGCTGTCGCTTACCGTCACGGATGCCCTCGGCTGCACGGTCACCGCCGCAACTCAACTTACCGCCTTGCCTTTGCCGGCGCCGGTTGTGAGTGGTCCGCAAACCTTTTGCGCCGGCGCTTCGGCTACGCTCAGCGTCAGCGGCGCATTTACGACTATTCAGTGGAGTACCGGCGCTTCGGGCGCTTCTATTAACGTCAGTACGGCCGGATCGTACAGTCTGACGGTAACGGATGCCGCCGGCTGTACCGGCGTGGCGACGGCTAATTTGGCGCTGCTTCCCAATCCGGCGCCGCAGATCACCTTGTTGCCATATACCTGCGACGGACAAATCAGTCTCAGCGCCGGCGCAGGTTTCGCCGCCTATCTGTGGAATAACGGGGGCGCCACACCTGGTATCAGCGTGACGCAATCGGGCGTTTACAGCGTCCAGGTAACCGACCAGAACGGCTGCACGGGTACGGCCGCCGTTCCGGTAGATGTTCCGGCGCTGCCGCAAGTGAGTATCAATGGCGACGACCGCCTGTGTCCGGGCGCAAGCGGCGCCTTGCAGGCGAGCGCCGGATTTGTGCAATACGTTTGGAGTACCGGCGCCGGCACGCCCGGCATCGCCGTCAATCAAGCGGGCCTTTACCGGGTGACGGTTACGGATGCCCTGGGCTGTACGGCCGCGGCCTCGTTTTCGGTGCAGGCGCTCCAGGCGCCGCAGGTGCAGATCAGCGGTCCGGCTGTGCTTTGCGGCGGTTCCGCCACCCTGAGCGGCGGTTCCGGATTTACGGCCTATCAATGGTCGAACGGCCAGACGGGTCCGCAGATCACCGTGACACAGCCCGGCAATTATGGACTGACAGCGACGGATGCAAACGGCTGTACCGGTACCGCAGCGCGGGCGCTCGCCCCGGGTACGGCCGATACGACCTTCCTGCAGGCCCAGAGCTGCGATCCGCAGCAAATCGGCTTCACCGTGCAGCGGTTGACCGGTTCGGACGGCTGCGACAGCGTGGTGATCACGCAAACCCTGGCGGGCGGCCTTCTGACGGTCTCCATTGCCGTTGACAGCGATTATAAGGGCTTCGGGGTATCGTGCGCCGGCGCGACCGACGGCGTCGCTACCAGCCTGCCTCAGAGCGGCCAGGCGCCTTTCCAATATTTGTGGAGTACCGGCGCGACCGCGGCGACCATCGTAAACGCCGGAGCCGGGTCGTACACCGTGACCGTGACCGATGTCGCCGGCTGTACGGGTACGGCTACCGCTACGCTTACCCAACCCGCGCCGGTATTGCCGGTGGTGCGGGCGATCGGGCCGACCTGTTTCTCTCCGGGCGCCGTCACGGTGCAAAGCGTCAGCGGCGGGGTGGCGCCCTACACGGTGCGCTTGTTCCAGGAAGTCGGCGTGACCAATGGTACGCAAGTGCTGAACTTCGACGATCTGGAGGAGGGCGTTTTCACCGTGGAAGTGACCGACGCCAACGGCTGTACCGCCGAAGAAGTGGTTGTGCTGGCGCCCTTGGAAGTCGTAAACGAACTCGTGGGCGATACCCTCGAAATCCTGCCCGGCGAAACAGTAACGCTGAACGCACCCATCACGATTGAGCCGGTGGAGATCGTCTGGACGGCGCCCGGGGTGGACTTGTCCTGCGACGACTGCCTGAACCCCACCCTGTCGCCCGTACGGACGACCCAGTTGCGGCTTTTCGTGCAAGGCTTCGGCGCTTGTACGGCAGCGGGCGTATTTCTCATTAAGGTCAAGACGGGCGGACAGGTATATATCCCCAACACGTTCGCACCTGGCACGGACGGTTTGAACGATCGTTTTACCATTTACGGCGACGAGCGGGTGCTGAATATCCGCAGTTTGCAGGTGTACGACCGCTGGGGCGGGCAGATGGCGGTATTTCAGAATATCCTGCCCAACCGCCCGGAACTGGGCTGGGACGGCAGTTTCAGAGGAAAGCCTATGCCGCCGGGGGTATATGCTTATTGGGCGGAAATTGAATTTGCGGACGGGACGACCGAGGTGTTCAGCGGGGATGTGACGGTGGTGCGGTGAGGACTGATTTGTTGACTTGTCCTAAAATAGGTTTACACAAAAAGTAAACATCAAACAGGACAAAGATGAAAAAAGTAAAGGTTCTTCGTGACTTTATGTGCGTGCGCGTACGAGAAAAATCCAGCTCTTTGAGGTATGAACAGCAAGATACCATTTCAGTTGGCCTTGGGCGGCATTTCCGGCGTAACAGAGCGACCGGCTAACCAGTTACTCCCAAAAACTACAGCGTGCCTCTGCGC
>JBEIDF010000271.1:0-4308 GCA_040383605.1 Lewinellaceae bacterium
CACCGGAGTCACAGGCGTAGGCGGCGGAGGTACGGGCGCTACATAAAAATTCTGCCGATGCAAAAAACCCCATTGCCCGTCCGCATTCCGACCCCGAATATACAGGTTGTGAAAGCCCGGCGATAAACCCGTCACATCCAGGCTAAATGCCCCGGAGACCGTGTCGCCAGGCGTCGGAATCGGGATCGGCGTGCCGTTGCCGACCCCCGGGTCGGTATTGACAAAATACTCCGCGGCGGTGACACTTTGAGCCGCTGTACGGCCAAGCGCCCCTAAGACCGCGAGGATCAAAAGGATCAGTGTGCGTTTCATGATATTGGAAATCAAAGTTTGAAGAAAAAGGGATCGCTATGCGCATCTTACTGCGCTTTGTCCGTTGATTTCCGGATCGTGAAATTGACGGTGGTCGTGCCGCCCGTGGGCACAACCACCGGATTGGGATTCAGTGTCAGCGCCTGCGGACGCTTGGGCTCGCCGGTCATGGAAAACTCGTAGTCCGGCTCGTACAAACCAATGTCCGTACCGCCGACGCCGGCGCCTTTACAGGGCGAGTCGGCCTGCAGGCGGTAGTTGCGGGTGTAAGAAAAGGCAGAGGACTGTGTAGGCAGCTGGATATTGACGAGTTTCGGATCTACATTGACCAGGTTATTGGATCCGCCCTGCCCGGCAGGAGGCAGATTGTTGTTGCAAGCATGTCCGAATGACAGATTGTTTGCATACAAGCAATCCGTTTGTGAGCCTGAGCTGGCCGTAAGGCCGTAAAAGATATTGTTTTGGAGTATTGCGTTACGGATACTGGAATTATTATTAAATAATGTAAAAACACATTGACTGTTACCAGCAAAAATATTATTTGATATCAACTTAGTTGCTGTGCCGTCCCAACCAGGTCCTGCTAAGCAAAAAGTATATCCACTATTGAAAAAATAATTGTTTTCAATAGTGATAACTAGACCCTGGACAGTGGTGCTTTGTAGATCAAGGAAGCCCCCAAAAATACAACCTCGAACCAAAATATTTTTAGAACCAGATCCTATAGACAATACATTACTACAAACCACATTTTCAACTATCATGGAATCAATATTTTGAAAAGATCCTGCAATTGAAGTCACACTAATCCCATAAATCCTAACGCCTGTCAGATTATTTGAAATACTGATAGTAGCAAATGTTGCCGTAAGCCCCGACAATGTACTCGGCTTATGCCCCGGCCCAATAATCGTCAAACGCTTACTAATGGTAATAGTGCCATAGCTTGTCGGCGACCCCTGTATCAAAATAGTATCCCCGGCTGCCGCAGCCGTCTGCGCGGCATCGAAGGTGGTGTACTGTCCGGGCGTGGGGGTGTTGTTATTCAGCGTCAGCACGGCAGCGCGCAGCGCGCCCAGGGCCGCGTACAGGAAAAAGCAGGTGAGTACAATTTTTTTCATGAGATTTCAAATTGAAATAATGTATGGACAAGTAAGACAAATATGGCACAAAGTTCCCTGATAATCAAGGACCTTGCAATACTCATTTATGAGTAAAATCCGGTGGCCGGGTCATGCGAACAGCCAGTTCGAGGGTGTTTTTAGCGCCGGTCTTGCGCAGCAGATTCCGACGATGCGTATCCACCGTGCTTTTGGATATCCCCAATCGGTCAGCAATCTGCTTGCTCGACAAGCCTTCTGCGAGCAGCAGCACGATCGCGCGCTCGCGCCCGGAGATATCCGCCGTCAAATCGCCCGGCGGCACGCCCGGCGCCGCCACCCGCGGCGGATCGCCCGGCTGCCCGAAACAAAACACCCGGCCATCGGCCGGCAAACCCAGATACGTAATATCAGTGTGCACCCCCAGGAGCGTCTGCACCCTGCACTCGGCGTCGAGCCCAATCGGCAGGCTCTGCTGCAAGATGTGCCGCCAGCCGCCCCCGCCGTCCTGCACCCGAAAGGTAAAAGCGGTCTTCCCGATCCGGCGCTCCAGCTCCGACGGCCGCTCCTGAAAGAAATCCAGCGCCGCGCGCTCCCGCAACGCATACGCCGGCGCATCCTCCGGGTGCATGATCTCCGCCAAATACGCCGGCGAAAAATCCTCCGGCGCGCAGCCCAGCACGTTCCGAACGGCAGGATGTACGTACCGCAGTGCAGCGTCCTGCACGTCGAGGAGGAAAAAATAGGCGTTTCCGGGGCTTAGCAGGGCTGCAACAGCCCAGTACAGGTCTTCCTGCCCGGCCGGCAGGGGGGCTTCGCACACGCGCCGGTGCGGAAGGAGTTCACTCAAAAGGTCTAATACGTTTAGCATCATACAGGCTGGTTTTGCGTTGTGTCCAGCTATTAATGCCATCGAAAAAGAAAAAGAAACCAGGGATTGCGGAATTCGGATTGCGGAATTCGGATTTATTCGATTTCGGGTTATTTTCTCCCTATCTAAGGAAATGTACCTCAATCAAATCAATCCGAAATCCGCAATCCTAATTCCCCAATTCCGAGATTCCATTGGTCCATTGCCGCGAAAACGCATACACCGCTTCACATCCAATCTCATTGTGCAGTTCATGGTACATATCCGGCCATTCTTTGAACACGATCGGGCCTTGCACCCGCCGGGCGAAATCGCGGCTCGCCTGCGGGTCGGTGATACGGTCTTCGCTGCCGTGCATGAGCAGGAGGGGAAGCGGGAAGCGGCCCTGAAAATCGTGGAGCCAGTTGCCGGCGTTGAGGATTTCGAGCCCGGTGCGGGCGTCGAGTTTGTCGTGTACGTAGGGGTCGAATTTGTACATTTCGATGATCTCCGGGTCGTGGGTAAGAAAATGCACCGCCAAGCCGGTCGGGAGGGTGAGCGTGGGGGTGTAGGAGCGGATCAGGCGGTCGGCTACTTCCCGGAAAGCGGGCGTTTCGAAGGGGAGTTTGATCCAGGGAGAGGAGGAAATAAGCCCGGAAAGGGGGGCGAAGCGCCTTTTGAGGACGAAGTTCATACACAGGTTGCCGCCCATGGAATGGCCGTACAGAAATAACCGGCGCCCGCGGTAGCGCGCGTGCACCTGCTCGAGAAATTGCCCGATATCGTCCAGCAGGGCCTCATAACTGACCGCAAATCCCCGCCGACCCTCGCTGCGCCCGTAGCCCTGCTGGTCGAATCCGACCACCGCGATGCGGCGGGCGGTAAACCAGTTGGCCAACTGGTAATAGCGGCCGCTGTGCTCGCCCTGCCCGTGCACGAGCGCAAACACCGCCTGTGGGTCGGGCGTCCGCCAGTCCAGGCCGTGCATGCGCAAGCCCTGGTCGTTTTTCCATTCAAATGTTTCTGCCTGCATTTTTTGTTTTTTCCTATCTTGGGTCTGGCAAAATGCGTGTGTTTCTCTAAATTTTCGCCCACAACTCCGCACAATAGCCGATGTTTGCAAAAAAATCAACTATGCGCATTGTTTTCATGGGTACGCCCGAATTTGCCGTTCCGTCGCTCCAAATCCTGCTGGACAACGGCTACGAAATCCCGGCGGTCGTCACCGCGCCCGACAAGCCGGGCGGCAGGCTGGGGATGCAACAATCCGCCGTCAAGCAGTTCGCCCTCGAACGCGGCCTAAAGGTACTGCAACCGGAGAAACTCAAGGACGCCGCTTTTCTGGAAAGCTTCCGCGCTCTCCAGGCGGATCTGTTGGTGGTGGTGGCTTTTCGCATGCTGCCGGAAGTGGTCTGGAGCCTGCCGCCCCTCGGCTCGGTGAATCTGCACGGCTCGCTGTTGCCGAAATACCGCGGCGCAGCGCCGATCAACTGGGCGGTGATCCAGGGCGAAAAAGAAACGGGCCTCACCACCTTTTTTCTAAAAAAACAAATTGACACCGGCGATATCCTCTTCCAGGAAAGCCTGCCCATCGGACCGGATGAAACCGCCGGCGAACTCCACGACCGCATGATGCGCCTCGGCGCAGAACTTGTACTCAAAACGGTGCGCGCCATCGAGTTGGGAACCGCGCAGGCACAACCCCAAACCGACGCGCTCGCCACCCTGGCGCCGAAGATTTTCCCGGAAGATTGCCGGATTGATTTCGACCGCCCGGTGGCGCAGGTGCACAATTTTATCCGCGGACTCAGCCCCTACCCCGGCGCCTGGACGATGCTGGACGGCAAGATGCTCAAGATTCTCCGGGCCCGACCGGTCGAAACCGGCCCGACCAACACGCCGCCTGGTCAGTTTTTTTCCGACGGCAAACATTGGCTGCGCATCCGCGCCGCCGACGGCCTGCTGGAGGTGCTCGAACTGCAACTGGAAGGAAAACGCCGGATGCCGGTGAAGGATTTTTTAAATGGGTTTAAACGGGATTGGGAG
>JBEIDF010000272.1:0-4268 GCA_040383605.1 Lewinellaceae bacterium
CGGCCGGCCGCCATTCGAAGGGGTGTAAGGTTTTATTATCTGGACGCCGCCGGATGTGGGAACCCGGGGCGCCTCGGGCGAGAGTTCACCACCTGCGGGCTGTAAAAGCGGGCGAAGCGGCGCCGTGACTGGTTCGACCGGTTCGATGCGTACCCGCACCACACCCGCGCGCACCATGTCAATCGCCTCCGCAGCAGCCCTGGAAAGCTCTACGATGAAGCCGTCCTTGTACGGGCCGCTGTCGTTCACCTCCACGACCACCGATTTTTGGTTTTGAAGATTTGTCACGCGAATACGGGTACCGAAGGGCAACTGCTTGTGCGCGCAAGTCAATTTTTTCTTGTCGTACGGCACGCCGCTCGCAGTAATTTGCCCTTGGAATTTATCGGTGTAATAACCCGCTTTCCCATTCTCTTCTCGGAATGATTGAGCAAAAACGGCGGGTAAAGAGGCTAGGCAGAGCAGGAAGATTAATAAATGGCGCATGGTAAGTCTCAGATCAGTGAAAGAGGAATTTGATGGTATAACGCCGCATGATTAAAATTTGTTACATATAAAATAAAATGAAATTATCTTTAATGTATTTTAGTTAAAAAACGGGCCCCCGGTTCATCCCACTTATCATCAGTATCCCGTGAACGTGCAGCGCAGGGTCAAGGTCTGCTCCCGACCGCGCAAGGTACAAAAATAATTTCCATTTTTTGGAAACCAATCCGCACGAAGGTGGTACAACAGGGTCGTACTGCCTGTTTCCAGCTTCGCCGTATGCACAGAACGGCCGCTCACGTCGGTGATCGTCAAGTCAACAACACCCTGGGCGGGCGGAACCGAGAGCCAAGCGCCGGATTTGCCGATCGGGTTGGGATACAGCAGGGGCCGCGCTACGGGCCGCAATGGCTCGAGCGTGGGTTGGTACGCTGTACCATTTTGCGTGTACGCAATAGCAGGCGTGGGTACATCGCCAATTTGAAGCGCGTCCGGCAGGGCGCCATTTTTTCGGGCATTGCATACGAGGTGGAAGAGCGGGCGCGGGGCGCCGGCGGGGAAAGCGCCGGATTCGAGATCCATCGCCGCGACAATCCGGCCCCGACCGGCGTCCGCCTCCGAAAAGTGCCCGTCCTGCACATCGGAGGCCAAGGGTTCGATCCGGACAAATTCCAGCAGGTTGGGATCAAAATTCAGGCTGAATTGAATCGCGACTAAATCATCACTTTTTGCAAACACCGGGATCTGCAGCAGTTCGCCGGCCTCAAAGGTGCGCGGCTCCAGCAAGACCGGCCAGGCGCCGGCGCTGCGGTCTTCTGACGCGGGCGTCAGGGCGGAAGGGTCGGCAGAATCGTTCAGGTCGCCAATTTTAATCCCGATAAAATCCTGCGCATGCAGGTCGGAATCGCCGGTCTGTAGTTGTATTTCCTCCGGGAAGTTATCGGCAAACGGCACCTGGGGGTTGGAGAAGGTATAGTCGGCCGGCACAAACCGCCAGGAGGTGTTGTTGGGCAGCGAGGTGCTGACCCCGAGAATCAGTTTGCGCAGTTCCACAATATCATAGGTAGTCACGGAGCCGGAGCGGTTGGCGTCTGCGGCAATGAGTTTGTAGGGCGAATCCAGGGTGTCGAGTCCGAGGATGTGTCGGGAGACCTGCACCAGATCGAAGGTCGTGAGGCCGTTGGTCGGGTTATCATTCCGGTAAGGCGTCAGGGAGAGGGTATCACAGGCGAGGACATTGCGGAGTTGGAAATTCCCATCGGCTGCAGTAGTATCCGTTTGTATCGCCACATGCCGGATGGGCGCGCCGATTTCGGTTTGCACGCTGCCCTCCACGCGGATCAGGATGGGAGCGCCCTGGGAGTTGAGGGAATCTACCGGAAAGGTCCAAATCCCGCGGGCGAAGGTGGCGGCAACCAATTTTTTCTGCACGGGGTTGTAGGCCAGGTTGAACACCGGGATGATGGGCATGGAATTGCCGAGTCGTTTCCAGACTGCGCCGGCGCTGGCGGAGTAGTACACCCCGGCGTCGGTAGCAGCGAAGAGGATGGAGTCGGCATGCCCGGGCAGCACGAATAGGTCGTTGACGGGCATTGGAGGCAGGTTTGCGCTGATATTTTCCCAACTTTGGCCGTTATCATTCGAGCGGTGGACGTGGGGGATATTTTCGTTGTCGCGGAAACCAGAGTGGGTAACAAAAATGCGGTTCGCGACCGTGGGGGAATAGTGCACAGAAGTGACGTACCGGTCGGGCAGCCCGTCGCTGATTTTAGCCCAGGTACCATTGGCTTCCCGGCGCCAGACATTGCCGTCGGAGGTGCCTGCCAGCAATTTATTGGAAACCACCGGCGATTCGTCTATGGCGGAAACCGTGTGGAAGCGCGGCTCGAACACAACCCCGTCGGTCAGGTCGCTCGATAGGACGCTCCAGCCGGCGCCGTCCACCGAGCCGTACATCCGGAAGGTTGCAGCATACAGCCACTGGGCGTTGTGGCGGCTTATCATGAAGGGGGTATCCCAGTTGCAGCGATCGGTGGTGTTCAGGCAACGCTGTCCGACCATCCAGGTAGCGCCGCCGTCGAGGGATCGGTGGATGCTGCCGTTTTGGGTTTCCAGCCAGATGCGCAGCGGATCGTTGGGGTCAAAAACAGAGCGAAAGCCATCGGCGCTGAACACCTGCTGCCAGCTGTTAAAAATGCCTTCGTGGCCTTTTTGAATCCCGTTGTCCTGCGCGCCGGCGTAGAACATATTGGGTTCGTGCGGATTAAAATTGGTGCGATAAAACTGGGTGGTGGGCAGGTTTTTACTTTTTGTCCAAGCGATACCGGTTGTATTGGTGTACATCCCGCCATCCGTCGCCAGGTAGCGTTTGCCGGAGGGGGCGAAGAGCAGATCGTGGGTGTCGGCATGGGCGCCCGCGCCCACCTGCCAGGCGTTGCTGCCGGGCTGTCGGCGCCAAAGCAGTACGCCGAGGAGGTAGAGGTCTTCGTCGTTGTAGGTATTGCAGCGCACCTTGCCGAAGAACCAGCCGAAATCGCCGAAAGCATCGGACAGCGTGCTGATGTTTACGGGCGTCCAGGTAGCGCCGCCGTCGGTGGTTTTGAACATCCCGCCCGGTCGCGACAGCGTATCCACATAGATGGCGTACAATTTATCCGGGTTTTGGGCGGAGATTGCGAGGCCGGTTCGGCCCATCCTCCCCGTGGGCAGTCCGCCGGTCAGTTGCGTCCAGGTGGCCCCGCCGTCGGTAGTTTTGTAAATCCGGGCATGCGGGCCATAGATGATGGATTCTTTATTGCTTCGGATGCGATCCCAGAACGAGGCGTACAGAATCTGGGGATTCTGGTGGTTGATGACCAGGTCGCTTGCGCCCGCCTGCGGGTGTACGAAGAGCATACGCGTCCAATTTTGGCCGCCGTCGCTGCTTTTATAGATACCGCGGAGGGAATCACGGACGTAGGGATTGCCCATGGCGGCAGCATACAAAACCTGGCTGTTGGATGGATCTACCACGACCTTAGAGATGATGCCTTGGTTTTGCAGCGCCATGTACGACCAGGTATTTCCCGCATCGGTGCTCCGATAGATTCCGTTCCCATTAAATACGTTCGAAGGAACGTTGGGATCGCCGGTGCCGGCATACACGATATTCGGATTGTTGGGATCGAAGGTGATATCGCCGATGGAGAGTTCCGGCTGTTCGTCGAACACCGGCGTCCAGTTCACGCCGCCGTCGGTTGTTTTAAAAATGCCGCCGCCTGAAAAACCAGCGAGAACATAGTTTTCATTTTGCGGGTGCATGGCGAGGCTGTTGAGCCGGCCCGCCACATTGCCTGGCCCCTCCTGTTTCCAATCGGCTCCGCCGCTGAAGCAATTCACCGAATTTCTGGAGACGACCGCTTCTTGCCGGCGGGTCACTTCGAGGGCCTTGCGCCAGGCCTGCCAATCGAAACTCGTATCCGGATACGATCGCTGAAAGGCAAACAGATCATAGGGCTCCGTTTTTTCTCGGATTTTTGCATTTGCGTTTTCAGAAAGTTGTTGTGCAGGGCGGCAGGAAGCCCATACCGCGAGCAGGGAGCAGACAAAAGTGAGTTTGAAGATGTTGTGCATGTAATCGGGCAGGATAGTCTGGTGGATGGTTAGAGCATGTCTAAAATTATATTTCTCGCTAATATGAAAGTCTTTTTCAGCCATACTTCGTTCCTTTTTTTCGCCGTAATTAGTCCCATTACGCCTGCAAAAAGCGCCTTGTCTGGCTAAAAAATCCTTTTCATATTAGC
>JBEIDF010000273.1:0-4268 GCA_040383605.1 Lewinellaceae bacterium
ATTTCGGAGGCACCACCACCGAAAAGGCCTTACCGATTAACTCCTTGTTGTTTTCCATAGTGAAAATAGTGGCGAGTTTTATTTGCCCGAAACAAAACTTAAAAACCGCTGCCAAAGCGACGTGTCAACCGAATTAATCTGCGCACTGGTAGCCGCGAATTGCTGGCTGATTATTTGCGCTTCCGTGGGTGCGGATCTTTCAAGCGGGGTAGATGTGGCGGCCGCCATACCGTCGCCGGAAAACTCTGCGTCAGCAGAAGGCACAGAAGGAGCTGAAACCGGCTCCAGATCATTCGGGTTAATCACGTCCACTACCTCACACTGCCCCGGATACGTCTGTTCCAGGCCCATATAAACGGCCGTCAGAAGTAGATCCTGAGCGGTCTGTGTTTCATAGGCCACAACCGGCAGCTTAACATCGTACCGTACCGGATTGAAGTCCGCAACCGACGAACGATCAACCGGAGCTTTACCCGTTTCATAGTTGGAAACCGAGGTATAAACGTCGGTCGCAATTTGCGCCGGGATAAGCCCGCCCTGCGTCTTGAATAACTGGGCCAGCCCCTCCGAGATGACTACCACTGAACCAGGAGGCACCTGTAAACCGGAGTTCAGATTAACCGGAGCGTTGATTTTAATTGCTTTCATGTTGTCTTATTTATGTTGAATGATGAGAGTGTAAAGGAGAGTGTAAAGCCCTACGCCAGCAGCCCCAGCGTTTGAAGCGCCGTAACAATTTGCCCGATCGTGTAACCCCCAAAGGTGGAGTCTTCCTTAACAGCAGTTCCGGAGCCATGTGCCGCAGTGGCGGAGGCAACGGCCGTAGTAGGTTGAACTATCGGCGTATCCCCGTAAAATGCGAGCTTTTGGGTAGTAGTCGTTCCTATTTTCGTGCCAACTGAATCCGACAAAACTATATTTTTATCCTGAATCACAATGTTACCGTTTACGTAGACGTCCGTAACCGAAGAGTTGCCAATGGTCACAGTATTATCCCCGTTCCCTACAGCGGAGTGGCCTATCACGGTCTCGTTTGTAACTGTAATGCCAAAGTCAAACGCCCTGGAGTTGGCCCCGATGTAAATCGAGTTTATCGATCTCTGGTTAGGGTCATTTAAAGCGCCGGCGTACTTTCCAGCGTCCGCGCCTACGGCTACGTTTCCGCTTCTCGATACGATATTACTGAGTGCTCCGTGGCCGGCAGCGGTATTTTGGTTTCCAGATGTAAGCGAGGTGCAAGCGTCAGCCCCTAAAATGGTATTATTATCTCCGGTTGTAATCGAGGACGCCGAGCCAAGGCCAATAGCCAGGTTATTTGTCAGCGCCTCCGTACTACTCAACATCCGGCTATCAATCCGCCCGTTATTGTACACGCGAAACAGCAGAAGGTCGCCGTAACTGCCGTCCGTTCGCACTTCCAGCGAGCTGGTAGCGTCCGAAGCCCCCGCCCCCGCAATTGTAACCGTGCTGGGAACCGTAGTCGGATCACCAACAGAGAGCCGATCAGAGAAAGCGTCCCAGTACAAAAGATCAGAGCCGACAGCTGATGAGCTTGAATCGAAAAAAGCGACCTGCCCAGGAGCCCCAGATACGGAGCCTCCGCCCCCTTGCGTGCCGAAAAATGTCGTTATACTTGCCATGATTGAAATTTTGAAGTGAAATTTAATACAGAAATCAATACCCGACCTCGGTTAAATAAACCGTTGCAACCACACGTATAACCGTGCTGGCGTTCGCGCCCGTCGGAGGGGTAAATTCAATTTTCAGCGACTCGTTTGTGTCGTCCGCCGTTATGGTTACCACCGATGAGGACATATTAGTGTCGGCCTGGGCCGTAATCATATTTTGGACCGTACCGACAAGGGAGGTAGTTGCGCCTATTCGCTTAATGCCCAGGTTATACGTTCCGATAAACGACTCCCCGACGGTTACCGTGCCGCCTGCGGTTGTGCAGATGGCAGAAAGTTGAACGATAGCGTTCCAAATACGGCCGTTGGTGGCGCCAGTTAAATTCAATATGAGCCTACCAGTCGCAGACGGAGTATTGCCGTCGAGCGTCAATTCGGCCGCCGCCGTTCCGGCAATGCTGCGAATTGCTGTCAGCTGCGAAGTTTGCGCGTCTCCTTGAGTTGCAAATTGCCCGGAAGCCCTCGAGAATTGACTTGCTAAAGTTGACCTTGACTGCCTGCCCATAGAAGTCGAATATATGGCAGAGGAGATACACGAGCTACCAATAGCAACAGAGTTCGTGGCCGTAGATTGAACAGAGGAGCCGATAGCAATGGCGGTATTTCCAGATGCAGTTGCGGAAGAACCTATAGCAATCGATATATTTCCGGATGCCGTAGAGTTCTGGCCGACTACAAATGAGTTACTCCCAGAGGCTACCTGAGAGCTGGCAATTCTGCTTGTTTGAAAGTCAACAGCGTTAGAGCCCCGCAAACTGCCGCCGGCCACAGCTCCGTCCGGTATGGTCGCCGTAATTGCGCCAGTGCCTTTTGGAACGATAGCTATGCCGGTATTAGTGTCCGACGTACTTACCTCAATGGAGGCAGTGCTTTGTGTAGTCCCGGATCCGTTTTTACCCAGTAAAAACTGCCCGTTATCATTCACTTTCAGCAGGTCAACACTGGAAGAATTACGCACATGGAGCGACGTAGTTCCGGAGAGGGTGCCCGCTCCGTTTACGCCTACCGTGGCACTCGGAGCCGCCGCGCCCACCTTTAAAAACGGCCCCGACGTATCAAACACAAAAGCCGTAGAAGCCGCAAAAGACCCGGCCGGAGTCGAATTAAACTGAACCTCTCCGGCGTTACCCGCTGGCGTTCCTCCGCCCCCGGAGTACTGCGGAATATTGAGCGTATTGCCGACCAAAGTAGCCGCTCCGCTTGTGCCCGTAGTTGTGAGCGCGATTGCGCCCTGGTATTGCGGGATATTCAACGTGTTCGCCGCAAAAGTAGAAGCGCCGGACGTGCCGGAAGTGGTTAAGGAGACCGCGCCTTGATATTGCGGGATATTCAGCACGTTCGCCGCCAGGGTAGCCGCTCCGCTTGTTCCCGTCGTTCCCAGCGTAACCGTAGAAACGTCACCGGCCGAACTACGCCCCAGCATGAAAGCCGCCGTTCCGGCCGTGCCCGTCAAGCGCATAGCGCCAGATACTTCGAGCGTTTGCGCCGGACTACTCGTACCGATACCCAGTCTGTTCGTACCGGCCGCCCAGAACAAATTAGGAGACGCCGCGAACGCGCCGGAGCCGCCGTTATACTGAACTTCTCCCGTACTGCCGGCCGCCGTCGAACTGGTAGGCGTCGGAATGTTTAGTGTGTTTCCGACCAACGTAGCCGCCCCGCTGCCCGTAGTCGTGAGCGTGAGGGCGCCCTGATATTGCGGTATATTTAGAATGTAGCCGCCAGATATGGCCGTGAGCAAAGCGGCCCCGCTCGTGCCCGTAGTCGTGAGGCTTAAGGTAGTGGAACCACCACCGCCCCCAGCGGTTACGTTTGTTAGTTCAATTCTTGCCATAGTTCAACATTTATGTATTCGTTGTAGGTGCAAAATTACGGTATTTTGCGCGTATCGGAGTAGGTGTTATCTTTGTGCGATGAAGCAGAACCAAAACAAAATAAACGATCTGGGCAAGTTGCTACTGGAAGGGCCGACGGATGAAGGAGCGGAGAGGGAACTGTGCGTAGTAACCAGGACATTTCCGAGTTACTCGGCAAACAGCGAAACAGTAGAAAACGCACGGTCGGAAATAGCCGATTTAAGAGAGCGCGTAAAAGCGCTGGAGAGGTTAATCGAAGGCCTGGAAAGAGCGAGATGGTCGTGGATGGAATACAAATGACATTACCCGCCCGCGCCCACCAGCGCGGGTTTTTTATTTGATGGCTATTTGATAGCCGGCGCCATTCCGCCCCTCACCCGCCCCCAGTAGTAAAGGATTACTTTACAACTTGAATGCCCCTACCCGTACCCGTACCCTTATTCCCGCCCTCACATACCACCGGACCGTAAAAGTCGCTTAGAAGGCAAATTTGAGCCTTGTAGCGGTATTGTACGACCACTGCCGTGCGCGTGCGCGTTGTGGTGCGCGTGCGCGTTTCGGTGCGCCGGTACCTGGAAACCGGATCCGGAAAGCGAGCGCTGGTCCGTGATGGCGCCGGAAGGGTAAAAGGTGCATACGAAAAAGAATCGGAACACGAAAATTTAAATAGAACTAAATTCAAAACTTTAACTAAAAAGCGGGTTAAAACAGAGGAGGAGGACAC
>JBEIDF010000274.1:0-4089 GCA_040383605.1 Lewinellaceae bacterium
GATACATTCTTTGTAATTGCGGACTAGAAACAGCGTGTTTGCATACTGCTGCTCATCGTCAATATCCACGCGATCGCCCGTGGTGACCAGGCTTTTGTAGGCCTTGACCGCCTCCTCGTAGTTGCGCTCTTCGAAGTAGTAATATTCTGCCTTGGCGCGGAGGGCGAGCGCGAAGTTGGGCGCTACAGCAATCGCTTTATTGAAATATTCGATGGATTTTTGCGGGAGCTTAGCGATGCGATACACCCGTCCGAGGATATACAGCGGAAACGGGTTTTGTTGTTGCGCGAAGGCGGCGTTTTCATAATATTGGGCGGCAAGTCCGCCATTGCTTTGCTCCATGTAGGCATAGCCGAGCGACATGAGGTTGTCGTAATCGCGCGAGTTGATGTCATACCCTTTTTTCAGGTATTCAACTGCGCGCGTAAAATTGGGCTTTTCGTTGGGGCTGACATACAGGAAGGTTTCGCCCAGGAATCGGAACACGCCGGAATCCTTGCGCCCGTTGCGCGCGGCGCGCTCGATCTCCTTCTCGGCGGTAGCCAGGTCGTTATTGAGCAGGGCGACGCGGGCATTGATGATAAAGGCCTTAGCACCCTCCATATTCCCCGCCTGCGAAGCGGCCTTGTAATTCTGCAGCGCTTTTTCCTTTTCTCCTTTTCGCAGATAGGCGCTGCCCAGCGACAGCCTGCTATCCAGGTCCTGCGGATTGGCCGCGATCAGTTTGGTGAAAACGCCGATGGCGTCGTCCCATTTATCCAGCTGCATGGCTTTGAGGCCCTCGGCGTAATTCTGGCTGAATACTTGCGGCGCGTACAGCACGGCGATAACCAAAAAGATTTTTTTCAACGGATTCATGCTTTTTAAAATTATTGAAAAGATTAATGATTTTGCCGGTGCGGTGGCCTATTTCGATGCTAGGCATTTTTTAAAACGGCCCGCAAAGGTTCGCTTTTTAAACGTTTTTTAATAAAAAAATCCGCAGGGTATTTGGAAAATATAACAATTGGCCAACACAATTAAATATAAATTAACAAGCGGATGTACTTCTGCGCGTTCAGCGCCGATTTTTCGGCTACCGTTCCACTTGAATGACGCGGGTGACGGCGGTTGCGGGCAGGAGGCCGTCTTTGAGGACGATTGTTTGTCCGACATTGCCGGCGAGGAAGGAGGCGAACCCGAGTCCGAGGCCTTTGCGCGCCTGGGCGTTGATCACATGCACGGTGCGCTTATAGGGGTAGTCGCCCGTGGCGAGGTAGGCCTGCCAGGGGCCGAAGCCGCGTTCGCCGGGTTGTTTGGCGATGCGCACCAGGCGAATTTCCTGGAGAAAGGCCTGGGTGCCGCTGTCGTCGGTGTCAGAAATCAGGTTTGCGCTGATGATTCCCACCGCGTTTTTATTTTTCGCGACGTAGTTGATCACCTCTTCATTGGTTTGCAGGGCAGATGCCTGGGGCGACAACGGTCCGCCGCCGGCGATGGAATCCCGGGCATAGCGCACGGCGCCGGACAGGGGGTTGTCGAACACGAGGCGCAAGTCGCCAAGCTTGGAGGCCGGGTTTAGGTCGCTCCAGCGGCGAATTTTGCCGGTCAGCATATCTTTTATTTGCGCCTGGGTGAAGACGGTATCCCGATTGTCCGGATGTTGGATAAACGCGATGGCGTCGTACGCGATCGGCGTCATATACGGCGTGAAGCCGCGTGGGCGAAAATATTTGTCGAGTTCGTCTTCCGAAAGCGCGCGCGCAATGACGATCACCTGAATAGAATCGGTGAACAAAGCCTTCAGGGCCTCCCCTTCCGAGGTGTAGATTGGCTCGACGGTCGCCTGCTTGTAGATGGAGTCAAACACATCTATCGAAGTGCTGACAATTGGTTTGTAGCCCTCGTCCACCATAACCTTGATCGAACCGGTGGTGGGCGTGTCGAGGGTTTTACCGGATTTATCTTGTTGCGGGCCGCAAGCAGTCAGCAATAGGGAAAAAACGGCAAAGGCCGGGGCGAAAAGCAAAAAGGGTCTCATAATTTCCAAGATTAATCCGTTTTAAAATGATCCGCATATACCCGATAGCCGCGGTAAACGCCATAGATCAGGAGCATACCCGCAAAGATATTGCGTAAATCGGAGGACAAATAGGCCAAAAATTTTTTCTCCAGTAATAAATAGATTCCCATGGCGAGATAGAAGACCGTCATGGCGACGCCAAAAATCAGCATCGTATTTCGGAAACCGGTCTTGGCGCGCAGGCGTTCGTGCGTGGTCGGGCGTTCTTGTTCTGTCATAGCGTTTACATGTAGGATGTATAACAAAAAAGAGCCATTCCGGTTGGGGAATGGCTCCAGTTGAAAGCACGTGTTTTGAGTTACAGCGCCCACCACATTTTATCGCCGAAAAGACCGCTTGCGTCAATCTTTTGGCGTTGGATGGCAGACTCGAGATTTACTTTGTTGTTGCCGGTCTCGCTGACGGCGTACCCAAAGCGGCGGGGCACACCCTGGCCGGGATAGGCCGTTCCGGGCACTTCCACGACGGTGGACGGGTGGCCGGTGCGGCGGAACTCCGTGAAGGCCTCACAGCCGTCGCCGAACAGGGCGAGCCATTTCTGGTTTCCGACCGCTTTGGCGGCGCCGGCATCGTAGGCAGCGGCGGCGCTTGCCAGGAAGGCCGCGTCGGCTGATACGCCATTTTGGGCGCAGGAAGCGGCGATGCCGTCCAGATACGCCTGCTTATCGCTCTTCGCCTCCGCTTGGATGAAGAGGACTTCCGCGTAGGTCATCAGGTAGGAGGGCGCGGCCGGGTCATCCCGGAAAGCAGCGCCTATCCGCGAAACGGCGGAGAAGGGACTCGGTTCGGTGGTGCCGTTGGGTTGGCCAACATATCCTCCGGTACCATTTTTCTCGGCATACACCGACAGGCGCGGGTCGCCGGCTAACAAATCCACCAGCGTTTTGCTGACGGCGTGGTCGTCGCGGCCGTCATTGTACTTGTTGCTGTAGATCGGGTTGGCGTTCACGGTCGGATCCGGATAGGTGATGCGCGCGTTTTCTGCGTTGCTGCTGATGAGCGCGCCAGGCGCGTTCAGCAGCGACTGCAGTTCGCTTGCATACGCGGCATTTTTGTGTTTCGCGCGGTTGAGCAGTCGGGCACGCAGCGAGTTGGCGAATTTTTTCCACAGCGCGACGTCGCCGCCGTAGATGATATCGCCCGCGCCAAGCGCGTCGCTTTGGCCGAACATATCGGCGGCGGATTTCAGTTCGGCGATCAGGTTGGCGTAGATTTCCTCCTGCGTATCGTATTTAGGCTGGAAAATGCCCCGGTTAGCCGCGAGCGCCTCCGAATAGGGCACATCGCCCCACATATCCGTCAGGATTGCGAAATAATATGCCCGCATCGTCATGGCGGCGGCGCGCATATTGCTTTGCGCCGGCTCCTTGTCGAGGATCGCCTGCAGGTCGGCCAGCGGACCGGCATACAGACCCTGCCAGTGACCGTCAAACGCGTCGGGACGATACTCGTACCAATCCTCGTCTATATACTGGATTTTGGCGTAGTGTTGCGCCCACAGACCCGCGTAGGTCATGTTCATGCTGGCGCCATGCGTGCGGCGAATGCCCTGTGAAACGGCAGAAAGCAGGATATTGGTGGCCGGCACTACCTCAGGCCGGTTCGGGTTGGTATTGATTTGGTCGAAGTCCTTTTCGCAGGCTACGCCTGAGAAGGCGACGGCGAGGATCAGCAACCAGATTTTGATATTTTTCATATTATACAATTTAATATGCGAGGGATAAACGGTTTTAGAATTTTGCATTGAGCGTCAGGCCGATCGTGCGCGCGGAGGGCAGTTGGCCAAATTCAATACCCTGCATGGCGTTGCTGTTATCGAACGCCGTTTCCGGGTCCACGTGCGGCACATTCGAGTGCAGCAGCGCGAGATTGCGACCGTAGGCAGCGAGGCGCATACCGCCGATGAAGGAGGTTTTGAACCAAGCGGCCGGCAGGTCATACCCGAGCGTAACCTCGCGGAGTTTGATAAAGGACGCGTCGAACACGCCGCGATCGTGGCGGCGGTTGTAGAAGTCGGCATTCCAAGC
>JBEIDF010000275.1:0-4051 GCA_040383605.1 Lewinellaceae bacterium
CCCGTTGGTTTACTAACTGCATTAATTTAAAGTAGTTAGTAAACCTCAAAATCGTCTGTAAAAACACAGAAATTTGTTACGATGATTTAATTTTATTTTGGTTAGTTTGTTTTTTAAACCCACTGAATTTGGCGTAGAGCCAAAAATTTACCTGCCTAATAGCAAATAATACGGGACGTTTCTTAAGCCTTGATCTTAAAACAAAGAAAATATACTCTGTAACACGACCCGACCATGTGTTTTTGACCGGGCCTACTCAAAGCACCTTGCTATTTACCGATTATGACTTCCAAATTTCCATGCACGTAGATGAGCGTTGCGCCATCTTGAAATCGCCGGATACAAAAAATTATGCCTGCCAGTTTCTTGAAAAACGTGTATTTCAAATTGAGCCGGGCCATTATCCAACCCGCTCCGATGAAATCGCGCAATACCCCGTCATCGCTACACTCGACCAACCCCAAAGCTTCGCAAGAATCGTGGACCGAAGCGGCAAAATCTGGGTCGGCACCATCGGCTACGGCGTGCGGGTGATCGAACCGGTGTTGTCAGCCTTCCAACTCCACTTCCCGAATATCATTTTCTGTAACCCCAGCCCAATGCCGGAAGGTAAAATATGGGCAGGCATGTTCGAGCCGGATAAAATGCTCGACCTGAAAACCGGCCAAATATCTGCCCCTGTCTGGACCGGCGCGCTCGCGAAGACGGAGAAGGTCAACGCGGCCCTCTACGATGAAGCCAACAGCAAGGTCTTTTTAGTAATCCAAAACCAACAGCAACAGATCAAACTGGCAGTATATAATCTGGTCGAAAATAATCTGCGAACGATTCAGTACCTGGAATTGCATACGGAAGACCCCGTCATGCTCTTGAAGGACTCCAAGGGGGCCCTCTGGTTGGCTGGAACCGGCGGCGAAGTCCTTCGATTTAATATCCAATCGCAAACTACTGAACACTGGCGACTTAGCTACCTGTTCCCCAAAAAAGTAGATCGCGGCGAACAAATGGCGCGCTGTATCGTAGAAGATAAAAAAGGCCGAATATGGATTGGCAGCGAGGCCGGATTACTCTGTATTATACGATCTGCCTCCGGTACCGATTTTAAATCCTTCCACAACGAAAACCCTAATGGGCCGATTTTCAGAAGTCCCTGGATTTTTAGCATTTGCCCGCACGCCGAAAATCCAGACCTGCTCTGGCTGGCTACCATGTCGGGCGGACTCGCACTCTTTGATTCAAAAAACGTAAAGGTCCGCTACTTGGATCAGGATAGTAGACTCCATCTCGTGATCAGCATGGTGCCCGATGCGGAGAATAACCTTTGGCTTGCCACGAACCATGGTATTTTTCAGTACCAACCTGCAATCGGTACTTTTGTAAATTATGCGCACTTAAAGCACATCCCCAAAATTTCGTTGAACGCTGCTGCAGCCTTTAAAAATCCCAATGGAGGACTTGTTTTTGGCGGCACCGGGCTCTTAACTATTAAACCAGAAAAAATAAAACCTAAACCAGTTGCTAGTAATCTGATTATTACGGATATTAAAATTAACCGAACATTCTGTTCTGCAGGCAGCTCCGGAGGAAAGATCAGGCTGAATGATCAGAAGGAGATCTCCTTAAATCTGACATACCAAGATCGTTTCATCGCAATATACTTTTCCGTGCCGGCAGGCCCGTCCCCAGACGCCGAATTGTACCGATACAGGTTAATCGGGCTGGAGGAAGAATGGAACTTCCCTGGCCAAAAGCGTTCGGTCGAACTGGCTGGTTTGGCGCCCGGCAACTATTCCCTCGAAATCGAAGCCATTGCTCCCGGTGAAGCCTGGTCGGAGGCGCGACGCGCCAAAATCCCCATTCATATATCTGCACCTTGGTATGCCGGAACACTTGCCTGGTTTTTTTACACATGGGTTTTAATAGCCCTGATCTGGGTTCGATTTAGAAATCAACGAAGGAGGCTTCTGCTCCAGTTCAAAGCCGATATAAGTCAAAAAGAGGTGGAACGACTCCAAGCCATGGATGATTTTAAAAACCGCTTCTTCGCCTATATCGCCCATGAATTTAAAACGCCGCTCACCATCATCATGGGCGCCGGTGAACACCTACGGCGACTGTATGACCAGGATAGTTCAAAGAAATATACGGAGACCATCCTACACGAAGGAAATAATATGCTCAGCCTGATCCATGAACTGATTGACGTCACCAGGCTGCAGGATAAATCTATCCAACTCCGGTATGAACACCTGGATGTGGTCGCGTTTTTACAGAAAACGGTGGGCACATGGACATCAATTGCAGAAGCCAGTCATATTAACCTTAAACTGAAATCCCACCTGCCGGTGCTTTCGATGGGCTTAGACCCAATAAGAACGCAGTACATTCTTAATAACCTGCTCGCAAACGCGATCAAATACACGCCGCCCGGGGGCACAATTTCGATCGAACTGGAACAAAAAGACCCAAATACCGCCTGTATCTCGATCGCAGACACGGGCTCGGGTATCGCACCGGATGACCTGCCGCATATTTTTGAAAAATATTTCCGCGGCGACACAAAGGAACCCGAACCGTACCACTTCGGATTAGGCTTGTCTTTTGTGAAGGATCTGACCGAGTTGCTCGGCGGAACAATAGCGGTCGAAAGTACCCTCGACGCCGGCACAACCTTCCGCCTTGTCCTCCCCATCAAGGCGCCGGCAAACATGCCGGCCTCCATTCCAACTACCCCGCCTGTTTTCTCCGAAGGTGAATTGCCGCCAACTCAAACAACAAAAGCTGGACAGGATGCGCCCCTGCTGCTCCTCGTGGATGACAACCCCACCATCCAATCCTACCTAAAACAAGTGCTCCAACCACACTTTAATCTGATTGTGGCAAAAAATGGCAAAGAAGGACTCGATATGGCCATCCAGGATATTCCGGATATCATCCTCACCGATGTCATGATGCCCGTCATGGATGGCATCGCCATGACCCACCAAATCAAAACGCACCAACTCACCAACCACATCCCGGTGGTCATGCTGAGCGCTAAAAATGAAATCCAGTACCGAATCGAAGGCCAGGAGCAGGGCGCAGACGCCTACCTCGGTAAACCGTTCAACGACCGGGAACTAATCCTGACGCTCCATAACCTAAATCGCCTGCAACAACTCTGGAAACACCGATATGCCTCCGTGGCTGCAGGAGAATCCAACCTCGAAAAGGCGGGAGAAATGCCGGATACCTTCACCCAAACAGTGGTCTCCAGCAACGACGCGTTTATGCAAAGTATCCTCGATGCGTTTGAAATCAATTACCCCTCGGAAAATTTCGACGCCATCGAACTCGCCGCGATGCTCAACATCAGCAAGGCGCAACTCTACAGAAAAATCTCGAAAATATCAGACGAGGGCGTTATGGAACTCCTCCGAAACTACCGCCTCCAAAAAGCGGTGGGGTTTCTGGAAAAATACCCGGATATGAGCACCAAAGAAGTGGCTTTTAACGTCGGCTTTAAAGAATACTCGCATTTCTCCGCCTCGTTTAAAAAACGTTTCGGCGTGGCGCCCTCGGAATGGAGAAAAAGCCGGGTCGGTAAATAAATGACCAGATCAAGGACTTTCCCGCCGAGCCAAAAATGGTTCGTTTTTGACTCGGCGAGGAACTCCTGGGCATACTTTAAAAACACTCCTGCGCTACGGCCGGCGTACCGCCGCCAAAAGCCCCCGCATTGTTCTGGCTCGGAAAACCGCATTTTTGCAGGTTGGCGGCCGGCAAATCGTCCGCATTGCCGCACTGCACCACGCAGGCCGAACCGGTGTAGGTTTTGGTCAGACCGCCCACAGCCCGAACCGCAATAATATACTCAAACGAACCGTCATAGGTATTTGGCACACCGGACACATCCGTAGAAATGACGGCATCCCATACTGGCTGATTAACAGGCAAGTCGGCGCCGCCGAAGAGCAGGTTGCCGTTCAAATCCAATAACTTAATCGAAACGATTTTCTCTACCGCATCATTGGCAAAAACAGCAAAATTCGCGTTCGCAACGTCCGAACTC
>JBEIDF010000276.1:0-4004 GCA_040383605.1 Lewinellaceae bacterium
AAATTATATTCTCTGCTAATATGAAAAAGATTTTTTAGCCAGACAAGGCGCTTTTTGCAGGCGTAATGGGACTAATTACGGCGAAAAAAAGGAACGAAGGTTGGCTGAAAAAGACTTTCATATTAGCGAGAAATATAATTTTAGACATGCTCTAATCTAAGGCCTTCCAATACTCTGGTATTCAAAACCCTGTTCCTTCAGCAGTTCCATATCATACAAATTCCGGCCGTCGAAGACGATCGGCTGCGCCAGGAGCGATTTCATTTTATCAAAATCCGGATTTCGGAATTCCGACCATTCCGTCAGGATCGCCAGGCAATCGGCGCCTTCGAGGGCGGCATACATACTGTCTGCAAAATGGATGCGGTCGCCATAGATCGCCCGGGTATTGGGCATGGCCTCGGGGTCGAAGGCCCGCACCCGGACGCCGAGTTCGAGCAGCTCGTCTATGATCGTGAGCGCCGGCGCCTCGCGGATATCGTCGGTATTGGGTTTGAAAGCCAGTCCCCACACCGCCACGGTTTTTCCGTGCAGTTCATTGTTGAAATAGTGCCGGATTTTTTTGGTTAAAACCCCTTTTTGGAGGCTGTTAACCTGCATGACGGATTTCAAAATTTTAAAATCATACTGGTAATCGCCGGCAGTTTTAGCGAGCGCCTGCACGTCTTTGGGGAAGCAGGAGCCGCCGTAGCCGATGCCGGGAAACAGAAACCGCTTGCCAATCCGGGAATCGGAACCGATGCCAATGCGCACCATATCCACGTTGGCGCCTGTTTTTTCACAAAGATTCGCGATCTCGTTCATAAAAGAGATACGCGTGGCGAGGTAGGCGTTGGCGGCGTATTTCGTCATTTCCGCGGAGCGCTCGTCCATGAAATAAATCGGATTCCCCTGCCGGACGAACGGCTCATACAACTGCCGCATGATTTTGCGCGCTCTTTCGCTTTTCGTGCCCACCACCACGCGGTCGGGCTTGAGAAAATCCTCCACGGCTACGCCTTCGCGCAGGAACTCCGGATTGGACACCACATCAAACAGATCCTTCGGCAGGTGCTCGGCGATGATAGAAGCCACTTTTTCGGCGGTACCGACCGGCACGGTGCTTTTGTCCACAATCACTTTGTATTCCGTGATGATTTTCGACAGTTCGGCAGCAACGCCGAGGATGTAAGACAAATCCGCGCTGCCGTCCTCACCCGGCGGCGTGGGCAGGGCGAGAAAAATAATCTGGCTTTTGTCCACCGCCTCTTTCAAATTGGTGGTAAAAAAGAGGCGCCCTTCTTTGGTATTGCGTTCGAAAAGCAAATCGAGGCCGGGTTCAAAAATCGGCACTTCGCCCTGGAGCATTCGGGCAACCTTCTGAGCGTTGTTATCCACGCAATACACGGTGTTGCCGGTTTCGGCGAAGCAGGTGCCGGTTACAAGGCCTACGTAACCAGTGCCGATTACCGCGATATTCATAAGCGATTGATTTGTAAGCAAGCGGACAGACTGGGCCCTGTTTGGCCGGCTGCCGGGTTGCGTTGATGGAGATGATAGTAAAAGCGGCGCAAAGGTACAAGTTGATTCGCGGCATTTTGACGATTTGTGCAGCTTAACTTTTAATCCCAAGACAAAACGCAAATACAGCCGTACCTTTGCAAAAAAATTCCTGACCATGACCGCCACCCAAACGCGTTCGTTCCAACAACAAATTGCCGAAGGCATTCCCGCGGCACTGCCGCCCGCCAAACCGCTCGATCCGAGCGTCAGCCACGCTCCCCGCCGCGTCGTCGAGGGGGTGTTATCCGACGAAGAAAAGGTGCTGGCGATTCAAAACGCGCTGCGCTACTTCCCTCCGCAATGGCATCGGGAACTGGCCGCCGAGTTCGCCGACGAACTCCACCGCTACGGCCGTATCTATATGCACCGCTTCCGGCCCGACTATCCGATGCGCGCCCGGCCCGTCAGCGAGTACCCGGCCCGAAGCCGCCAGGCAGCTGCGATTATGCTGATGATCCAAAACAACCTCGATCCGAAGGTGGCCAAACACCCGCACGAACTGATTACGTACGGCGGCAACGGCGCCGTATTCCAAAATTGGATTCAATACCGGCTGGTCATGCACTATCTCGCCAAAATGACCGACCACCAAACGCTGGTGCTCTACTCCGGTCACCCGCTGGGCCTGTTCCCCAGTCACCCCGAAGCCCCGCGGGTGGTGGTCACCAATGGCATGATGATCCCGAATTATTCCCGCAAGGAAGACTGGAACCGCTTCAACGCCCTCGGCGTGACCCAGTACGGACAAATGACGGCCGGTTCTTTTATGTACATCGGCCCGCAGGGCATCGTGCATGGCACGACGATTACGCTGCTCAATGCCGGCCGCCGGATGGGGCTGGGCGATAAAGACCTGCGGGGCCGGGTGTTCGTCACCTCCGGCCTCGGCGGTATGTCGGGCGCCCAGGCGCGCGCCGCCGTGATTACCGGCTGCGTAGGCGTGATCGCGGAAGTGGACGGCGACGCCATCCGACAGCGGGTGACTGACGGATATATCCTGCAGGAAAATGTGTACGCCGATCTGGGCGCCCTCATCGAACGCCTGGAAGCCTGCCGGGAAGCACGCGAGGCGGTCTGCCTGATCTACCACGGCAATATCGTGGACTTGTGGGAGCGGTTCGCGCGCGACCACGTGCGGGTAGAGCTCGGCTCCGACCAAACCTCCTGCCACAATATCCACGACATGGGCTACTGCCCCGCAGGCTATACCTTTGAAGAAGCCAAACAACTGCTGATACAGGATAAAACCGCTTTCCTGGAGGCCGTAGCGCAGTCGCTCCGCCGCCACGCCGCCGCAGTCAACGAGCTGTGCACCCGCGGCATGTACTTCTGGGACTACGGCAACGCCTTCCTAAAAGAAGCCGGCGACGTGGGCGCCGCTGTGTTCAAGCCCGGCGAACAACCGCTGAAACCCGGCGAAATCCGCGTCATCGCCTCCCCCTACCGCTATCCCTCGTATGTGGAGGATATTCTCGGGCCGCTGTGCTTCGACTACGGTTTCGGGCCTTTCCGGTGGGTCTGCTGCTCCGGCGATCCGGCTGATCTGGAAAAAACCGACCGCATAGCCGGCGAGGTGCTGGACAATTTGCTGCAGGAGGCCCCCGAGGAAATCCAGGGACAAATCCGCGACAATATCCTCTGGATCCGCAACGCCCAACAAAACCTGCCCGTGGTAGGCTCGTATTCCCGCATCCTATACGCCGATTCCGAGGGCCGTATGCGCATCTCTAAAGCATTTAACGACGCGATTGCGCGCGGCGAACTGGCCGGACCGGTCGTGCTGGGCCGCGACCACCACGATGTGTCGGGTACCGACTCGCCCTTCCGCGAAACCGCCAATATCTACGACGGATCCCGCTACACCGCCGATATGGCCGTGCACAACGCCATCGGCGACAGCTTCCGCGGGGCTACCTGGGTGAGCCTGCACAACGGCGGCGGCGTCGGCTGGGGCGAAGTAATCAACGGCGGCTTCGGATTGGTACTCGACGGCTCGCCGGAGGCCGAACGCCGCCTGCACGCGATGCTCTTCTGGGACGTCAACAACGGCATTGCCCGCCGTGCCTGGGCCAGAAATCCCCACGCCATCAGCACCCTGAGCCGCACTATGGAAGCCTATCCCGAACTGGAGGTGACCACGCCGTTCCTGGCGGATGCCAGGATGGTGGAGGCGATACTGAAAGGGTAAAGAGGAGAGGAGGGGCGATGCGAAATGGGGCGCGGGGAGATTTTATCGGAGGCGGGTGGGCCACCGCTTTGTCCTTTTTGGGTTGGAAGCAACCAAAATAGGCGTTAAAAGCGGGTGAAATCGCATGAAAAAGAAAAGTAACTGGTTAGCAGGATCGCTGTCTGGCCCAAAAAGTCCCATTTTCCGCCATACTTTGCGATTTTTTTTGACCATAGCGCTGCTATGGCCTGCAAAAAATCGCTTCGTCTGGCGAAAAATGGATCCTTTTTTGGCT
>JBEIDF010000277.1:0-3925 GCA_040383605.1 Lewinellaceae bacterium
CCATACCAGTGCTGATGCAGCATATTCACAAAGTCTCTTATTGGTTCGAGTTGGCTTGCGAGGGCTTCTTTGATCCAGTTATTCAAGGGAGTCAGCCTGCTGCTTCTGATGGCATCATCCATCACCTGTTTCAGCAGCTCCCTCAGGCGATAAGCCTCTCCGATGTTCGGATAAGCCTGGCTTAGCATGTTCACCTCCGCACGCTGCTTTTCGCTCAGTGAAGCGTTGTTTTTTAACCACAGGTACCTGGAGCCTTTAAGTTCTTTGTAATGCTTTTGATCTGTTCTTCTAATTGTGTCAACGGCTTCGTTCATTTTGCTGGCAATATGAAAGCGATCAAAAATAATTTCTGCCTGCGGCATAGTTTCATTCACCCCAGCAATGTACGATTTGGACATATCCATGGTTACAGATCGTACCTCGGCACTGTCAGACCCTCTTATCTCCATGTCTATCAATGCATTATAAAAAGCCTCTTTGCTCTTTCCGACCGCAACGCCAACTACTTTTTTTGCGTCACGATCGGTCATAATGGTTAAGTATTTATGTCCCCTCCTGCTGCTCGTTTCGTCCACCGACAAGTGTTTTACGGTATCCAAATCCTGGTTGCTCAAGGCCGTGCTGACACAATTGTTTACAATTCTAAACACACGTTTACCGCTTATCCCTAGAAGTTCTCCGGCGCTTCTGGCCGACATCCCGCCTTTGATTTGTGCCAATACCATCTGCTCAAACAGCAACGTAAATGAACTGCCAGGCCGAGCCCAAGGAACATCCACCAGACGTACGTGTCCGTCTTCCGTCTTTACCCTCGGAATATCGCCGTACAGGTAACATTCATGCTGAAAGAAATTCAAGTGGCGCCAACGCCGCTTTTGATGATCATACACAGGGTAAGAATTCCCCTGATACTCAAATTTGGTACGTCGTTTATGCGCAACCTCTATAAACAGCCGACTTTGATCGTCCTCCATCTCAAAATAGACGCGCTTAATATACCAAGGGGCTTCTATACCCAATGCTGCTGTGAAAATTGGTAATTCATCCATGCGGTAAAGATATGAAAACCCACTGAATTTGGCATAGAGCCAATTATTTATGGGACTAGCAACCGACAAGAAATCAAAAAATATATTGAGGAATTGAAATTGTTGAAAGGGCGTACATGGATTTTATTTTCCCATCCTTATGGAGATGAAGAACATTATATTGTGTCTCAATTAGATTCTTTAAACTACCTAAAATTAAATAGTTTCAGAACTGCCGGATCCAGTGCATATTTATACGATTTTAATAATTGATTTTGCACTGGTTATCAATTTAATGTCTTAATATTTTGTTTGGATTTTGATAACGCACACTGCCCGCCTTCCCCAATATGCCCCCCGCATTCAGCATCGTCATCCCCTTGTACAACAAAGCACGCAGCATCGCCGACACGGTGGCGTCGGTGTTGGCGCAGCGGCTGGCAGATTTTGAACTCATCATCGTGGACGACGGCTCCACGGACGGCAGCGCGCAAGTGGTAGAAGGGATTCAGGATCATCGAATTCGCTTGGTAAAAAGGGAAAACGGCGGCGTATCGGCCGCGCGGAATACCGGCATCCGGCTGGCTGCTGCTGAGCATATTGCCTTCCTGGATGCGGACGATCTTTGGCTACCCGATTTTTTGGAAGATATGCTGGCGCTCACGCGCGATTTTCCGGACGCCGGTATCTATGGCGCAGCGTATTGGCATCAGGCGCAGGGCGAGCGTTACGTGGAGGAGACTGGTCTGCCGGCAGATTTTCGGGGTTATATCCCTTCCTATTTTGCCCACGCCGTCCGGCATCTTTTGTTCTGGACTTCAGCAGTTGTGGTAAAGAAGACGGCGCTGCAACAGAGCGGGGGCTTTAATGAGGGAATCTGCTTCGGAGAGGATCTGGATTTATGGTTTCGGTTGGCGCTTGAGCGCCCGACGGCTTTCTACAACAAGCCCCTGGCCATTTACAACAAGGACGCCGAAAACCGGGCGATGCGGCGCAAGCAGCCATACGCGACTAATATCGTCGCGCACCTGGCAAAATTCAAGCCGTATGAGGAAACGCATGCAGATTTCCGAAAATTCATCAACTGGTTCAGGTGCATCCAACTGTATGAACTTTTGCATGCGGCGGGCGTCACGCCGGAAATAATCCGGGCATATCAGCGTTCGATTGAAAGACATGAAGTTCCTTTGAAATACCGTGTGCTGTTATACATGCCCCCTTGGATACAGGATCAGTTGTTGCGCGGGTGGCACGCTGTTACTCCGGCGGCAAAGACAAAACGGTGAATTGACGTATGTTCTAAATCAATATTAAAACTAAACACATCCATTATGAATTTACCAAAACTGACAATCTTCATTGGCTATGACCCGGTCGAAAGCATTGCCTTCCATACGCTTATACAATCTATTACACATTATGCATCCAATCCGGCAATCATTATTCCGGTCAACTTAAGGAATTTAAAAGCACACTTTCACAGAGAGCGTGATCCAAAGCAGTCCAATGAATTCAGCTTTTCGCGTTTTCTAGTACCGCATTTAATGGATTACAACGGATGGGCGCTTTTTATGGATTGCGATATGATGTTTCGGGAGGATGTGTATAATATATTTAATGAGATAAAAGGACAGGAAGGAAAGGCGATTTATGTTGTAAAACACGACTATGAGCCCAAAAGCGGTTTGAAATACCTCAAGACGGTACAATACGCTTATCCTCGAAAAAACTGGTCATCATTCGTTTTATGGGATTGCAGCCACCAATCCAATAAAAAGGTTACGAAAGAATGGGTGAATGCGGCATCCGGTTTGGAGTTGCACCGATTCACCTGGCTTGAAGATTCGGAAATAGGAGAACTGGATGTCCGATGGAACTGGTTGGTAGGAGACTACATCAATCCCCCTGACAATGTGGCAAATGTGCATTGGACGCTTGGCGGGCCGTATTTCAACGAGTGCCGGGATGTAGATTTTCATCAGGAATGGTTTGAGATGCGCGACAGGATGATGCATTGTGCACAAATATCATGATACCGGCTAATCGAAATAATCTTAAGGCGACAGCGAAGCGCCCAAGGCTTGCGCTCGTCGGAAATGCTCCGCCTCAATACGATTTGTCGAGTCAGATAGATTCGTGCGACCTCGTTATCCGGTGCAATGAAGCCAAAACTTTCGGCGTAAATACCGGAACCAAAACCGATATATTATGCGTAAATAATTCAGGAGCCCCGGCATATCGTTTTATTGCGCAAAAATCACTCCGAAAGCATCCTAAATTTCCGGAATTAACTGAAATCTGGTTTGTAAGGCCTTACAAAGACTGCATAGACTTAGCCATGCAAATATTGGACTCCAATGATTTATCTGATATATCCGATAGATATTTTTCAGATGAGATGAATAAGCGCGCCTATGATCAACTCTGTAAATATGCTAAAATGGAAGATCAACATCCGAGCACAGGATTTCTCGCATTTTGGTACATCCTGGAACAGGCAGCCTTTGCGGATTTCGATAAGTATATTTTCGGTTTTACGTTCAATATGTGGCACGGTCATCCTGAACAGGCAGAGATGAAGGTGATCGAATCCTACTGTAAGAACCGAGATGACTTCTTTTTCGTACCGGTTGAATCGTTCTGGAAATTAAAACGCAGGATAAAAGCCGCTTACTTATACAATTTAATGATAAGGATCAAGCGTAAATTCCATGTCCTTTGAAAATTATTTTAGCGTAATATAAAACAAGTAGGAGTGCCCCCCCTAATCTCCATCATCGTCCCCTGCTACAATCAGGCAATCTACCTGACAGAATGTTTGAATTCTGTACTGGCGCAAACATACGACCATTGGGAGTGTTTGATTGTGGACGATGGAAGCCCGGACAATACCGCGG
>JBEIDF010000278.1:0-3920 GCA_040383605.1 Lewinellaceae bacterium
GTCGGACGCAGTACGTTGATCGTTTGGATGCAGGTCGTCGAGTTACCGCTAGCGTCCGTTGCCGTCCATTTGCGGCTGATGCGCTTGCTGTAGTCGCCGCCATTGCAGCCCAGATCTACTTCCGTGTCCGTGTAGGTCAAGGTCACTGCGCTGCAGTTATCCAGTTTCGGCGTACCGGCGCCCGGGTTCACGGTGTAAGAACCGTTGCCGTTTGCAGATGCGTTTTGGCCGAGTACCAGACCGTTCGGCAGGCAGGGCGTCGGAACAACCGACTTGTAGTTCACCTGAATGTTCGGGTGCGCGAATGCGCCGGTGGAGAACATCGGGCCGAACTGGCCGAAAGATACCGATCCCGCCGTTTGCGTGAAGATACCGTTGGTAATCGGAGGCTGTACAGCGAACGTGTAGTTGAATACCGGGCAAGCCGTGGCTCCGAAGATGTAGAAACCGCGGGTTTCGCCCGGTTGAAGCACGACATCTTGGTTAAAGTTTGCCTGCGCCAGCGGACCCGTGCCCGTGGGCACGTGCGGCGGAATATTGGTGATAACAGCGGGGCCGAGGTTCGTCCAGGCAGCAGCGTTGGTTTCCTTACCGGCATAGGTCGTCGGCGTGGTGAACAACTGCATTGTCTGCGGCGGATTTACAGCGCCGAATTGCGGAGCGCCAAAACGAATACCAAAGCCTGTAACAGAAGTCGGCAGGCCGGAGTTGTTCGTCAGGTTGAAGAACAATCCCCCGGAGAGCGTATTGCCTTGCAGAGTAAAGGCCTGACCGCCACCGTGGGCCACAAAGCTGGCCGGGAACTGAATCGGTTCAGCCGGCAGTACCAGACCGTTCACAGCGCAGGGCGCTGTCGGGTAGTTGCAGGGAATGAACGCCTCAGGGCAGCTCAGTACCGGCTTCAGCTTGTCTTCGATAGACAGCAGACCCCAGCAGGAGTTACCGGTGCTCGGATCAATTACGCGCACCGCGTACGTTTTTCCGATATCGGCAGGACCAAGTACGGCAGGAACCCACGGGCCATTGCCCAGGGGCAACGTCTTGTCGATTTGTACCGTATAATTATTGTAGCAGCGATACGGGCCGCCTTCGAGGACTTCGTCAGCGCCTACCGTGTGCGTGCAGTTGTTGTTCAAAGAAATCTGAACTTGATCGTTGCAAGCAAGCGACGTGATCGGATTCAGGAACTCCCGTACCGTTACTGTAAAGCAGCAGGTAGCCGTGTTGCCGGCAGCGTCCGTACCGATGAAGCAGTTGGTCGTCGTACCGATCGGGAATTCGCCGCCGGAAGCGATACCAGCCGTTTGCACCGCCTTCGCATCTACAACCGTTTGGAACACCAAGTAGCCGTTCCATACGCGCGGTGAGAAGAAGCCTGCGAACAGTGCGTTCTGCGCCGAACCGAGGTTGATCGTTACGCCATTGCTAGTGAAGGACTGGTTAGCACCATTGCCGTTCGTGTACTGCTGGGAAGCAGTCGGCGTGTGCAGGCAGATACCCCAAGTACCGGGAGGCAATACCAGCGGCGTAGCCAGGTTGGCGGGCGTGAGCGTGCCGTTACCTGCGCCTGCGCCGGAGAACGGACCTACCGTGGCGTTCGCCGTGGTCGTCAGCGTCCAAGCGCCCGGGTTAGTTTCAAAGCCTACGTGCGTACCCGCCTTGCGGTAAATATTTACCTGCGTGGCAGCAGAGATACGCATACCCAGCTGGGTGATTGTGATATCGCCACCCGTGTTATTGACAACATTGAAGAACACGGCGCCACCTACGGAGTTGAAGTTACCGCCGTTGTTGATCGTATTGAGTTGGATCGGCGGGCCAATGAACGGACAGTTATCCGTCAGGCCAACATTGTAGCTGTAGAATGTAGAGCACTCGCCAGGGCCGAGGTTCAGCGTGACATTGGCCGGGCAGGTGATCGTCGGCGCCGTCACGTCTTGTGCGGTTACCGTGAACGATACACTGGAGAGTACCGTACCGCCTGCGTCCACGAGTTGCCAAGTAATGACATACACGCCCTTTGCCAAGCTGACGTTCGGAGCGGCATATGGTTGATTTACAACCGTAAACGCACCGCCGTTGATGTTATAGCGCAGGAAGCTGCCGGCAGCATTTGCGCAACCGGACGGGTTGCTGGCCGGGATCGGCAGCGTGACGTTGGCCGTGCAGCTGGCGCCTACGGAAACCGTCTGGTTTGCCGGAGCCGTCAATTGGCAGGCCTGTACCAGCACCTCAGAGATCGTTGCCTGCCAGCCTGTACCTGTTACGGAACCGTCAGAAACGAAAGCGAAGGTCAGGCGCCCCGTGGTATTCACCGCAGAGGCTTGGAACTGCTGGCCAACCAACTGGCCGCCCCAGAAACCGCCGGCAGGGCCGCCGCCCAGCGGTGCGCCGTTGGCAGAAGCGAACTGTGGAGCACCAGTATTCGTACCATCATACACATAAACAGCATCGAAGCTGGCCTCCGTGTTGTGCGATACAAAGTTTGCCCGAATCTTGTTGTTCGGATTGAAACTCGGAGCAAAAGTCGTTTGACAGAGTGCAAACTGGCAACCATTAGGATAGGCTGCAGCAGGACCACCTGGGTCGTAAAAATTGAACGTCGAGCCTGCAGGGTTCACCGTGAACGTCTGCTGCCCAGTGTTGAAGCCCATGTTGACATTAACCTGCGCGAACGCCTGCGCTCCAAACAGGCATGCGAGCAGCGCCAGGGCCCACAGTGTAGTAATTCTTTTTTCCATGAGATAAAAGTAATTAGAAATAAAGGCAATACCTAATAAATCAGTAAGTTAAATACGCAGTACAAAACTACTGCGTCAGAATGGACACGGCGTCCTGAAACAAGACCTGTTTGTTCGCGGGCGGAAGATAAACATCATCCGCGTCCTGAGCAGGCATGCCCTGGCCGTCACCAAAAATGTTCAAGCTGGTGAACACGGCAGTTTCCACAGAAACCCCATTGCTCAACGCCTGATGAATGGTGGAGTAATACAGCAAATGCGCTTGTGCATTGTCGCGCGCAGGCCCGGCAGGCAGCGTAGCAGCAGCCTCTTTCACGGGGATCATCGCGTCTACAATCGCAGGGATTGCTTGGTCAATCTGTTTCCAATTGTAACCGCCGATCTGCGTTTGAGCATCTGCGCGATTGGAGGAGAACAGAAAAGCGCCAAGCAAGAGTAATCCGAAGGTCATCATCCGGAGCCCGTTTTTTGCTATCGCTTTTTTCATGAGTAAAAAAATTTGTTTGATGAATAAATTAAGTTAATTTTAAAACAGGAAAGGCATGGAACCCAAGGGCTCCATGCCTAAGATATTTTAAAGGCTGAAGATGTAATAAAATAACGGTACTGTTGAGCCGTTGAGGGACAACTTTTCATGAGTCTAAAATGCGATAATGGATTAAAAAAGAATTAAATTAGATTCTGCAAAATTAGAGCCAATTCTACATTTTTAGCTGCAACCCCAGTTTTTTTTTAAAAAAAATTTAACTTCTGTCGTTTAGACGCCGAAAAGGGCATGGCGCTAACCCACTCAATGCCACCTTATCGCTGCAAGGTGACGTCTCCGGAATACACTTCGCGCACACCGTCAATAAATTCCAATTCGAGTACCCAGACATGCACCCCGGGATTCAACGCCTGTCCTCTAAATCGGCCATCCCACCCCAGCGTCGGATCGTTTGGCTGAAAATTTTCAAGTACGTACACAGCCTCTCCCCAGCGATCGTACAGGCGCAGCGACAGGATATTTTTGACCGTACCCTCCTTCGCGAATACACCGAATTTATCGTTCAAACCGTCCTCATTCGGAGAAAACACGTTGGGAACATAAACGTAGCGACGCCGATCAACATACACGATGATGCGATCTTCATCCCGGCAGCCGTTGTTGGCCGTAACCTGGATGGAATAGGCGGTGGA
>JBEIDF010000279.1:0-3905 GCA_040383605.1 Lewinellaceae bacterium
CCTGTGCATGGTTCACGGGAATCGGATGATAATCGTGCAGCGGCCCCGGCAGATAAAACGCCTCGGCGCCGACAAAAACAACTGCAATGGCGGCAATGACGACTAAGCGCAACATGCGGTGTAGGTTTAAAACATGCAAAATTACATCTTTTTTAAAAGGAACTGCGAAATAACGACCAAACGGCATTGTTTGGTATATAAAAAAACGCGTCCGGGATAAAAAGTTTTCTTTTTATCCCGGACGCGACCGACCGTTTGTTGCGTTTTAAAAACGCGATCCAAACTTATTTTTTTGCCATCAGTTCCACCTGCAGGTCGAACTCGTCGTAAATCGTTTTATCGCCCAGGTTGTCGAAGAAAGAACCGGAACCATAGCGGATGTCGTATTCCGAACGATCTACTTTCAGCGTGCCGGTAGCCTTCACCATGCCGCCTTGCTCGCTGACATTCGCGAAAAACTTCACTTCCTGCGTAGATTCTTTAATTTTCAGGTTGCCGATGATCTTGTAGTTACCCTTGGTGTCCTGCGGAATCGTGCGCGTGATCGTAAATTTGGCCGTCGGGTACTTGTCCACGCCAAAAAAATCTTCGCTCTTCAGGTGACCGATCAGTTTGTCGCCGTACTCACCCTGCATATCGGTGCAGGTGATGCTGTTCATATCCACTTCAAAGGAACCGCCGGAAAGCTTGCCGTCGGCAAATTGCAGTGAACCGTTCTTCAGTTTGACATTACCGGTGTGCTCACCGGTTACTTTGTACCCTTTCCATACAATGTTGGAGGACTTTACGTCCACATTGTAGTTGTAGGTCATTTTTGCGGCCATGCTCAGGACGGCCAGCAGCGGGAGCAGGAAAAATACTTTCTTCATGTTGTTTGTTCGTTTAAAAAAGTGAATTGTGAATAATCGTTACCCTGCGCAAACGTAAGCGCTATTGCATTAATTGTATAGACAACTATTTTAAAAAATGGTTCATCGTATTTCAAAAAAAATTTCGCCCCGATTTGTCCGGCCTTTTTTTAAAACAAAATTTTATTTTTTCAAAAACAGGCCTTATCTTTGCGCTCGCTTTGAAAAAAGATATAAAAATTACTTGATAATGAAAGAGTTGGAAGCAATCCAGTTTGTCCATGAGCAATTGTTAACGAAGCCGCAGTTGCCGGAATTCAATCCTGGAGACACCGTAGTGGTTACATACCGTATTGTCGAAGGCGACAAAACGCGCGAACAGGATTTTCGCGGCGACGTCATGCAGATTAAAGGTCACGGCCTGACGCGTACCTTCACGGTGCGCAAAATGTCGCACGGCGTTGGCGTAGAGCGTATTTTTGCCGTTTCGAACCCGAATATCGCTGCAGTTACAATCATCAAGCGCGGTCGTGTGCGTCGCGCGCGTCTGTACTATCTGCGCGGATTGGTTGGTAAAAAAGCCCGCATCAAAGAGAAAAAGATGGTCAACGCCTGATTTTTACCTCGATGGTACAATTAAAAAATGCCAATGTGCTTCTTGCGCATTGGCATTTTTTTTAGCACGGGCGGTGTTGCGTGAGGAATTGCGGCGCGGAAGTTCGAAAATGTCCGTTTATTTGCCTTCTAGATCAAACCATGCTATCCAAATTTCTGAACGGATTTGCGCGCTCCTGGCCGCTGCCGGCGCTGCTTGCCGCGCTGTTGCTCTTGCATATCGCAAAAACGGACGGTTGGACTGACGCCCTGCTGAACATTTCCCTGCTGTTTTACACGATCGGACTTGCCTGGAAGAGCGTATTTCGGGTGCGGACGTTGCGACCGGCCATGACGAAAGGTTTGGCGGTGCTGCTCACTTTGTGCGCGGTCGTTCTGTTGGCGTATGTGATCAGCGCCCTGGCGGGTACGCCCGTCCTGACGCGCACGGCTATGCACTTTTTGCTGGCGTTTGTTCTGTTGATAGACTTATCCGAGCAGACTTTCCTGCGTTTTCACCTCCATGTGCATCCGGCGCTCACCTTCGTCAGCACCTTTGCAGGAATTATATTCTTTGGTGCGGCACTCCTGATGCTGCCGGATGCGACCCGCCACGGTATTTCGCCGGTGGACGCGCTGTTCACTGCCACCAGTGCCGTATGCGTAACCGGGCTTACCGTGCTCGACACGAGCAAAGATTTCACGCTGATCGGCCAGTGGATCATCCTGATGCTCATTCAGGCGGGCGGGTTGGGTATCCTGACTTTCACCAATTTGTTTGGAATCCTGTTCCGGGGTGAAAAATCTTTTCGCGATCTGGTTTTTCTCACCGACCTGGTGAGCGCGGATAATCTGCGGAGCACATTTGGCCATTTGGCCAAGATCGTCGGATTTGTTTTTGCGATTGAGCTGCTCGGCATGGTGCTATTGTATGCCTGCCGGCCGGAAAGCGGCTGGTATTTTGCCCTTTTTCATGCGGTTTCGGCATTTTGCAACGCCGGTTTTTCTACGCTGTCGAATAATTTATATGAATCCGAAATCCGGTACGACTACGCGTTTCACTTGGTGATAGCCCTGTTGATCATCCTGGGCGGCATCGGGTATAACGTATTTTTCAACGTCTTTTCTGTTTACCGGTACCGGGCACACCGCATCGTTTACCGCTACACCAACTGGCTCGGGAAGCCCCCCAAAGCGCTGGTAAAATGGGATATCAATACGACACTTGTATTGCGCACCACCTTTTTGCTGTTGCTGGTTGGCTGGCTGGGCTATTTTGCCTTCGAGTACCGGCACTCGCTGGCAGGGCACGGCGCATTTGGAAAGGTCGTGGAGTCTTTTTTCGGCGCCGTCACGCCGCGTACGGCGGGCTTTAATACGATAGACCTCACTACGATGGCCAATCCGACCATCATGCTGTACCTCCTGCTGATGTGGATCGGCGGTTCGCCGGGATCAACCGCCGGAGGGATTAAGACCACCGTATTTGCCATCGCCACCCTCAACCTGTTCAATCAAATCCGCAATCGCGACCGCCTGGTCGTTCGCTGGCAAAGCATTGCGCCGGCTATCATCGCGCGCACGGCAACCATCATTTCGCTCTCGCTGTTTGCGCTCGGACTTTCCGTAGCGCTGATGATCTCCATCCAGCCAGAACTCGACGTGCTCCGCGTGGCGTTCGAATGCTTCTCCGCGTACGGAACGGTGGGCCTCACGCTTTCGCTCACCCCCCTGCTTTGTACAGCGAACAAGCTCATTATCATTACGCTTATGTTTTTGGGCAGGGTAAGTTTTCTGACTTTTTTAATCGCAATTTTCGCAGTTTTTAAGCCTAAAAAAGACAATACAGACCTGGTTTATCCAGAAAAAAATATTTTCCTTAACTAGTGCACGTCCAGGATTTTTTCGCCGAGTCAAAAAATCCTATAATTGCGCTTAACGCATCGCACCATGAAATTCGTCATCATCGGTTTGGGCAATTTCGGCGCCAGCCTCGGCAAACGGCTGATCGAGGAGGGCCATGAGGTAATCGGCGTGGATAGCAGCCAGGAGCATACCGATTTATTAAAGGACACCCTGACTTTTGTCGTATGCGCCGATACCACGGAGGAGCGCAATATCGAAAAATTGCCCATCGAAGACGCCGACTACGTTATCGTCAGCATCGGCGAGGATGTCGGCGCTTCGCTCAGCACCACCGCGCTGATCAAGCGCCACTACAAAACCCAGATCATCGCCCGGGGGATCTCCTATATCCATACGGCCATTCTGGAATCCATGAATGTGCACGAAATCATCAACCCGGAAGCGGAATTCGCAAACCAAATGGCCGAGCGATTCTCCCTGAAAGGCAGCCTGAAAGCCTATCCGCTCGACGATAACTACGAAATCGCAGAAATTGACGTGCCCGAATCCCTGATTGGCAAAAAAGTGTCTGAACTCCCCATCGAAGGCCGCCAGCTC
>JBEIDF010000280.1:0-3900 GCA_040383605.1 Lewinellaceae bacterium
CCCTACTACTGCGGATTCTGCGGATTCTGCGGGAACCCCACCACTGCGGATTCTGCGAATTCTGCGGGAACCCCACCACTGCGGATTCTGCGGATTCTGCGGGAACCCCACCACTGCGGATTCTGCGGGAACCCCAGGATTGAGCGGGTAAAGTTAACTATTTATGCCAATAACCCAAAATAGTTAACACAACCCGCCAATCCCAAATCCCAAATCCGCATTCAATTCGCGACTATATTCACAATCCTGTTCGGCACCACCACAATTTTCCGGATCGTCAGGTCTTGCATGTTACGCTGCACAAACTCCTGTCGGAGCACGATCTCCTCGATATCCGGGTATGGCATATCAAGGGGTGCTTCCAGTGTGCCCCGCAATTTGCCATTGATCTGCACGGCCAGCGTCACGGTGTCCGACTTTAGATACTCAGGATTCAGCTCGGGCCATGGCGCGCTGCACACCGTCGAATCGTGTCCGAGCAGGCGCCAAAGCTCCTCTGAAAGGTGGGGCGCAAACGGCGCCATCAAAATAACGGTGGGTTCCAAAATGGCCCGCTTGTTGCATTTCAGGCTGCGCAACTCGTTGTTCAGAATCATGAAATGGCTCACGCAGGTATTCATCGAGTACCGTTCAATATCGTCGGTCACTTTTTTGATGGTCTGGTGCAGGATGCGCAATTCGTCCGGCCCGGGCGGCTCCTCGCTGACGATAAAACGCCCCTGCTCGTCAAAAAATTGCGCCCAAAATTTGCGCAAAAAGTTGTATACCCCGGTAATCCCCTTGGTGTCCCAAGGCTTGCCGACTTCAATCGGCCCCAAGAACATCTCGTACATCCGGAAGCAGTCCGCGCCGTATTTATCCACCATATCGTCCGGATTGACAACGTTGTATTTGGACTTCGACATTTTCTCGACTTCCCAAGAACAGTAGAATTTTTTCTCCGCAGGATCCATTTTAAAGGCGGCATTGTGGAACATCGGTTTTCCGGCAGCTCGCCCGAGGTCGAGCACATCGCCGTCCACGATGTTTACATCCACATGGAGCTTGGAAAAACACTCGGGATCATATTTGTGCGTCAGTTCATAGGATACGTAGAGTATGTCACTTACCGGCTCCTCCTGCGTCATGATAAACGCTTCCCGGCTGTCGAGGGCTTTCCGAATTTTCACCGCCGTATAGGCGTGGTCGTTGATATGGTCGGCCAATTCTTCATTAAACAGGAGCAGCAGGCGCTTGCCATCGGCTGCCGTTGTTTGGCGAACGCGCTCGATTTTGTCCAGTTGTTTGTAGGAGGTTACCTCGATCGCCAGGTCATGGGTTTCAAACGCAAAGTCATACGTGAAGGTCTCCTCGTGGCCAGTGTTGGCCAGTTGGATCGGGCTTTCCGCACTGAAAAACGGCTGCAGGATTTTAATCCACAAATACTGCTCGAAGAAGCGCTCTTTTGCGCGAAACACGAAATTAGACCGCCCCTGAATCATCCCCTGATTAATCAGCTTCTTAGCGTATTCCTTTTGGGGCGCCAAACCCAGATCGTACAAAAAGTGATTCCAGAAGCGGCTGTACAGCAGGTGCCCCACGGCGTGCTCGGAGCCGCCGCAATATACATCCACGCCCTTCCAGTAGTCCAGGGCTTCTTTGCTGCAGAATTCCCGCTCGTTGTGCGGATCCATGTAGCGGTAAAAGTACCAGGAAGAACCGGCCCAGCCAGGCATGGTGCTCAGTTCGTATTCATACGACTCCGTACTGCCCGGCGGTGTGTAGCGCCAATTTTCAGCGCGGCCCAGCGGCGGCTCGCCGGTTTCGGTAGGCAGGTATTTATCCACCGCCGGCAACCGCAGCGGCAGGTCTTTCGCATCTATTAAATAAGGCGTTCCGTCTTTCCAATACACCGGCAGGGGCTCGCCCCAGTATCGCTGGCGGCTGAATACCGCATTGCGAAGCTTGTACTGCACCTTGCCTTTGCCCAAGCCGCGCGCCTCCAACCACCGGATCAGGGTGGGCACGGCCTCCGCGTACGTCATGCCGTTGATGATGCCGGAATTGATATATCGTCCTTCTTTGGTAGGATCGGCAGCCTCGTCCAGCCCCGTCTGGGCGTCCGAAATCGGCACGATCGGCAAGTTGTAATGCCGCGCAAATTGGTAGTCCCGCTGGTCGCCGGAAGGCACCGCCATCACTGCGCCAGTGCCGTAGCCCGCCAGGACGTAATCGGCGAGGTACACCGGGATCGTATCTCCCGTGAAGGGATGTAGAGCATAAGCGCCGGTAAAGGCGCCGGTAACTTTTTTGGTCTCCGACATCCGGTCAATCTCTGTCCGGGTAGCCGCCCAGCGGACGTAACTCTCCACCTCCTGGCGCTGGGCCTCGGTCGTGATTTCTGATACCAATTCGTGCTCGGGCGCCAATACCATAAAAGTGGCGCCGTAAATGGTATCCACCCGGGTGGTGAACACCTCAATTTGAGCGTCCGGACGTCCGGCTACGCCAAATTTTACCGCCGCACCCTGCGAGCGACCGATCCAATACCGCTGCTGTTCTTTGATGGACTCCGACCAGTCTATCTCCTCCAGCCCGGCCAACAGCCGATCAGCATAAGCAGTTATCCGCATGCTCCATTGTTTCATGAGCTTACGCTCCACCGGGTAGCCGCCGCGTTCGCTCACGCCGTCTTTTACCTCGTCGTTGGACAACACGGTGCCCAGGGCCGGACACCAGTTCACGTACGACTCCTCCGGAAAGGTGAGCCGGTATTTCAGCAGCAGCTCCCGGTGCGCTTTTTCCGACATCGCATTCCAGGCTTCGGCGGAGAAAACCGGCGTATCCTCGTCGCAGGCAGCCTGCACCGCCGCATTGCCGGACTCCCGGAACCGCGCCTCCAGTTGCGCAATCGGCAGGGCTTTCCCCGCCTCGTTGTCAAAATAGTGGTTGAACAACTGCTGGAAAATCCACTGCGTCCACTTGTAAAAACCAGGATCGCTGGTGCGCAGCTCCCGGCTCCAGTCGTAAGAAAATCCAATATTATCCAGTTGCTCGCGGTAGCGACGGATATTCTGATCCGTGGATTGCGCCGGGTGGATGCCCGTTTCGATAGCGTATTGCTCCGCCGGCAGCCCAAAAGAATCGTATCCCATCGGATGCAACACGTTGTAGCCGCGCAGGCGCTTGTAGCGCGCCAGGATGTCGCTGGCAATATACCCCAGCGGGTGCCCCACGTGCAGCCCTGCCCCGGACGGGTAGGGAAACATATCGAGAATGTAAAACTTCGGCCGGCTGTTGTCCGGCTTTACCTGATACGTGCCGTTTTCCCGCCACCAGGCGCGCCACTTGGGTTCGATGTCCTTCGGATTGTACTCCATGAATGTTGTTGCCTCTGTAATGATATTAAATTGACTTTCTGCAGCCGATGTTTGTTTGGCGAAGCCGCAAAATTACGGCGATTCGTGAAATTTTATTCTAAGACCTCGTCGGGGATTTCATGTGCACGAAAAAAAACAACTTTTTTTAAGCCGATTGCAGGAAAATCAGGCCCGTTTTTAGGCTGTTTGAGGGGATCATGCTGCGGATTTTCGCAATTCACGGAATTAAAAAGTGCCTTATAATCAAAAACTTATGCTCAAAAATTCCTTTTTTTTTAAAAAAATCTGCGGGGGACAACCCGCTCCCAACTGTCCTGGCGCAGCCCCAAATATCGCCGCACCTTTGTATCATCAAACAACACGAAACAAGAAACAAAAGAAAACACACCGATTCGAAGTAGAATTCATGAGATAATATGTGCTTAATGGGGCGGCAAACGCGCCGCCCTTTTTCTTTTCTAAGAAGTGTTTTTTCCCCGCCAGAAATTTTTTTAAAAAAATTGAACATTTTTTTGGCGGTTTGAGGTGATTTTCATTGTTA
>JBEIDF010000281.1:0-3898 GCA_040383605.1 Lewinellaceae bacterium
CTAATATGAAAGTCTTTTTCAGCCAACCTTCGTTCCTTTTTTTCGCCGTAATTAGTCCCATTACGCCTGCAAAAAGCGCCTTGTCTGGCTAAAAAATCCTTTTCATATTAGCAGAGAATATAATTTTAGACACGCTCTTAGCGCCCCGCGCTATCTTAGCGCCCAAAATCGTCGCCACCGCTATGCTTTTTGCCAATACGCCTGCGTTCGCCCGCGAACGCGATCAAGCAGATCCCCTCCGCGCCTACCGCGATCAATTCATCTTTCCGCAGCACGCCGGCCGGCCGGTGCTGTATTTTTGCGGCAATTCGCTCGGATTGCAGCCGAAAACGGTGCGCCCCGCCCTGGAACACGAACTGGCGCAGTGGGCGACCTACGGCGTGGAGGGCCACTTCCGCGGCGATCTCCCCTGGATGTACTACCACAAATTCCTGACCGAACAGTCGGCCCGCCTCGTGGGCGCCCTGCCGCAGGAAGTGGTGGTGATGAATACCCTGACGGTGAACCTGCACCTCCTGATGGTGTCGTTTTACCGCCCCACCGCCCAGCGCTTCAAAATCATCATGGAGGCCGGCGCATTCCCCTCCGACCAGTACGCCATGGAGACCCAGGCGCGCTGGCACGGCTTTGCGCCGGAAGAAGCCATCGTGGAACTGGCGCCCCGCCCCGGCGAACACATCCTCCGGACGGCCGATATCCTCGACGCCATCGCGCAGGCGGGCGATACGCTCGCGCTGGTGATGCTCGGCGGCGTGAATTACTACACCGGGCAGTTTTTCGACCTGGAGGCCATCACCCGGGCCGCGCAGGCCGTCGGCGCGTACGCCGGATTCGACCTCGCGCATGCCGCCGGTAATCTGCCGCTGCGCCTGCACGACTGGGGCGCCGATTTTGCCGTCTGGTGCAGCTACAAATACCTCAATGCCGGTCCGGGCGGCCCCTCCGGCGTGTTCGTCCACGAACGCCACGGCAATAATCCCGCGCTCCCGCGCTTCGCCGGCTGGTGGGGACACGACGAGGCGTCGCGCTTCCAAATGCGCAAGGGATTCATCCCCATGGCGGGCGCGGCCGGCTGGCAACTGAGCAACGCGCAGATTTTTTCGTTCGCCGCCCACAAGGCCGGCCTCGACCTGTTCGACGCGGCCGGCATGGACAATCTGCGCGCCAAAAGCCTGGCGCTCACGGCTTTCCTCGAATTTATCCTCGACGAGATCAACCAGGAAAAACAACTGTTCGAAATCATCACGCCCCGCGACCCGCAGGCGCGCGGGTGCCAAATTTCGGCGCTCACCGACCACCGCGGCAAGGCGCTTTTTGATTTTCTAACCGAAAATGGCGTGATCGCCGACTGGCGGGAACCCAATGTGATCCGCTTCGCGCCGGTTCCGATGTATAATTCGTTTGAAGACGTGTACGAACTGGGGCAGGCGATCCGGAATTTTTCCTAAAATTTGTTCAGATTTTGATTCTGAGGCGAATCTGCAAAAATTTTATTTTTAACAAGGTGAATTTTGCAGTCGAATGCGGGCAATTCGGCGAATAATTTCGCACAATTAAAAATAAAATTGGGCAGTGGCAACCCAGAAATCAAAATTTGAACAAGAAATAAACCTATCCCTGCACGTACACCACGTATTTTTCCTCAAAAAAAGGCTCCGAAAACCACTGGCTGATCGGAAATACCTCCGAGTAGGCTGCTCCGTTCCCGGGCAGCGCGGCGATCTCCGGCTGCAGGTTGCCGCCTTTGAGGGCGATTAGTCCGTTCGGATACGCGTGTCGGTGCTGTTTCCGCAGCAGCGGCTGGCTCCAGAGCAGCAGGCGATCGAGGGGCGCTACCCCGCGCGACAGCACGAAGTCGAAACGGCCCGGCATTTTGATCTCCTCCGCGCGCCGGTGTGCCGCCTGCACGTTGGTTAGTTCCAGCGCCGCGCTGATTTCCTGCACCACCCGGATTTTTTTGCCCGTCCCGTCAATCAGGATAAATTGCACTTCCGGAAATAAAATCGCAAGCGGAATACCGGGAAAGCCGCCGCCGGTGCCCAAATCGAGCAGTTGCGCGCCCGCCTGAAAAGTAAACGCCTTGGCAATCGCCAGGGAGTGTAAAACGTGGTGCACGGTCAGGTGCTCGATGTCCTGCCGCGAGATTACATTGATCCGGGCGTTCCACTCGCTGTACAGCGGCGCCAACTGGTCGAATTGCGCCTGCTGGCGCTCGGATAATCCGGGAAAATACGGTTGTAGTATAGATAGCATACAGTTGGGTTATTCCGACAATTCTTCCAGCATTTTTTCCGCCTCCGCCCGTCGCTTCGGATCCTGGGTTTGCTCCAGGAGGCGTTGGATTGCCCGAACCGCCGTGGGGCGCAGGTCGCTGTCTTGTGCGGATAATTTGACGAAGCAAAGCGCCTGATACCAGTACACCTCTTCGCCGAACTGCTCCAGGTTGTCAATTTTTACAAAGCACTCCAGGGCGGTTTGCGGGTCGTCCAGTTTCAGGCGGATCAGGCCCAGGTAAAACCAAGCGTCGTTCCGGCAGCTATTTTCCGACGGATCGAGGGCGATCAGCAGCAGGGCGTCCTGGGCTTCCTCCCAGCGTTTCTTTTTGTAAAACCCATCGGCCTCCCGGATCATGCGGGTGCATTGATTGGGGCGTGCCGACACGGAATCGTTGCCGAGGGCGCCGCCGTAGCGGGCGCGCTGGTCGGCCACAAGGCTTTCCGGCGGGGCAAACTGCTCTTGGAAGACTTGTCCGGCCGATTTAGGCCCCCACCAGTACACGTACGCCATATAGCCCAGCGTGGCGGCCAGGAGCAGGAAAAACAGGATGCGGGCCGCGTTTTTTTTCGTGCCCGAGGCCGGCGCGTCTTCCTGCTCCGGCGTGTGCAGCGCCTGCCAGAGTGCCCAGCCCTGCGCGTCGCCCAGGGCGGCCGACACCCAGTCGGGCCATTCGCCCTCGGGCAGTCGGAGGCCGTCGCGCAATTCCGCCAGATACTGCGGTTTTCGGGCGGCAAACTGCGCCGGGCGTTGTCCGAGTGCGGCGGCGACCGACGCGTCGTCCCAGGATTCGCCCAGGACGGCGATGGCGGTCAGGCGCGCCTCGTGCGACATTTTGAGCAATTGATTCCAGACGGCGATGCGCTGTCGGGCTTGCCGAAGCGCTGCGTCGTCCGGGACGGGGACATCCTGCGCCGGCGCTTCCACCATCGGCGTTTGGCCGCGCTCCAGCAGCCAGCTTTGAAATTGGGCCACGGCCAGCGCCTCCAGCGTCAGGCGCCAGGCGTCCTGCGCCGGCGGTTCTGCCAGATTCAGCAGCGTTGCTAGCGCGGTTTTGTAAAACACCTCGCCGTCGGCAAAGCTGCCGCCTGCGCGTTCAACGGCCTGAACCACGCCGCGGTGAAAAGTCGCCTTGATCTCCGACAACACGGCCGGATCGGCGGATTGAAGCCCGGTGAAATACGCGCTTCGGTGCGATGCGTCTGGTATAGATTCCACGTACGAGGGTTTAGAATGCGCATCCCGAATCCGGGGGATACCGGCAGGGAAACGGCAAAAATACGGTAAGAAGCGCTAAGAGCATGTCTAAATTTATATTCTCTGCTAATATGAAGAGGATTTTTTAGCCAGGCAAGGCGCTTTTTGCAGGCGTAATGGGACTAATTACGGCGAAAAAAAGGAACGAAGGTTGGCTGAAAAAGACTTTCATATTAGCGAGAAATATAATTTTAGACATGCGCTAACAGTCACCATAAAATAAAAAGTAACTGGTTAGCAGGTCGCGTCTGAGCCAAAAAAGGACCCATTTTTCGCCAGACGAAGCGATTTTTTGCAGGCCATAGCAGCGCTACGGTCAAAAAAAATTGCGAAGTATGGCGGAAAATGGGACTTTTTGGGCCAGACA
>JBEIDF010000282.1:0-3884 GCA_040383605.1 Lewinellaceae bacterium
CCGACGCTCCTGCCGGTATTGGAGGAATTACGGGCCTTGCTTGGCGACAGCGAGCAGGCACGAGACCTGTTCGACCGGATCGAAAAATCGTACACGCAGCAGGCTGATTTTGGCGCGGCGACCCAGGCCCTGTTGCACGATTTGTTGGGCAAGTATGGCCTGGTGACGCTGAATATGAATGTGCCTGCCTTAAAACGACATTTCATCCCGGTTATGCGGGAAGAATTGCTGCGCCAGCCGGCGCACAGGATTGTACGGGAAACGGCCGAAGCGCTGAACGCACTTGGATTTAAAACGCAGGCTGTGCCGCGGGAGATCAACCTGTTTTACCTGCAGGAAGGCGCGCGGGAACGAATCGTGCTGGAAGACGGCGTGTACAAGGTGTTGAATACGCCGCTTGAATTCGACCGGGAGGCGATTTTACGGGAATTGGAAGCCTATCCCGAGCGCTTCAGTCCCAATGTGGTGCTGCGTCCACTATACCAGGAAATGATATTGCCCAACCTGGCATACGTTGGCGGCGGCGGCGAACTTGCCTATTGGCTGGAAAGAAAAGCGCTTTTCGAGTATTTTCAACTACATTTCCCGATGCTGGTGCGCCGAAATTCTGTGCTCTGGCTGGAGCCCGACGCGCTAAAAAAACTGGATCGCCTGGGGATTATGCCAACTGATCTCTTTCAGGATACCGATACGCTAATCCGGCATTTTGTGGAAACAAATGCCGCCGCAGAGGTGAACCTGGATGCCGAGATCGCAGATACGAAAGCCGTTTTTGATCGGCTGGCTGCCAAAGCAGCGGCCAGTGATCCAACGCTCGAAAAGGCGGCCCGGGCAGACGAAGCCAGGCAACTTGCCCTACTCGAGCAATGGCATGCGCGACTGGTACGGGTAGAAAAACAACGACACGAGGTGCACCTACAGCAGATTCGGGCGCTGCGGGAAAAATATTTTCCGGGAAACGGGCTGCAGGAACGGCATGACAATTTCATCCCTTATTACCTCCGATATGGCGCCGCTTTTTTTGACGCCCTGAAAAAAAATCTGACCCCGCTGGAGAACGGCCTTGTCCTACTCTGCGATCGCGCTTAACCTGTGCAGTACTTAATCGTCATCGGAGGCGCCACGGCGACTGGCAAAACAGCACTGGCAGTTTGGCTGGCGCAACAACTCGGCACGGAGATTCTATCGGCCGACAGCCGCCAGTTTTACCGGGGCATGGATATCGGAACCGCCAAACCAAGCGCGCCGGAACGCGCAGCGATCCGGCATCATTTTATTGATTCACTGGACGTCAGCGTACCGTACAGCGCCGGCGATTTTGAACGCGACGCCCTGCGTGTCTTGGAAGACCTTTTCCGAACGCGCGACACCGTGATCCTGACCGGCGGCTCCGGACTGTTTATCCAGGCCGTGTGCGAGGGCTTGGATATCTTTCCCGAAATCACAGAAGCGGCGCAAAAGCAGGTAGCGGACGGCATTGATCAGGGCGGGATCGCCTGGTTGCAGGATACACTGCGCGATCTGGATCCTCTGTATTACCGCCAAGTGGATGTGCATAATCCTGCCAGGCTTCGGCGTGCCCTGGAGGTCTGCCTGTCGGCCGGCGCGCCTTATTCCGATTTTTTAAAAAAAGAAAAACCGAAACGCGCATTCCAGCCGATCTATGTGTTGCTCGACCTGCCGCGGGAAGCGCTCTACCGCCGGATTGACGAGCGGGTGGATGCGATGATCCGCGCAGGCCTGGAAGAAGAAGCGCGGGCGCTCCTGCCTTTCCGGCATCTGCCTGCCCTGCAAACAGTCGGATACACTGAATGGTTTGATTATTTCGACGGTCGGACAGACCGGCAGACCGCAGTTGAAAAAATAAAGCAGCACACGAGAAATTACGCAAAGCGGCAGGCGACTTGGTTCCGCAAGCACGGCAGTTGGGCCACTTTCGCGCCTGATGCACACGCGGCCGTGCTGGCGCATGTGCGGCGGCAGATGTCCTCATTTATTCCGGAATAGCAGGCCCTGATCCAGTTCCGAACCGGCGGAAGGCAAAAACCGGCCGTTGATCGCCAACACGAGCGCGGCCAGCGCCAGCCCAACGCCCCCCCCGGCCAAGACGTCATAAATGAAATGCTGCGCGAGAAATATCCGGGAAAAGCCCACAAGGATCGCTGTACACGCCAGGATCAAGTGCACATATAGCCTTTGGCGACCGGCGCCGGCCGCCAATACGGCGTACAAAGCAAAAGCGGCCATCGTGTGTCCCGACGGGAAACTCGTTTGTCCACCATTTATCCGGACGCCGGGCACGAGCACGACCTCGTCCCGCAAACCTTTTTTTTCAAAATAGGTAATCGGGCGATCCACGCCAAAACCATCCTTCAAAAAATAGGATACCGGAATGGAAATAAAGCCAACCAGGGCCACCAACAGGGTCAGGCGATAGCGAAAAAACAACGCACAAATTCCGGCCAGAACGAAAGCCGGCGCTTCGCCCAGGCGGGTAATCCAAGCGAATAATGTGTTCCAAGGCTCGTATCGCAGACCGTTCAGTCCGGTGATTTCAGCTCCGTACGGCAACCCAAGCGACACGACCAGGCCGGCTGCGAAGAAAATCAAGACAGGAACAGTAAACCACGGGCTGCCCCACAAAGACGCCGGCGTCAAGCCGCCGCGCGCCGTTTTTCCAACATTCTCCTGATCCATAATAAAAACTTATCCAACCGGTCGGTATTGAACATCTGCGCATCATTCATCGCGCGCCGGGTAAGAAAAACGCCGATCGGCAGAAGCACGATGCAGGGCGTCATAGCGGCGAGAAAGGGTGATAAAATGAAGAGTTCAGCCAGTTTTTTGCACATGATACTGAGCATCACGAACAATACGAAAAAAATAATAGACACTAATATAGGGTACCCGAAACCGCCCTTGCGGATGATGGCCCCCAGCGGCGCGCCGATAAAAAGGAAGATAAAACAAACCAGGGCGTAGCTGTATTTAATGTACAATTCATAGCCCGTTTTAACGGCCTCTTTGTAGCGGCTGCTGATCTGCAGCTTCCGGGTTTCAAGCGCCGCAAGGGCAGTTTTTGCCCGAATTTCTGCTTCCTGCATGACTTTCGCGCGATCCGGTTCGGAGAACGTTTCCAGCAAGCACTCGTAATCTCGAAGCGGGCGGGTGATATTTTGTTTGGCGACCGCGGGCACAAAACTCGTCGTCGCGGGCACAAGGGGCTGACCAAGTGTCGGAGACTGCTTCCGGAGGCTGTCAGAAACGGCCGGGGCAGGCGGTTTGATCGGCTGTCGCCGCAAGGGTAGCAGTTGGTCTTCGGCAATTTGGCCACGCCCTTCACGCATCATATTGTTCAGTGAATCAATATTTTGCCGAAGTTGGTTCATACTCATCATCGAGCGCTGCGTTCGGAAGCGATCTTCGTCTGTCCGATCCATTTCAAACTCTTTCAAGTCCCATACTTTCGTCCAGGAACCGAATTTTGTGCGGACAAAGGGATATTTTTGTTTTGATTGTGGTCCGGTGGCGGCCGGTTCCTGGTATTGAACGCCCTGGAAGAGATGCATGACAAAAAAACGCCGATCCGCCGTGGTGAACATCCGGCCGCTGTCGGCCAGAATTTGATTGAATCGCATAGAACCAGATCGGGTATGGTCTTCGATCAGCACCGATTGGATCGTTTCGTCGTCCTTTTCTTTATTGCCGACCCGGATGACGAACTGCCGGAAGTCTTCGTTGAAAATCCCTGGTTCGATTGTGAGCGCCGGTTTTTGTTTTCGGATGTCGTACAGACGGGAGCGGAACTTCAAGTTTGCGATGGGGATCAGAAAATCGGAGCTCACATAGGAGAAAACAGCGATTCCGGCCGCTGCGAAAATCAA
>JBEIDF010000283.1:0-3858 GCA_040383605.1 Lewinellaceae bacterium
GGTTGGCGGTATCGGCGCAACAGTAACTGGCAGGCAGGAGGCAGCGGGCTGAAAACAGGGATTGACGGTTTGAACGCATACATTCCCGCCCGAGGCGCCAAAAGTGATATCCACGGATGCGCCGGCTTCCCCTTGAATGCGCACGGGAGGCGAAGCGCCGTTGATCAGGCTGCCTGCCGGGGCATTCCATATATATTCGCAGGCGCCGAACTGCTCCGGGATAGTGTAAGTGACTGTGGCGCCCGGACAGACAACGGTGGGGCCAACCGGCGCCGGCGGCGGTTGGAGTGCCGGGGCCGTTGCCGAGCCGCTTACGACATTTACCTCAAAGGGACAAGATGCCGGCCCGTTGTTGTCGAATACCAAGAAATACACACAACCGGGGGATAACGGAACGGTATTGTTGAAAAAATACGTCGTATTTTGAAACATCGCGGTGTTGCAATTCGACACCAATTCGGTAGCAGCGCAGTTGGGCGCCGAATAGATGCCCATTTCGATGCTATTCCCGGAGACGCACGGAAAAACTTCCACAGAAATACCCAAGTCCTCCGACCCGGCGACAAACCCAACCCAACCGATCGTATGAACGACGAACGTGCAGAAATCCGGCGGCGCGATGCCCGGCTGCCCCATGACCGTGGTGTTGGTGAATCCGTTCAGATCGCAACGAATACACGAGCTACTGCAGGAACTGGCAAGCGGCGGATTTCCCTGGCAAAGCGGGAGCTGCTGCGCCAATAAACCGCAGTGAAGCGCAAAATAAAAATACCAGAAAAATCCTATTCGGTTAAAAAGGCGCGATCTGCGAATAAAAATTTGCATGAGCGTCAAAAAAGGCGGGTAAAAAGTGTATTTCGCCCTAAATGTACGCTTTTTTTAAACATCGTCTCCAGATGCCCAACTTTTGTTAAATAACCCTGCGGTCAACAAAAGCCGAGAGCCCGAAAGCGTTCTCTACTGCGCCAACAGGTGCGCCATGCGAAGCAAATTTTTATTGAACGTCTTGGTTTTCGCAATAGCGTCTTTAAACGGTGTATAGTTCACATCGTTGTTTCGAATGCCGATCATCACGCCGGACTTGCCCTCGAGCAGCGCCTCCACCGCCGTGAAGCCGAGCACGCTGGAGAGCACGCGATCGAAAGATGACGGCGAGCCGCCGCGTTGCAGGTGGCCGATGACGGTGACTTTGATATCGTCGTAAATATCAATTTGCTGCTCCACCTGCCGGGCGATATCATACACCGTGCCCATGTGGTTACCCTCCGCTACGATCACGATACTGAAAAGTTTGGCGCGTTTGGCGCTGCGCTTCAGCAGTTTGACCAAATCATCCAGGGTGGCGTCCTCTTCCGGCAGCAATACGCCGCCAGCGCCGCCCGCGATGGCCGTATGCAGCGCGAGGTAACCGGAATGCCGCCCCATGACCTCCACAAAAAACAACCGATTGTGCGAGTCGGCGGTATCCCGGATCTTGTCCACAGCCTGGACTGCGGTGTTGACCGCCGTATCGAAGCCGATGGAAAAATCCGTGCCGTACAGATCGTTGTCAATAGTGCCTGGAATCCCGATAATCGGGATATCGGGAAATTCTTCCATAAATTTAGTCGCCCCCGTGAAGGTGCCATTTCCACCGATGGCCACCAGGGCGTCAATATCGTGGAAAAGCAGGTTTTCATAAGCCTGCTTTCGGCCCTCGGGCGTCATGAAACGCTGGCTTCTGGCCGTTTTCAGCACCGTTCCGCCGCGATGAATAATATTGCTGACGTCGGTCGTTTCCAGCCGCCGGATATCGCCGTTGATCATCCCCTCATAACCCCGCCCAATACCATATATATGCAAGTCATTATGGATCGCGTTTCGAACAGTGGCCCGGATAGCGGCATTCATGCCCGGTGCATCACCTCCCGAGGTGAATACGGCAATGCGTTTGATATCTTTTTTCATGTTTCGCTAATCAATCAGGTTGATATGAAAATCCGCGAGCGGATAAATAGGCTTCCGAATAACGGCGCCCTGCTGCATGCGCCGCGCCTCCAGGCAATCATTAAGGATGTCCTGAAAATGGTGCGCAATTGAGCCGACAAAATGCACCGGCACCGACTGGTATCCCTTGTATTTGGCGACGTGCCGATCCAAAAATTCGCCCAGGCAGTCCGCTACCATCCGTCGAATGAAACTATGCTGCTGGTTTTCGCCCAAAAACTGGGTAAAGCTGGCGAGATACGCGTTGGCGCCTTTCTCATAAACGCGGTCTTTGACCGCACCGGGGCCTTCCGGATGCGCCTTTTCAAAAGCCTCCTGCAGGTCGGCCGGCAGTTCTCTGTAAAACCAGGCGCGCAAAAGCGCTTTGCCAAGGTGCGTACCACTGCCCTCGTCGCCTAAAAGCCAACCCAAGGAGGGCACGTTATCGAGAATCCGCCCGCCGTCATAATAGCAACTGTTGGAGCCCGTACCCAATATGCAGGCGATCCCGGCGCTGCGGCCGCAAGTCGCGCGGGCAGCGGCCAACAAATCGTGCTCCACCTCGACAACCGCATTTGGAAAACCGGCGCGCAGCGCCGCAGCCACAATCTCCCCCCGGGACGCATCATGAATACCCGTACCGTAAAACCATAGTTTCCGTACCTGCGAAGACGCCAGTTTGGGCAATAATTGCGCATCCAAAATGGCCTTGATCTCTTCGGTCGTATGGAAAAATGGGCTGAACCCCTGTGTGTGCTCCAATCGCTGATTTCTGCCGCCCTCGATGATCAACCAGTCGCATTTCGTTGACCCACAATCTGCTATAATAACCATAACCCTGGAAAAATAATAATTGTAAAAAATACACGAAGATTCCGTGCTGCAAAAATAGGCGTTTCCGGAAAATGGACAAGCAAAACTGCAAATCTACCTGCCACTACAACTGCTGCGGCCCGACCTGGCAAGATCCAGTCGCCGAAAAGCACGTTATTTCCACCTTGAAACACCCGATTTCTGGCAAAATTTTTCTTCCAAATTTTTTTATAAACTTTTTGTTTTATTAATTGAAATAAATTGTTTTACTTTGTGCCGGAATTATTGTTCACTAAAACAAATCGTATGCAACATGGCACATTCCAATTATTTCCACAGCGACCTTAACAGCAGGATGTCCATGGCATCCGAGCCTAAGCGGAACGCAAATGCCGAAAACAACACTTTATGGAAACTGGTTTTGGTACTGGCTCTGGCCTACCTTGTCTGGAGCGACCGCCTGACCATAGTTTTTAATCCAAACGGGGGGGCATCGGAGTCGGGCTGGTCCAGCCGCTCCGTAGCAAACCAATCACACGCCCAGGCATCCATGCTCAATGCAGCCGCGCCGCCGCCGGCCGCTAAACCCCACGTAGAGCAGCCACGACGCGCCTTCAGTATCCAACTTCCGGACGGGCCCCACAACAATGTCACACTCGCCATGGACCCGGAATTCGCAGCGCGAAACCGGCTGGAGGCAGAAGAAGTGCGCGGATGCCGAAACAAATGCGCAGCCTACATCGAGCGTTATGCGCAACTGGCCATCGCCGAACAACAAAAGTTCGGAATCCCCGCCAGTATCACCCTGGCGCAGGGCCTGCTCGAAAGCAACGCGGGCGAAAGTAAGCTAGCCCGGAATACCAATAACCACTTTGGGATCAAATGCTTCTCCAGAAAATGTAAACGCGGCCATTGCAAAAATTTTACCGACGACTCGCACAAAGACTTTTTCGTCCAGTACCAAAATGTCTGGAGCAGCTACCGGGCGCACAGCAAATTTCTCAAAAACTCAAGTCGGTATGCCAAACTTTTCCATCTGGGCCCGGACGACTACCGGGGGTGGGCACGCGGATTGCAAAA
>JBEIDF010000284.1:0-3838 GCA_040383605.1 Lewinellaceae bacterium
AAGGAACATAGAACGCAAAGGTTTTAGAATTAACGGTTTTGTAAATCATTATCCCGACTTCATCATTCAGACAAAAAGCGGAAAGACAATTTTATTGGAAACCAAAGGCGACCATTTAGACGCAGAACAAAAAATAAGACTCGGCAGACTTTGGGCAAGTAAAGCAGCAAATAATTATCGTTACTTCATGGTTTACGAAAGAAGGACAGTTGACGGAGCTTATAAATTGGAAGACTTTTTAAACATCATTAAAGACATTTAGCCCACTCATTTTTCAAGCACATTGCCAAAGCCGCAAAAGCCCAAGCACAGACCGAAGCTTTGTCAAGGAGATTGCTGTTTATTCCGGTGTCCTGCCCCCCAAAAGCCGATACCAAAATAAGTAGAGAAAGTTAGAAAAACCTAAGTTGTCACCTCAAACCGGTACCCTACATATCACCTTTATACTCCCACCATAAGCAAAAACCTCGGCAACATTCGGAAAATCAAAGCTGCTGTAATTTGGTGCCGGCAATCAGAAGATAGAACGTAGCGCCCCCAAAATCTTAACATTGAATACTTCAATTCCTTAACAATCAAATCCATAAATTCACTTCTCCAATGAAAAACATCCTACGCCACTTCATCGCCCTATGCCTCTTAGGCTTCCTTGTCGCCACGCGACTATCTGCTCAAACCGTCATTGGCGGTACCACGCCCACGCCATCGGCTTTGTTGGATTTACAGAGTACGAACAAGGGTTTTCTGCCACCCCGACTGACTACCGCGGAGCGCAACGCCATCGCGGAGCCTGCCACGGGATTGCTTATTTTCAATACCACGCTAAACTGCATCGAGATGAATGTCGGCGTGCCGGCGCAACCGATTTGGGTCTGTCTAAGTACGGCAGCCGGGGTGACTGCCTATGGCGGGCCGGGCTGTTCGGGCTTGGGGAGTATTCAGGGAACGATGAATGCGGGATTTCCGGTGAACGGCGTGACGATGACATTGTATGCCAATGTGACCTGGCCGGGTATATGGTCGCTGACTGCTACGCAGAACGGGGTGACGTTTTCCGGAGCCGGGAACTTTACGAGTCCGGGCTGCCAGCCGATTACGCTGACGGCTGTGGGCACGCCGGTGGCGCCAGGGACGTTTACTTGGACGATCGGGACGCAGCCGGCAGGTAGTGCGGAAGGGGTGGTGAATTGTACGGCGTCGGGGGCCTCTTCGGCGCCGACGGTGAGCATTAATACGGCGCTGCCCTTAATTACGCATGTGACCTCTGGTGCAACCGGCATCGGTATACCAAATGGACTTCCGGTTGGAGTGACTGCCCTTTGGGCAAATAATGTCATTACGATTAGTGGGACCCCAACAGAAGGAGGGACATTCAATTACAATATTCCGCTCGAGGATGGTTGTGGAAACACAAGTGCGACAGGTGTAATTACGGTGACCTCAGCATCTGGTGCAAACTGCGGGGCTTATATTGCTCCCGGCGTTTGGAAAGTATTTATGTGCCACAACCTCGGCGCCGATCAAAGTGCCGATCCCTTCACACCGAGCTGGCGACTCAACGGCGACTACTACCAATGGGGCCGCGCTGCCGTGGCGGCTGCCGGGCCGACGGGGCCCTCTAGCGGGGAGGCAAATGAAGGGGACATTGCTGGCTGGAATACCACCGCAGCCCCCAACGACGCTTGGTTGGATGCCATAAAAACCGCAAACGATCCCTGTCCCGCGGGATTCCGGGTGCCGACAAAGGCACAATGGGATGCGGTGCTCGATAACAACTTGAATACCCGCAGTAATGTAGGTACCAACTGGGCATCCAGCAGCACGAATTACACTACCGGCCTGCGTATAGGAACCGGATCCAGCGGCCTGTTTCTGCCTGCGGCTGGCTCTCGGACCTACTGGGCTGGCACACTGGGCGGCCGAGATAGTGACGGCGACTACTGGAGTGGTACGGAGGATGGCAGTTATGCCTGGTCCCTGAACTTCAGTAGTAGCGAGGCCAGCGCGTATAATGATTTCTTCCGTACCACCGGGATGTCCATCCGCTGCATCGCCGAATAACCACCCCAAAAACCTTTCTGTTACTTTCCGTTTTTTACGTTTTGATAATGGATTTTTTGTTGCCTTTTTGTTGCCCGAATGTTATAAGTGGTTGATTATCACATATAAATCACTTTCTGTATTGGAAAATAGAAAAGCGGTTTTGTATGCCTGGGAATAATGGGATGTCTTTAATCCCCGCCGTCGCGCCAAAACCGATCCGATTGCTGCCGAAATTTCCACCCGGATTTCGTGTTTGCCCCGTTTTCGTCGAAAATCGAATTTTACGCATGGCGCGCGCCGGGAGCGCCCCGATGCGCGCCTCGGCGTCTGTCATCCCGAACGATTGGGAGGAATCTCTAAAAACTAACAAAAATGTGCCTAATTTTGCTTTCAGTAATCATAAACCGGCAAAAAACTAAAAGATATCTTCTGTGTATAAACGCAATTTTTAACGATTACAAGGTTGTCGCACGCATTGACCATTCTAAAAGTTATTCCCGCCGTGTTCGCATGGTCTTTCCTGATGCTTGCAGATTGGGGATCGTTGCAGGCGCAAAATAACAATCCGACGATTGCTGCCTGTGATGGCAAACAATATCTCTGTGTTACGGCGGATACCATGGAGGCCTGCGTGAAAATCGTGGTGAATCCCGCCTACAGCAATCTGGCTTTTATTGATTATTTCGAAATTGACTGGGGCGATAATTCCGCGCCGACGATCATACCCGGCAGTATCAATCCGCCGCCACAAACCCATTTTTACGATCTTACCGAGTTTGCGGACTCTTGTATCTACCAGGGTTTTTACATCATCATCCTGCGCACCTACCATATTTTACCATCTATTGAGCCTACGAACAGCGCATTCGTGCTGACGCTGCGCAATTTGCCGAAGGCGAATTTTCATGTGGATCCTTATGTAGCCTGTATCGGGGAGCCGGTCACATTTATCGCATCCGGTGATGAGGTGCCTTGTTCGGATAAAAACCTGAACTACCAGTCGTGGCTGGTGCAGGACAGCACGTTTTTGCTGGGAAACCAGGCGACCTATTACTGGGACTCGGCCGGCGTGCAGACACTGCGATATTGCGCCGGCAATGTATGTGACACCGTGTGTCGTACCACCCTGATCGCTGCGTTAAATGCCACGGAAGCGGATGCGGTAGTTGATTCCGGCGCCACGCAGATCGGAGACCTGCACTATCGTGTTTGCTTTGAAGAGCCGTGGTCGCTCATCCGGCTGGACGGCAGTGTCTCGTTGTATGAGCAGTTTTACACCTGGCTGGGCGATGGACAGCAAAACTGGTTCTGGTATCCAACCCCGCTGCCCGCAGATACCAGTGTGGCGCGCATCCTGTTTTTTGAACCCGGAACTTATCAAATCCAACTCAAAGCAGATAATTTGTGCCGACAACCGGATACCGTCACCCTGACGATCGAGGTGGTGGAACCGCCCGTGCTGTCTCTTTCTCCACAACGGGATACCTGCGTGGATCTTGCCTACACCCCATCGCCCTTTCTGCCGGAAGCCATTTACCGGATCAATGGCATACCAACGGACTCGTTTCCGGTTCTTCTTCCGGTGAGTCCGACCCCCTATTATGTAGAGGCCGAACTGATCCATGCCTGTACCTACCAGCTGTTCAAGGATACGTTTCTCGTGCAAACAGCGCAGGAGCTCGTCATCCTGTCGCCGGATACTTCGCGTTTTGCGGTGTGCGTCAATCCGGACACCCTGCGCATAGCGGCCAATCTGCCGGTAAGCTGGGTCGGCGCCGGACTGGAGGTAACGCCG
>JBEIDF010000285.1:0-3837 GCA_040383605.1 Lewinellaceae bacterium
GAATCACCTCGACCGGGAAAAGGATCTGAGCCATCCGTACATGACCTCCGACCTCTCCAAGTGCATCAACTGCTACCGCTGCGTGCGCGCCTGCGATGAGGTGCAGGGGCAATTTGTGCTCAGCGTGGAAGGCCGGGGCTTTGAAAGCCGGATCATCAAGGGCATGGATCAAAGTTTCCTCGAATCTGATTGCGTGTCCTGCGGCGCTTGCGCGCAAGCGTGCCCGACCTCGGCAATTTCCGATATATTCCAGTCGAAAGCGGTCGTCGGCCAGGATAAAGTGCGCACCATCTGCACCTATTGCGGCGTGGGCTGCAACCTGGAAGTCAGTGTGAAAGACGGCCAGGTGCTCAGCATCCAGGCGCCTTACGAAGCGGAGGTCAATCTCGGCCATACCTGCCTGAAAGGCCGGTACGCATTCTCTTTCTATGACCACCCGGAGCGTCTTCGTTCGCCCATGATCCGGCGCGATGGAGCATTAGTACCCGTTTCCTGGAATGAAGTCTATGATTACATCGCCGAAAAACTCACGCACTTCCGCGAACAGTATGGGCCGGATTCCATCGCCGGCATCTCCTCGTCCCGGTGTACCAATGAGGAAAATTACCTCATGCAAAAGTTCATCCGGGCCGTTGTCGGCACCAATAATATAGACGGCTGCGCGCGGGTATGCCACTCGCCCACCGCCATCGGCATGCAACGCACGTTCGGCACCGGAGCCGCCACGAATTCGATCGCCGACCTGAAACTGACGAATTGCATGCTCGTCATCGGCGCCAATCCCACCGAAGGACATCCGGTGACGGGCGCAAAACTCAAACAGCAGGCGATGAAAGGAAAAACGCTGATCGTGATTGATCCGCGCCGCACCGAAATCGCCAAATACGCGCAACACCACCTGCAACTCCGGCCCGGCACGAATATCGCCGTGCTGAATATGATGCTGTATTATATCATTAAAGAGGGCCTGGAAAATCAGGATTTCATCGCCGCCCGCACGGAAGGCTATGATAATTTCCGGCAGGATATCCTCAACCTGAATATTGATGAACTCGAAGCGGTGTCGGGCGTACCCCGCGAACAAGTGCGGCAGGCGGCTATCGCGTATGCCACGGCCGGCTTGGCCATGTCGTTCCACGGCCTGGGCGTCACCGAACACTTCCAAGGCACGTACACGGTCATGCAAATCGCCAATCTCGCGATGATCACCGGCAATGTAGGCAAGCCGGGCTGCGGCGTGAATCCCCTGCGCGGACAAAACAACGTGCAGGGTATGGCCGACATGGGTGTACAACCCTACCAAGGCGCTGGATACCTCGACGTCACCAATCCGGAGGTCGTATCAAAGTACGAAGCGTTCTACGGCGCTAAACTACCCCATCATATCGGCTATACCATTCCGGAAATGTACGAGGCCGCGCTGGACGGCAAACTGAAAGCGCTTTGGATCATGGGCGAAGACCTCGTGCAGTCGGATCCGAATACCAACAAGGTCGTGTCCGCGCTGCAATCACTCGATCTCCTGATCGTACAGGAAATCTTCCTGACCGAAACAGCCAAACTGGCGCATGTTGTGCTGCCGGGCGCCTCTTTCCTGGAGAAAGAGGGCACCTTCACCAACGGCGAGCGCCGCATCCAGGCTGTTCATAAAGTAGTGGAACCGGTCGGCGACGCCCGGCCTGACGGCCAAATCATGGTCGAAATCATGAACCGCATGGGCTATCCGCAAGCGCCGTACAACGCCAAAACCATGTTGGCAGAAATTTCCCAAATCGTGCCCTTCTTCGCCGGCGTCACCTGGGAAAACCTCGGCAAACAAGGCAAACAGTGGCCGGTAGCGCCCGATGGCACAGATACGAAAATCCTGCATACCGAAACTTTCAAACGCGGAAAGGGCCGGTTTATGTTCCGGGACTTTGTCGAAACCGGCGAACTGCTCGAAAACGGCAAGGATTTCCCCTATATCCTCACTACCAACCGCGTGCTCGAACACTACAACGCGGGCACCATGACGCGGCGAACGCGCAACGTCCAGATCGTCCGGGAAGATGTGCTCATGATCCATCCGGATGATGCAGCCCGCCACCAAATCGCAGAGGGCGACTGGGTGTGCATCGAATCGGCCCGCGGAAAGGTGGATATCAAGGCGCAACTGTCCGAGGACGTCAAACCCGGGGTACTGAGCACGACCTTCCACTTCCCGGAACTCATGGTGAACGTCATTACCTCAGACGTGCACGACAGCGAGGCCAATTGCCCGGAGTATAAGGTCGTCGCCGTCCGGATTCGCAGGGCAAAAAGGGTGGCGGAACGGCACGCGCAAATTGCGGAATAATAAGCGCTTGTCAATCCCCCCCGTCCGAACGCGGCACTACCGCCATATCACCTTCCCCCAGGCAAGCGCCCGGCCCTGCCTGTCCTCCGCGCGCAGGAAATACAGCCCTGCCGGCAGGCCCTCGCGCGGCATACGCAGCGTCTGCGCCCGCGCATCCTGCGACCGTAAAACCCGGCCCCGGGAATCGAATAAAGTCACCCGCGCCGTGCCGACCGGTACCTTCAGCAGCGTTTCCTGCTCCGCCGGATTGGGCTGTACAAAAACCAGGGTCGCTTCCCCGGACTGGATCGGATTTTCCGTGCCGGTGATATAGTCTATACCCACCGTGTGTCGGGTCGTATTCGTGATAATCGGCAGGTTGAAATCGAAATAAATAGCCGCTGCGTTGAAGATTTGCGTTTCGAGCGGCACATCGGCCTGCTGCTGCACGGTAAAGGAGACAAAACCCTGCGAGCCGGCCAAATTGACGTTGCTGTCCGGCAGGAGGATATTGTCAAATCGGAACGTCAGGACACCCAGGCCGCTCAGCGACCAGGTGTAGGCGTGCGAAGAAGCGCCGGGACGCACCGAGGCGGCATCAAGCCAGGCCGAGAGCGTATCGCGAATTACCACCGTAAAGGCCGTGTCCGTACCCGTGTTCTGGAAACGGATCAGGTACTCCAGTTCTTGTCCGGGTCGAATGCGCCCCTCCGCACCGTAGCCCAGCGGAAAGCCCTGCTTGTCGTTGGGATCGTAAGCGCCGATGTTTTCTACGCAAGTCCGGTTGATACTGGGCGACCAGCCGTTTACGCTGAAGCGATTTACAAAGCCCAGGCTCTGATATCCGCCACAGCCTTCCAGAAAGGCGAGGGCCAGGTTGGAAAAGGGGTGTTGGGGTTCCTGTTGCGACTCGACACGCCAGGTACTGCCGTTGGGAGCATAATCCATCACCAGGTCTTCGTTCACATCGTACTGATTTTTGCCCTGGAACAGCACCACGTCGTCTTCGATGATGATGTAATGGAGGGCGTTGGAGACATTCGTGCCGGTATTGCGCAGGCGCAGGCGCACGAGGGTATCCTGGCATTCGGCGGTGGCTTCGATGGTAGCGCCCGACCAGCCGGGCACGGGATTACACAGGGTATCGGGAAAAGCATAGCCGGTGATGCAATGCGTTTGGCCCAGCACTGTGGAGTCGCAGTCCACAGACACTGTCAGCGCGAATTGCCCGCAGTCGCCCGGTGCGACCTGTCCAAGTTGGAAACGGAAAAAATTGCCGCCAAGGGCCGTAAACGGTAATTCAGCGCTGACAATAGAGAGAAAGGGATCGAGTTCGAGTTCCACCCGGGCGCTGTCGGCCGCTTCGGAGCCGGAGTTGCAGTAGTGCACATACACGGGGTTGTCGAAGCAACGGCGCAGGCGCGGGATGGCGACGTCCACGGTCAGGAGCGGGCATTCAGAGCGTGCCACCCCTACGAAGTCCACGCTGTCCACCGTTTCAGCGCTGTCCACCTGCACCTGCA
>JBEIDF010000286.1:0-3830 GCA_040383605.1 Lewinellaceae bacterium
ATCTGGTGGATAATCCCGGCGCCTGGCTTCCAGAATCCGATGCCGTATTTTTGGCTGACCGTAGAGAGGAAATCGAACACCTCTTTGTTTTTATCGAGCGCGACCGTCATGTCCTTCGCAGCGCCCACATCGGCGGTGATCAGGTGGTCGCAGTGAACCGTTGAGGGTACGGCGACCTTTTTGCGGCCGCAGGTCATAAACTGCAAGAGGGCCATCTGGGCGGTCGCGTCTTGCATCGCAACGCGATCTACCTGGAAGAACACATAGTCGCCGCCGCGCTTGTATTCCTTCAGCGGGCTGTCCGGGTGCAGGTGCGCGTACAATATTTTTTCAGAGAGCGTAAGCGGGCGCTTGAGTTTGGCTTTTGCCGCATCTACTTTCGCGGGATAGTTTTTGTAAAACTCCCGGATCATTTTCAGGTCAAATATCATAAACTGGGTATGAAGAGATGAAAAATAGTTAAAAATTCGGCGCAAAATTAGGGAACTTGCGGTGATTATGGTATTGTAAAAGACTTTTTGCAGCGTTTTGGCCAATTATTCCAGTTGGCTGCGATAATTTTTCCTTTCAATCGGGTTACACCGCAAAAAACGCTGTTTCTTTCGGATTGTTTGAAGGCATTAGCGCTTGTTCAAATTTTGATTCTGAGGCGAAACTGCAAAAATTTTATTTTTAACAAGGTAAATTTTGCAGGCAAATGCGGGTGATTCGGCGAAAAATTTAACGCAGTTAAAAATAAAATTGGGCATTTGCAGCCCAGAAATCAAAGTTTGAACAAGCGCTTATGGCAAAAAAGGAAAAGAAAAAGGACAAAAGCGACAAGTACGCGCCCGACGCAGCCTTCCGGGCGATGTACAACACGCACCTGAGCCTGCTGCAAATCGCAGACCGCAAGGCGCATTTTCTGATTGCGCTCAACCTGGGGCTGTTGTCGCTGATCGCCTCGCGGAAGGAATTGGGGTTGCTTGCGGCCGACCGGCACTTCCTGATTCCGAATATTTGTCTGGCTGTTTTTTGCGTGGCCGGCATCACGCTGGCTGTTCTATCCACCCGGCCGAAACTCGCCGGCATTCCCGACCCCGACAAGCCGGGTTTCAACTGGTTGTTTTTCGGGCATTACGCCGGCGTGCCGGTCGAGCGGTTCCAACAAAGCATCGACGAACTATCGGCCGACAAAAAAGCCCTGCACGCCATGATGTCGGGCGATATTTACTGGATGGGGGTGGTATTGAAAAGAAAATACCGGTACCTGACAATTTGTTACGGGTTGTTCGGCATCGGTTTGCCTGTTTTGATCGTTATATATGCCTATTGTTGGGCAAGCACGTAGCGCCTTTTTCCAAATATGCCGATATCCGACCTCTGCGCTGTTCTGCGCCGCGCCGCGGCGACCCGCGCGTGCAGCGCCGATGCGCGCCGGCTGTGCCTGCTATTCGGCTTGCTGCTCGGAGGCTATTCCTTACGCGCCCAGCAGTGGCGGCTGGCGGTGGATTCGGCGGCGGCGCCCGTGGCCGATGCCGCCGTGCGCGCAGGCAAATGGAAGGCCGCCTGGCCGGCGCCCGACACCCTCGTATTGCCCGATTCCGTCGCACCGTTGCTATTGCAATCCCTGCGCGCCGGCAGTTACCTAAGCGTTTCGATAGACTCCGTCGGCGCAGTCGGTGCAGACCGAACCGGCCGCTTGCACCTCGGCCCGGCTATGTACTGGCTGCGCCTGCGGCCCGACAGTGCGGCGGCGGAGTGGTCGGCCCAGTACGGTTTTCGCGAACAATTATTCAACGGCAAGCCCCTGCGCTACGAACTCTTGCTGCGCAAACAAAAAGCCCTGCTGGCGCAGGCAGAAAACGCCGGCTATCCCTTCGCAATCGTCGCCCTCGACAGCGTGGAAATCGAGCCGAACGGCGGCGTGACGGCCCGGCTCGTCCTGGATCGCGGCCGGTTTGTCACTTTCAAAGGCATCCGGACGACCGGCGACCTTCGCCTGCCGGCAGCGTATTTGCCGGCGTATCTCGGCATTCGTCCGGGCATGCCCTACAACGGTTCCAAAGTGCAGCGCGTGCGGGATCGCATCCGGGAATTACCTTTCGCCGAGCTGCAGGGCGCGCCCGCCCTGACGTTTTCCGGCAACGAAGCGACCCTGAATCTTTTTTTACAAAAGAAAAAAGCCGGTCGCTTCGACTTTGTGGTCGGCATCCTGCCCCAAACTAACCTCAACGACGGCCGCCTGCTGCTTACCGGCTCCCTGAACGCGGCCTTCCAAAACGCCTTGAACCTCGGCGAGCATTTTTCGATAGACCTGGAGCGGCTCCGCCCCGAAACCCAGGAACTCGAAGCCGCCGGCGGCGTCCCCTATCTGTTTGGACTACCGGTCGGACTGGAGTCGCGCGTGCATGTTTTCCGGCGCGACAGCAGCTGGGTGGATGCCAACACGGAACTGGGCGTGCAGTACCAATTCGAGGGCGGCGCCTACCTGAAACTCCTGTGGGAAACCCGCAGTTCCAGCCTGCTTACAATTGACACCCCAGGCATCCTGGCAAATCGGCGGCTGCCGGCCGTACTCGACCTTCGACAGCGGGGATTCGGCGTGGAAACAGCCTTTACCCGCCTGGACTATCGCTTCAATCCGCGGCGCGGCTGGTCTGTACAATTTAAAGGTGTGGCCGGCTTCACCAACGTCCTGCGCAATCCCCAGATCGAGCGCCTGCGCGATCCCGCCGATCCCAACTATTCCTTCTCCGCCCTGTACGATACCCTCGGGCAACGGCAGATTCGCTGGCGCGGCGAGCTGCGCGCGGAGGCCTACCTGCCGATTTTTGCGCGCAGCACCCTGAAATTCGCTGCGCGCAGCCACGTCATTTTTTCTGAAAAACCCGTTTTCAACAACGAACAGTTTCGGCTTGGCGGAAACCGGCTCTTGCGCGGGTTCAACGAAGAGAGCCTTTTTGCCACCCGGTTCGTCGTCGGCGCCCTCGAATACCGCCTGCTGGTGGGCGACAACTCCTTTTTTTCCCTGTTCACCGATTATGGTTATCTGGAAAACATCACCAACCGCGTCCGGCTTTTTCAGCGCCCCTGGGGCCTCGGCGCCGGTATGAATTTCGAGACCCGGGCCGGCGTTTTCGGCATCAGCCTGGCCACCGGGCGCTACGACAGCGACCAGCCGTTTGACTGGCGGGCTGCAAAGTTTCATATTGGGTATGTGAGTTTGTTTTAGGGCGTTTTCGGAATTTTCTATAGACGGCGAAAAATAAGGCGCTCATCAAACAGGCTACCCAACTTTACAAAAATTACACCCATGGTTTCCCCCGCATTCCGCGGGAACCCCCACGCGCATTCCCCGCATTCCGCGCATTCCGCGGGAACCCCCACACGCATTCCGCAGCCCGTCCATTACTTAACACAAAGTTAAACCGCCGCCCCTCCCGCCCAAAAATCCTCCGCATTCGCTACTTTTACCCAAAATTTTACCAAACGCTATGGCACACCGTCTTTTAGTCTGTCTGTTTTCCCTGAGCGCGTTCCTGCTTACCGCCCAAGACAATACGCTGGGAATCTCGCTGCCGGCCGACGTCGGCTACCCGTTCGATGTCAAACTCTTCCGCCCGACGGACAGCACGCAGCTCCAATCTGCCGACGTACTGAAAAAAGGAGAGGGGCCTACCGTTATCGCTTTCTGGCTGACCACCTGCATGCCCTGTCACTCGGAACTAAAAGCCTACACGAAGGTGTATGAGGACTGGAAAAAACAGGCCAAGTTTAATCTGGTCGCAATCTCTACGGATTTTCCGCAGCGCTTCCAGGAAATCAGCACAATCGCCCGCCAAATCGGC
>JBEIDF010000287.1:0-3817 GCA_040383605.1 Lewinellaceae bacterium
CCAGCCGGGAGGTTATTCACCACATACGGGGAGCCTTGATTTGCGGCTGTGCCGTCATTCGTGGTAGGGCCGTCCCAAGCGTAATCATACGGCGTGGTACCGCCCGTGGCGTTGAATGTCAGGGCGCCCGTGGAGGAACCGCTACAGGTGGTTGCGGTTGTATTAATTACATTAACCATGGCAGTTGGCTCCGTCAGCGTGACACTGGCCGTCGTGGAACAGCCGCCGGTGGCAGTGACCGTCACTACATACGTACCAGCTTGGAGTCCGGTTGCAGTCGGTGTGATTTGGCCTACGGGATCATTCCACAAATAAGTGTAAGGAGCGTTACCGCCTGTGACTGTTACCGTTGCCGAGCCACTTGCATCGTTGTTGCAATCCAGGTTGGAGTACGTCACGATTTCTGCCTCCGGACCGGATACCGGCGGGATGCTCCAATTGTTAACTGGCAACACGCCGATATTTTCGAGCAGCGGATCGCTAATAGCTTCCAAAGAAGCAGGAGCGCCAGCTATTGTAAGATCCACATTCCCATTACTTTCCAACACGCGGAACTCGAGTACGAGGAGTTCTGCTCCATCAGAAAGAGAGGAAGGTGTCAGGAAATTAACATAAGAATAAGTCAACTGGCCATTGTCCACCAGCGCAGGTCCACTACCGATGCTTGGCGCATCGCCGTTGATAGCCGGTGCACTGATTGTGCTAAGGTAATCCAACTCCGTGGGATCCCAGTTGAGGCTAAACTGCAGAGAGTACAGGTTATCAAAATGATCGTTTACATAAACACCAATTTGAACCACATCACCACACTGCGATATGGGGAATCCGAGTCCGGTTACCGGGTCTTCTAACTTAAGTTGTACCGGTGGTTGATTTGGATCCACGACCGTCAGGTGCAGCAGCGAAAGTGCATAGCAGCCGGAGGTATTATCTTCGAGGCGAGCCCACAAGGTCATGGTTGCCGAAGTGTGGGGACTTGCCAGGGCATTCGCACCATTTTGCGCATCTTGCTGCGATGCATGATACGTCACCGTAAAGCCACCGGGAAGCGGACCGCCATACACGGCGTCATCGGCCTCCGTCAGGTCAAAGATGGCCTGGTTCGGACCAGTAGTAATAAGGTTCTCTTCGAGGAACGCATTGTAGGCGATGACTTGACTTGCAGGTTGAGTAACCGTTGCCGACCCGGTAGCGGAACAGCCGTTTGCATCGTACACCGTCACACCGTAGGTAATACCTGCAGCCGAGCCAGCCAAACCGTTAGGGGACTGGTCGGTGGAGCCGTTACTCCATATATAGGTGTAGGGTGCTTGTCCGCCAGCGGGCGCAGCATTGACGATCCCATCCGCAGCGCCAAAGCAAGATGCGTTGGCGGTAGTCGTTGCCATCACCGTAACACTAACCGGCTCCGTGATAGCAGCCGTAGCGGTAGCGGTGCAGCCGTTACCATCCGTAACAGTTACGATGTAGGTGTCATCTACCAGGTTAGTAGCCGTGGCCGTGGTCTGAGCCAACGGATCATTCCAAAGATAACTATAAGGTGTCGTGCCGCCCGTTGCATTCACTGTAATGGATCCACTTGTGGCGCCGTTACAGCCTACGTTTTGGACACTGACTATATCTGCAATGAGAAGTGTCGGTTGTTGAATAGTAACGCTGGCGGTCGTCGTACAGCCGCCATTAGTATCTGTAACCGTGACCGTGTAAGTACCTGCTGTGAGTCCGGTTGCGGTAGCCGTAGTTTGCGCCGGCGCCGGATCGTTCCAAAGGTACGTGTACGAGCCGCTGCCATTCGATACCGAAGCAACAGCAGAGCCGTTATTGCCACCGTTGCATGTGACATGGGTTGGCGCAATTGAAACTGCCAACGGCCCTGGCGCGAAATTAACCGCCAAGTTAGATACCTTGACCGGAACCTCAGAAAAAGAAGATGCGTTGGAAAAGATCGGAGTTGGCATACTCGTAATATTGAGCGTTGACGCGCCGGACGAGGATATGACCTTAAACGTAATCGTCATCAACGGCGTCCCGCCAACCAAGTCTATCCCCTCGGCAAAAATTAACTCTGCCCAGTTGAACGTGAACTCGCGCGAGCTAAACAAGTTAACGACCGGCGACGAAGTGCCGATCGTGAAAACCGAAGAGGAAACATATTCCAGTTTTGTGGAGTCCCAGTTAAGACTGAAGTCCAATCCACTGATGTCGGTGAAATTGGAATTAGCGTATACTGTCGCTGTAAAGGTCGAACCGCACGTTAATGTAGTCGGCGAGGTAATCACCTGCAGATGGAGCGAGTCGAGCACCAGCACTTCAAAAACGGCCGTAGCGCTACACGTTGGATCGCCGGGATCAACAACTGTATATTGCACAAAGGCATTACCAGGAGTGACCCCTGTAACTGTCAGCATGGGAGCGTTCAGCACCGGGTCTATGGACACCGATCCGTTATCGGGCGTGGTACTCCAAATCCCGGAACCTGCAGGATAACCTCCATCATTCGCCATTAGAAAGGAGAAGGAGTTTACATGCACAAACTGCGTATTTTGCGGAGAAAAGATCGTTGGATCTTGCAACATACCGCAAGTTTGAGATGAAACAGCGAAAGGCGCAGAGACCGCTATTAAAAGCGCCAGTGCGACTTGGAGGGGAGAAAAACAGGTTGAAATGTTCTTACGGCCTGTACGACAAGCGAGTAAACGACTAATCATGAGAAGATTATTAAGTTGATTTACAAGGTAATGGATAAAGATTCGATTAGAATTCAATTTTTGATTCCATTATTGGTGCAAAGATAAGGAAAAAGCGATGATATAACCAAGACAAAAACCTGCCGATTACGTTTAATATCCTGCCAAATAACGAACGTATTTATTTTTAAACTTGCGGTACTTTTGACGGCTCTTAGACTAAATCCCAACCCTAATTTGGCGTTTTTTTTACTCTTGGCAGAAATTCAATATTATCTTTTCTTCAAAATTACGGTGTGCCGTAGATTAAAAGTAATTGCCAACTACGAACAAGCCCAGTAGTGGCTTCAAATATGGGAGTCAACTACATGGCAGGAAGCTGCTTGCCTACAAAAATCAAATTTACCTGGTTTTTCGCGATTTTTTAACCGTAACGTTGCCAAAATCTAAAAAAATCGCGCCGTTTGTCGAAAAATGGATATTCTGAAGATTGAATGCGATCAGATACGTACCTGTGATGACGGATTTGATGGCCAAGCAACGACGGAGGATTAAAACGCGACCCAAAGCAACATCAAAAAATCCCGAATAAACAGCAGGATACCGGTGAGGCAACGGCAGTCAGCAGGGCAAATACGGCGGCCAGCGCGCCACCAGCGCCGCCAAAAAATCCGGTGATTTCAGGATGGTAAATATCCCAACGTGGACAAAAACGATCCGGCTGACGATCTGTTATTCCTAGGCGAATGGCAGAAAATTGGTGATGGACGGCTTGTCAGATTGATCAAGATGGTGGGTGATCGTGGTAGCATCCCCCTGATAAATCAGGGGGTTACAGGATGGTAGATGCGCCGACGGGGTTTAAAACGCGATTCAAAGCAGCAGCAGCAAATCCCGAGGGGATGACAGTTTTCTTTATGAAGTGACGGCGGGAGGTAAAAAAACGACCCAAAGCAACAGCAAAAAATCCAGAATAAACAGCAGGATACCGGTGATTCGACGGCAGTCAGCAGGGCAAATACGGCGGCCAGCGCGCAACCAGCGCCGCCAAAAAATCCGGTGGATTCAGGATGGTAAATATCCCAACGTGGACAAAAACGATCCGGCTGACGATCTGTTATTCCTAATCG
>JBEIDF010000288.1:0-3753 GCA_040383605.1 Lewinellaceae bacterium
CCGATACGCCGTATGCGCCCGCTGTGATGGACTGGCTCTCGTTCAGGTCGCCCGAAGCCGTGCAGTTATCTGTCGGATTCAGATCCCCAACGTAATCCGGGATCGTGATCTCGCAGCCCGATACTGCGTTCGTATTGATGGTTGTCGTAGCAGCCGGGCAGGTCACCACAGGAGGCGTATTATCTACCACCGTAATCGTATCATTGAAAACGTTGACAGGAATGGGGTTAAAATCAACATTATCTGCCGCCAGCAAATCAGTAGGCGTGCCAGTAATGGCAATTGGCAGCGTGCCGGAATTAAGCACCCGGAAGGATACCGACATAATTGCCGAATTGTCGGCGATGGGGATACCATAGGGCTCTTCCAGGTCGCCCCAGATATATGTAACCGCACCGTCGTACCCGGTATTCAGGGTAGCCGGGTGGATTACCAGGGGGTCGTCCCCCGTGGTTGCGTACAGGGCAGGATTGAACGTACTGGACACGTAGCCCAGTTGGAGCGTATCCCAATTTACAGAAAAAGACAAGTCATTCGTGTTTGCATAAAATCCGTTTGCGCGGATATACGTGGTGATCGTATCGCCACAGCTGGCCGTCGCAGGCGCATCCACGAATAGATCAATTTCGCATACCGTAGTATTGTCTACCGCAGCATCATCAAAAGAATTAGCCTGAAGGAATTCAAAATTAATATTTTCCGAAGCGAGAATCAGAGAGTCGGTGATTTCAATCGGGAGAGAGCCAAAAGCAATCACCCGGAAAGAGATGCTCATAATGACCGAACTATCGGCAATCGTTTGACCATAGGGCGTATTCAAATCGCCCCATACGTATGCCACCGTGGAATCGGAATCAACACCAACAGAGGGTACCTCCCCTCCGGAGCTATATAATAACGTGTCAAACGAGCTGGAAACATAATCCAGTTGGGCCGGATTCCATTTCACCGGAAATTGCAAGTCACTCAGATAACCATAAAAACCAACAACTTTAATATTGTACGTAACCGTATCACCGCATACAATTGGATCCATTGGATCTACAACCGGCGCCTCCACGATCAAATCAATTTCACAAGGATTTACACTGGTAAGCATCTCCGTTTCATCGGTCGAAACCGGTATATCATCAAAAAGGAGATCGGAAGCCAATATTTCTGTAGGCGAACTGGAAAAATTCAATCCAATTGAACCGACCGAGCGGACGACAAACGTGATACTCAGGATACTGTCTCCATCATTCAAAGCCACTTCGAACGGGTCTGTACCATCGAAAAAGATATAACCTAGTGCACCGGTTGAAGGATCGGCGTTCCAAAAGGGATAATCGCCTCCCGGATCAAACACTGTGGAGTCTATGGCGCTGGACAGGTATGCCAACGAACCAGTATTCCAGGTTACCGAAAAAGTTAGGCCGCTAACCTGGTCGGTAATATTCTGGCCGGTGATATAATAGGTGACCGTGTCGCCGCAATCCACCGGATCGTCCGGAGCGTCCACTGTCAGGAAAATGGTATCCTGCTGCGCCTGGACTATACCAGCCGCCGCGGTGAAAAAGAAAAAAGCCGCACAGAAACGCAATAGAAAATTCGACTGCATCCGAGTGGTGGCAAAGAGACTCTTGTGAAATCTGAGTAAAAATTTCATCGATCCGATTTTTATATATCGATAGACGATTGAAAGAAAAGGAAGGGACGATCGCCGGCGTTTTGCAACGCCTGGCGATCGTCTTTCCCAGTGGATTTTTCGGAATAAAAAATTAATCAATCACGACCATTTTGCGCGTGGCGGTAAATTCGCCGCTGCGCAGGGTGTAGTAAAGAATACCCGTATACTGCCCCAGTTCACCGCGGCCGAAGCGTACTTCGTGCAGACCTTGAGCATAGAAGCCGTTGAATTCTTTGATCACGCGGCCATTTACATCGTGGATCGTCAGTTGGATATCGGAATCCGACGGCAACTCGAAGCGCACGCGCGTTTCGTTGTCAAACGGATTCGGCGTATTCTGATGCAGTACAGGCGTTTCGGAGATGGGGCGTACGCCGTCGAAAGCCAGCAATACAGCAACCCGGTCGAGGCTTTCACTCAGCGCGTAGCTTTCCAGCACCTCGTCGTCGAGTCCGAGCACACTGCTCAGGGTACGACCGCTCTGGAGGGCTTTGAAACGCACGGTAAACACCTGTTCGCCTGCTTTCAACGACTGCTTCTCGGCGTCAGCCCAAAGGCTGCGGATATCGCCCTGATCTGCCTGGTATAAACCAAAGTTAACTTCCGTATCCAGCGGCAGTGCGGTCGTTGTGGTCAAGTCTTCCACCTGCAGATACTCCGGATCGAAATGCAAGCCAAACTGCCAGCCTTTAATATCCGTCAACTGTTCGGCTTTAAAGACGGCCTCGATGGTTTCGCCCGCTTTCAGATGTGCATCTTTTACGCGCCATACAAGCGGTGTGCCGGCGTAGCGCACTTCGGCGCCATTGTTTCCGATGGAGGAGGGATTCGGGACTACGTCGCCCACCAGTACAGCCGTAAAGTCCTGACCAGTCCAAGGCCCGTTCAGCGGGCTGTAATTGCGCTTGATCGGGAATTTGCCATATTGTGCGGGCGCCAGATTGCCGGCGACATTGCCTGTATCCGGTACGAGACCCCAAGAGCGCGGAAGCGGAGCTGGTGCACCGCCGATTAGCGAGGAATCAGACGGGATGAAACGCCATCTCAGGCGCGCGCGCTGTGTGGTATTACCGTTAATAGCCTGCGACAACGAAGTGGCATCCGAGCTCGTCAATCGGTTATTCGTCTGGCTGCTGGTAGTACCCAATACGACGTTGGCAGCAATGCGTTGATAGATGTTGGAGAACTGAGCCCCCGAGCCAACATGCTGCTGAATAGCCTGTACGTCATGCACGTTAATAATTCCAGTCACCCGATTCGTATCGGCAGGATCACTGATTGCGAATGCTTTGCTCGGCGTAACGGTAAAGTTGCCAGAAGTAGTGGAGTACACGGAATATGCGCCGGAGGAAATAGACACGTCATCATTTGCCCCCGTACCGACCATATCGGTCGCAACGCCGGACAAACCGGAATTGTCGCGATAAAACAGAATATTACCACTCACACGCATACAGTTATTGACCGTGAACGTTGCGGAAGCTGTGGCCGTGTTGCCGCAAGAATCCGTCACCGTCCAAGTTACTGTCGTGAAACCGCCGTCGTTAGGCGGAGCCGTTGCGGTAGCACCGCTGTATACCACCGTGCTGGTGTTGTTTGCCAAATCCGTTACAGAGTACGCGATCGTGGTCTCCGGATCAACGCCACCGCTTACAGCAATAGCGGTATTCCAAGCAGTAAACTGCGTTTGAACATCCGCACTCGTAATACAGGTTCCCGTAGCCGTTGCGTTGGAAGGCGATGACGTGATGGTCAGCAGGGCAGGCTGGGTAATTGTCACCGTAGCACTGGACGTACAGCCTTCGTCGTCGGTTACCGTTACCGTGTAGGCGCCGGCGGTGAGTCCGGTGATCGTGACTGTGCCATCACCCGTTGGTGTACCGTTCCAGTCGTAGGCGTACGGCGTGGTACCGCCGGAAGGCGTCACCGTAGCCGTGCCATTGCTGCCATCGCGGCAGGAGACATTACCTTGTGACGTACCCAGGGACAGAGCATCCGGTTGGGTGATGGTTGCTGTGGCCGTAGTCGTGCAGTTGTTCGCATCTGTTACGGTCACCGTATAGCCACCGGCTGCCAAACCAGTC
>JBEIDF010000289.1:0-3685 GCA_040383605.1 Lewinellaceae bacterium
CGCGGATGTGGGCATACATCTCCGAATCGGTACGGTAGCCACGGGCGTGTTTTTTTTGTCGCATGTCGCGCTATTTTTGTGCGCGCGAAGGTCGGGAGGATTTCGGTGGCGGGGAAGATGGGGTTGGTCGGGGGCTTACAAACAAACCGCCAAAGAAGAACGTGACGAAAAAACCAAAGACGCTCAACTTCTAAAATTAGAAGCCGAACTCACCGTCCTAAAAGATATGCAAAATGAACAAAGACAGTTCTGGCTATCTGGACTAGAACGCGACAAACGACAAAAATGGCAATATTGGCTAACAACAATGATTGCAGGAGCAGCATTTATTATAGCCATATTCAGCCTTTGGCTAAATATACTATCACGGAAATGATAAGACTTGCAAGCGATACCGCCAAAGCAATGCCTACCCCAATGTCTAATACTCTGTGGCTGGTAAGATGCTCCCGAATTAACGGATCGTTGGAAAGTGGTGAATCGGGTTTGTTTGTTAGGTTTTTCATAAATAATTGATATTTAGATGGTTATAGGCTGCTGTGCAATATGCGGATAGTCAGTTTATATTATTAAAGAAATCACAACAAGCGCTTACCGCACCAGTTCAATATACCCGCTCCGCCGTTCCGGACTGAGTTGCAGCCCATTCACCCGCTGTTCGTACACCTGGCAGACATAGAAATAGGTGCCGTCGGACAGTTCTTTGTCGTTGTTGGAGCGGCCGTTCCAGTTTAGGTTCGGGTCGGATGTAGAAAACACCAGGTTTCCCCAGAGGTTAAACACCTGAAAATCCACTTTTGCCACGAATCGCCAGCCGGGGAACGGCGTGTACAGGTCGTTTGCGCCGTCGCCATTGGGCGTGAATGCGTTGGGCAGTTCGTACAATGGGCAATTGTCCACGCAAATTGTAGCGCTGCGCGCGCTTTCATTTCCCGCGGAATCCAGGGCGCTGACGGCATAGCAGCCGGCGAGTCCCTCGTTCAGCAAGTGGGTGAAATTCGTCTGATCCACCCGGTTCACCACGGCAAATGCCTCCAAGGGCCTTTCCGCATCGGGAGCAAACCAGAGGCGGTAGCCTACGGCATCGGGCAGTCCGGCGCATACCAGGTTGGGATTAGTCCACTGCAGGCGGTTTTCGTAGGGGGGGAGGGCCTGCGGCGCCGGGCCATCGGAACACAGGTTGGATACAGTCAGGCTGGGCGGACAAGGCGGGGTTGTATCCAGGGGGACTCCGCAGGCTTCCTGCGAAAAATTGATCAGCGGGTCGAGGATGCCGCCGATGCTGTAGCTGCCGGTACTGCGCACGCGGTAGCAATACGACTGCCCGTTTTCAAGCCCCCGGTCGGAATATGCCGCGGTCAGGCTGTTGCCGATGGAGTCAAACTGTCCGCTTGCCGGATTCAATCGGAAAACAGTATAGGCGTTGTTCACCCAGGGCGTTTCTTCTTGCCAGGACAACAGGTTGGTGTTGTCGGTGGCCGTTACCGCGAGAAAAATCGAAGAGGCGGGGTTGGTGGCGCCCAGGGGGGTATCTTCGCCGCGCACGAAAAATTCTACCCGATAGCGGTAGGGCTGGTCGGCCGTGTTCAGGCCGGTATCCTCGAAAAGCGTGTCGTTGGCCTGCCAGAACTGCGCGGCGGTGAAATCCGCGCCGGGAACCGGCGCAAAGGCGGAACCGGAAAACCCCGGCGCGCGCAAGAGCCGGTATCGGTACGGGCCGGGATTGGCGAGGGTGTCCAGGTCTTGCGCCAGCGGTTTGGACCAGCGCGCTGATATCCTGCCGGCGGTCGTTGCGGTGGCTTGTACGTCCACGTTGGTGATTAACGGCAGGTTGCGGGGGAGTTGTACGCAGACTTCCTCGGAGGGCAGGCTCTCCACCAGGTTGAAGGCATACCCGCCGGCAGAAATTTTGGCAAATTTGGCCAGCACCCGGTAGCAGTATGTCTGGCCGCTTTCTACTTGATTATCTATAAAAACATACCGGCCGTTTTGGATTTCCCGGGTGACAAACACCAGTTCCGTGTACCCCCTTCCGTCCAGTCCCGGCATACAAGTATCTATCGGGAACGGGTTGCTGCCGGCGCGGCGCCAGACCGAAAATCCGTAGAAATAATTATCCGCCGCATCTTCGCAGACGTAGGGGAGTTCCCAGGAAATTCGAACCGTATTTTGGCCGGACACGGCTTGCACATCCTCCGGCGGCGGGCCAACGACCTTGACGGCCAGCGTTTTCAGGTCTGCCAATTGTGGAACGGCAAAGCTGATCGAATCCGTGGCTTTGAACACCACCGAGTACGGTTGTTTGGAAATATGCTCGCAGGCGGTATTCCATCGAAAGCGGCCGGTAATCGGCGGTTCGAGGTAGTTGGTGGGTGCGATAAATTCTGCCGGACTGAAGGGGGTGACAAAAGGCCCGCCGAGCGCGGTCAGCAGGATGCGGTCGCCGTCGGGATCGTTGCCCAGGACGTTAAAATCAATGGTTTCGCCGGCTACCACGCAAATATTTTCCGGCGCCTGCACGGTCGGCGGGTTGTTGTCGCATACATCCACAAAAATTTGCATATCGCGGATCGTCGTGTCAATCGGCAAGCCTTCCCGCCAGGTAACGATAATAAACGCGAGGTTGTATTCTCCGGGCGCCTGCGGGGAAAGCCACAGGATGTCGCCGGTTTTTTCATTGATCTGGAGGAGATTGTTTGCTCCGGCGCCAATTTGATTGGGATAGGCGTAGTTCGGCACCGGTGTTCGCAGTCCCTGCAAGGGCACGATCAGGCGGTAGGCGAGGCTGTCGCCCTCGTCCGGATCAAAGGCATTGGGGTTGTGTTTGAAGGGCTTGCCCACACAAGCGTTGTCAATCGGCGGCTGCAGGAGATACGGGGTTGTGTTCGCGCCCCCGAATTGGGGATCCTGAAAGGAATAGGTGGTTTGAATATGAAACGGTACATTGTCTGAAGAGGGCGCGTTCACGTTCACGATTCCCGCAATCCGGTTGGGGTCGGTCATGCCAATTACATAGGTGGAGGGGCCGGCGTACGTATGTTCGGCGATGTAGAGGTTGTACTTGATGTCGTTGGGAAGCACGACTCCGTTGCCGTTGCCATTCGACCTGCCGACCGCCTCGCAGAAGCTGTCGCCCCAACAGATAGTCAGGGAGTCGCGGTCGGCATTGACGCTGCTCGCTTTCGTCCAAGTGATGATCGTAGCCCGAATCGTGAGCGGACCGATCTGCTCAATGTGGATTTCTCCCGCCCGATTGTGGGTCGCTCCGACCGGGCCGGCGCAGACCAAAATGCAGCATAATCCAGGTAGTATGTATCTTAGCGTCTTCATGTAAATATGCGTTGCGAATGAACGACTGCTAAGATAAAATAATTTTCGCTAAGTTGTTCAAAAAATGTTTGTTTTGCCAATCTATGCTACTCTACAACGTCACAATAACCGTGGATCTGGATATTCACGAAGACTGGCTCCGCTGGATGCAGGAAACCCATATCCCGGACGTCATGTCCACGGGCATGTTTTTGTCCTACCGCATGTCGCGCCTGCTGGGACATGAACACCAGGACGCGGAAATTTTTTCAGTGCAATATCTCGTGCGCGATATGGCGCACCTGCGCCGTTATCAGGAGGAATTTGCGCCCGCGCTCCAAAAAGAAACCAAGGCGCGCTATGACGGCAAATTCGC
>JBEIDF010000290.1:0-3678 GCA_040383605.1 Lewinellaceae bacterium
GCTGATCCCGCCGGCCGGCCGACGCCAGACTTGGGCGGACTACCGGTCGTGGAACTGCAAGTCCGCGAATTCGCACCCACGCCCGCGCAGGGCGTCATAGCCTGTAGAACGCACCGCGACGACCTGCCAACTCGACGAATCCTCAAACAAATTCACCACCCGGATGTATCGGCCTGCACCAACGTGGAGCGCGGCTTGCTCCAATTGCTCGATCCCGACACCCGACCGACCCTCGGCGCTTACTGCGAACGCGACGCCGGCGGCAATTTCCACGCTTTCGCCGTTTGCCTACTGCAGGGCGTCCTGCGCCGCGCTTTCCTGTCGCAAAGCACGAACGCAGGCCTTGCAGCAGCCTTGCACAAAAAAATGATGGCAGATTGACCGCCCGTAATCTGTATCAGACAGATTTTTTTGCCGGGCCTATTGCCCTGCGCGCCAAAATTTGTACTTTTGGCCCGCTTCAACCACTCATCTTTTCATCCATAAAATAAACCCAACGCATGCACTTTCCCGCAAATTGTAAATACACCGAAGACCACGAATGGATTCGCATCGAAGATGGCCGCACCGCCAGCGTCGGAATTACGGATTTTGCCCAAAGCGAACTCGGTGAATTGGTGTACATCGAAGTGGAAACGGTCGGGGAATCCCTCGATGCGCACGCCGTGTTCGGCGCCGTGGAAGCCGTCAAAACAACGTCCGACCTGCTCCTGCCCGTATCCGGAAAAATCCTCGAATTCAATCCCGATCTGGATGACAGCAAAGGCGGCGATCCCGGATTGGTTAATTCAGATCCCTATGGCAAAGGCTGGATTGTCAAAATCGAAATCGCCGACCCGGCAGCATTGAACGGGCTGATGGATGATGCGGCGTATAAGGCCTATTTGGGAAAATGAGTCGATTGGGGATTTCGGATTGGGGTAACTTTTGTTTATTGTAACTAATTAGAATCGTATGCAGCTTCTTGAGGGAAAAGTAGCCATCATTACGGGCGGGTCGCGCGGTATCGGCGAGTCGCTGGTGCGCAAGTTCGCTGAGCACGGCGCAACGGTAGCGTTCACTTATGTATCGGCAGGTTCTGCGGAACGCGCCAATAACCTGGCCGCATCGCTGGGCGATCGGGTAAAGGCTTATCAGAGCGATGCCGGCGATTTTGAGCAGGCTGAACAGTTTGTCAGCGCCGTTCTCAAAGATTTCGGCCGACTGGACATCGTCGTCAACAACGCGGGAATTACCCGCGATACGCTGATGTTGCGCATGAGCGAGCAACAATGGGATGAGGTGATCCAAACAAACCTGAAATCGGTGTTCAACCTCACCCGGCACAGCCTCAAACCGATGGTGCGCACGGGCGGGGTGTTTATTAATATGAGCTCGGTGGTCGGGGTGTTCGGACAAGCCGGACAGGCAAATTACGCCGCCTCTAAAGCCGGAATTATCGGTTTTTCTAAATCCATCGCGAAAGAATACGGCTCGCGCAATATCCGCTGCAACGTCATCGCGCCGGGTTTTATCGAAACGGATATGACTGCCGCGCTGGACGAAAAGACGAAAGAGGGCTACCTGTCGGCGATCCCGATGAAGCGCCTCGGAACCGGCGATGACGTGGCCAATACCGCCGTGTTCCTCGCCTCGGACATGGGCGCTTATATCTCCGGACAAGTGGTGTCGGTGTGCGGCGCGCTGAATACCTGATCGAATAGCCTTACTGTTTTCTGCATGCCCTTCGTGCGCCCGCGCGCGACAAAAACCTGCGTATGTTCCGATTTATACCGCTCCTGGCCCTATTACTGCCGCTGCTCCAAGCCTGCGGAAGTCGAAAACCCCATGGCGCTTTCGACGCCCACGCCGTGCCGCCCGCGCCCGCGTACAACGAGCTGCGCAATTGGGCGGCCCATCCGGCAATACGGGATTCGGCAGATCGCGATTGCCTTGATCGCCCTGACCTCCAGGAACAGTCCGATGTGGATGTGTTTTTCCTCTATCCCACCACCCTTACAGGCGGTCGCCGCGGGGAAGGCCATTGGAATGCCGATGTGGCAAACGCCATACTCAACGAAAAAACAGATCGCTCCGCCATCCTGTACCAAGCGTCTATATTCAACGGCGCCGGCAGAATCTTCGCGCCGCGATATCGGCAGGCGCATATCACCAGTTTCTACGGCCGCGATACCGCCTCTGCCGCGCTGGCGCTGGCCGTGGCGTACGCCGATGTCCAAAATGCCTTCCGATATTACCTCGAAAAGGAAAATCAGGGCCGCCCGTTTATCATTGCCGGACACAGCCAGGGCGGACTGCATACCATGAACCTGCTGCGGGATGTAATCGAAAATACCCCGCTTGAGAAACGCTTAGTGGCTGCTTATATAATTGGCTGGCCCGTAAAAAATAATTTTTTCCGCAAACTCAAACCCTGCACTCGTCCGGAAGAAACGGGTTGTTACTGCACCTGGCGCACCTGGGAACGCCGCTATGGCCGGCGAAAAGCGTTTGAAACGGACGTCGTCTGCACCAATCCGCTGCGCTGGACGACTGAACCAGGCCAGTACGCCCCTAAAACAGAAAACCAGGGCGGGGTGGTGCGCGGATTCTGTAATACGCTGCCCGAACTGGCTGACGCCGAGGTGTATAAAGGTATTCTGCTCTGCTCAAAACCGAAGTTTCCGGGCAGCATCTTTTTTATCCGCAAAAATTACCACATTGGCGACCTGAACCTCTACTATATGAATGTGCGCAACAATGCCCGCCTGCGCGCCGATGCGTTTTTCCGCAGGTGAAAATCGGTTCTTTCCGTGAAAACCGGTATTTTTCGCCAAACTTTACTCATAAAATAACAAAAAAGCGGAGATTACTGTTAGAGTAACAGTTACCAATAACAAAAACAGACCCTGTCGGTCATCAACCGCATTCGTTATGTTGAAAAAATCCGTCTTCGTTTTCCTGCTACTCGGCGTTTTTTGGGCCTGCAGCGAAACTGCTTTCACCGGCCGCAAACAACTCAACCTGATTCCCGTTTCGACCATGAACGAAATGAGCTTCTCGGAATACCGTTCGTTCCTTTCCAAGGCCAATACCATGAAAAGCGGCGCCGATTTCGAACTGGTACGGCGCGTCGGAAATGATCTGAAAGAAGCCGTGCTCGTGTACTACAAAGCCAAGGGCCTGGAAAAAGAACTCAAAAATTTTGCCTGGGAATTCAATGTTGTGGACGACCCCAATACCGTCAACGCCTTTTGCATGCCGGGCGGAAAAGTGGTCGTCTATACCGGCATCCTCAAGGTCACGCAAAACGAGGACGCCCTCGCAGTGGTACTAGGCCACGAAATCGCCCACGCGCTGGCAAATCACGGCAACGAACGGATGAGCCAGGGGCTTGTGGCACAACTCGGCCTCGCATCCCTCGATATGGCGCTCTCCCAAAAACCCGCGCAAACCCGCGAGTTGCTGATGACGGCCGCCGGCGCCGGCGCGCAAGTGGGCCTGCTGCTGCCTTTCAGCCGCAAACATGAATCGGAAGCCGACGAAATCGGACTGTATCTCATGGCCATGGCCGGATACAACCCCGCTGCCGCCGCACCCTTCTGGGAGCGCATGAATAAAACGGGCGGCGGCGACCGGCCCCCGGAATTCCTCAGCACGCACCCCGACCCTAGCAAACGCAGCGAACGCCTGAAAGAA
>JBEIDF010000291.1:0-3625 GCA_040383605.1 Lewinellaceae bacterium
ACAAATGGCCTCTACGGTCTGCTTGCCGTTCAAATAACTGTCAATAATAGCCTGGCGTTGGCTGTCATTAAATCTGCTCTTTCGCATGGTACTGCAATTTTAAGTGTGAAAGTTATGTGTTTTTTAACTTCCTCTACTTATTTTTGGTACCGGCTTTTGGGGGGCAGGACAATCCATACTATATTTTTTGTTTTACGCTTTATTTACTCACTATATTTCCCGTTATTCAATAATACTACTTCCTATACTTTCTGTTAGTACAGCGGTTTTATTTCATATGATATTTGCAAAACTTGTAGAAAGATTTTTCAGATCGTTTAGTATCATGCTTAGGCATTAAAAATCCATTATGTCTAAATGAATACTATATTCTTATAATTTTATATACATTCCAGTAAAAACGTGAAAGTCTCTGTGATCCTGCCCGTTTACAACGCCGAAAAACACCTCCGGCGCTGCCTGGATTCCTTGCTGGCACAGACGCTTCGGGATATTGAAATCATTTTGATAAATGATTGCAGCACAGATCAATCTGGTGTCATCTGTGAGGAGTATGCCAAAAAAGATGCGCGAATTACTGTTATACACAACGACCAAAATATAAGACAAGGACCTTCGAGAAACAAAGGTATCGAACTTGCACGCGGCGAATACATTGGATTTGTAGATTCGGATGATTGGATAGACCCAGACTACTATGAAAAACTGTATCAAGCAGCGATCACAGAAAATGCAGATATCGCTAAAACGGAGGCGATAATCGTCGAGCGCGACCAGCAATTAATACCGCAGAAAACACAAAATCAAGCCATTCGAGCAGGTTTAAACGCGGGGAAACCCCTGTACGATCTTTTTAGGTACGAGCATTGGACTGCCATTTATCGCCGGGATATGCTGATTCAATATCACATTAGATACCCGGATATTCGAAATGCCCAGGATGATGTGTTTCTTTTGTACTGTACCTGGCACTGCCGTAAGATCGCGCTCATCAGTGATACCTATTATTACTATCGGCAGCACGATCAGTCCGTACTCGCAACAAAAAAAACACCCTACTATGAAAGTATCCTGCGGTGCTTCGAACTGCAGGTTGATTTTTTGAATCGCGTGGAGATACCCGAAGAACAGTACATGGAATCGTTTTTCCTCGCATTTTATCCCGTGCGATACCACGCAGCGCACCTACCAGAAGAGGTTAATCTGCAATTCGGCGCAGAGTACCGCCAGCGCGCGGCAGTAATCCTGCAAAAATGCCGTTTTGGCGGCGCTGAAAAAATTCTTGCGTTGCTGCTGGCCGGACTAGATGGGCCGGAGGAAATTGACCGGATACGAAAAAGTTACACCTATCGTATTGGGAATAGACTACTTTGGCTGCCCAATAAATTAATGTCGCTGCTTTTCGGAAAAAATGAAAACCGCTTATGAATACCTGCCTGTCAATTATTGTTCCAGTATTCAACGGAGCGCGTTACCTCGGCGACTGCCTCGATTCGCTGCTCCGGCAGACACTGCAGCAAATTGAAATTATAGTTGTGGACGACTGCAGTACGGATCAAACGCCCGATGTCCTGCAGGAATATGCACGGAAGGATGCGCGCATAAAACTTATCCGAAATGAAAAAAATCTGCGGCAAGGGTTGTCTAGAAACAAGGCAATCTCTATTGCAACGGGAGAATACATCGGCTTTCTGGATGCAGATGATTGGGTAGAAGACGCATACTTTGAAAAACTCTACCACGCGGCCAAGCGCGTAGGGGCTGACATGGCTAAGGCCTCCGTGCTGGTGGTGCATCCGGACGGCTCGAAAGAACGTTTTTCAAATCTGAATAAGGAGATACAGGCAGGGCTTCGAGAAGGCAAGCCCCTGGCTGCCCGCTTTACGTATGAATTTTGCAGCGCGATTTATCGCCGCTCGGCGCTGCTTAAGCACGGTGTTGTGTTCCCAGATATTCGAAATGGAGAAGATCTGGTGTTCCTGATGCACGCTGCCAGTGTATTATCCGGCATCGTGATCGTCCCGGAGGTATATTATTTCTACCGGCAGCATGATACCTCCACCGAGGCCGTGCGGGGTGAAGCGTATTATGATAGCATCCTGCAGGCCGGCGAGAAGATGCTCGAATTGATAGCCATGCTGGATTATTCAACCAAAGATCGCATGATCCTGGCGGCACATATCCTCCGATTTATGACTTCGCGCACAAAGGAATTACAGCAGCACAGGGATATGAAAGAATACGCGCTGAAATACAGCGAACGATGCCTTCAGGTGATGATGGGCGCTGAAGTTCCAGATTTGAAATGGCTGGAGCTAATTTCAGCAGGTTACTCTACCGCCCAAGACTTGGAACGAGTGAAAAGCAGTTATAGTTTCAGATTGGGAAAACTGTTGTTATCTCCACTTCGAAGATAATTTATTGAGATATATCGTCCAAAAATTTGATTTAATAACACATTGCAGGTATCATGGGCCACACGACATTAAGCGTCATCATTTGTACGCACAACCCTAAAAAAAATTATTTTAGTCGTTCGCTTGAAGCCTTGCGGAATCAGACTCTGCCCAAGGATCAGTGGCGTCTGTTGGTGGTTGATAATGCATCTGATAAGCCGGTGGCTTCGCAATGGGATCTTGGTTGGCACCCATTGGCAAAACACCTGCATGAACCCCGGCTTGGCTTGACGTATGCCCGATTGGCAGGCATCTCTGCTGCGCAGGATGAATGGTTGGTGTTTGTGGACGATGACAATGTGCTGGCGCCAGATTATCTCGAAAACGCCCGCGACATCGCAGAAAAAATGCCCTTTCTTGGTGCTTTTTCAGGTAAAATAACGGGAGAATTTGAAGAAACACCCCCAAAATGGCTTCAGAATGACCTCGGGATCATCGCTGTGCGCGATTTGAATAAGGATATATTTTCCACCGTATATATTTGGGAAGCCGCCCCGGTCGGTGCGGGTATGGTACTAAGGCGTACAATTGCGGAAACCTACATGGAGCAAAGTCTAAGGAATCCGATAAAACAAATGTTGGGTCGAAGCGGAAAATCTCTATTCTCCGGAGAGGATATTGATATGATATTAACGGCATTAGATATGGGCTATGCAATTGGGCGATTTACGAAGCTGGATTTATTGCATCTGATCCCCAAAAGCCGACTAAAGAGAGAATATATATTAAATCTTTGTGAAGGCAATGGATATTCTGATCAAATACTAAGCCTACTCTGGGAACATAAACAATTTGCGAAAATGCCTTGGCATTTTGAAATTGCACTCCAGATTTACAGGTTATTTTTTGTATCACTATATGCTTTTCAAAAAGGGAACCGTGCAATCCGTGGACGAAGGCGCGCAAAAAAAATGATATCTAAATTAAAAACTCAATAAAAATATAGAAACCAAAGACAGCAATAACATGAAATTTTATGGCTCTACGCCAAATCCAGTGGGTTTAAAAAACAAACTAACCAAAATAGAATTAGAGCGTGTCTAAAATTATATTCTCTGTTAATATGAAAAGGATTTTTTAGCCAGACAAGGCGCTTTTTGCAGGCGTAATGGGACTAATTACGGCGAAAAAAAGGAACGAAGTATGGCTGAAAAAGACTTTCATATTAG
>JBEIDF010000292.1:0-3599 GCA_040383605.1 Lewinellaceae bacterium
CACGCTGACGCCGTTGCCGTCAAGTTTTAATCCGCCTGCCGCGGAGACATCCAGCAGATTAGAGCGGTGAATCGAGCGGCCGTTCACGTCCTCCGGTTCGCCGGGCGGCGGCAGCAATTCGAGGTAACGGATCATTGGCCAAGCGGCGATTTCGTCCAGCTGCTCCAGGGGAACCCGGAGTTGCAAAAATCCGACGGATCGGCCTTTTTGCAGCACCGTCAGTCCGCGTTTGGCACAAATATCCGCACCTTTTTCAATCGCCATAAAGGGGTACAGCTGCACATTGATATCCACAGCGTCGCCATGCACGGCGTGCGCGGCATAGGGTGTTTCCTGCAGCGTGCGCGCCATTTTCCAATCAGATTGCACCGGCACGATGCTGCGGGGATTCAGGTTTCCAAATGCGGTCAAATCGAAACCTTGCGGGATTGCGCAGAGATAGACACCGAACGGGACGTATCCCAGAAACGAGACGCCGGCCGATTCGAGCACGGCGCGCTCCCGGGCGCCGGGTAGTTCCTTGAATTGCACATACCGGATATATCGGCCTTCCACCAATTCGGCAGGATCTACCTGGCGCTGTGCTTGCACCGAGGTGAAGTTTTCGGGGAAATACACCGTCCCGAACCGGAAGCGGACAGGGTAAGTATTCTGCGCCGACAACATCTGCAGGCACAACAACAAGCCCAGTACTAAAGCGGGTGTACGTGTTAGATTCATAAGCGTGGCAAACAGTTTAATCGAAATAATTGTATTTATTGTCGGATAAAGAAAGGTAAAACTCAAAAATTGGGAACCGGGTTGCGAACTTTGCGTTTTGTAGCCGAGCAACGCACATGCGGATTCGGTTATTCTTTGTCATTTATCTCCCGTGAAAGTAAACCTTCTTGCAGAAAGTTTGATCTTCGCGCGCTTTTTTTTCAAAACAACCGGCAGGCGCCGCTACCCAACGCATTCCTGCCGAGCAAATGTACACAAACTACTTACATGATTGAGCCAATTGTTTGGATCGGATTTTTAGCGCTGGTTGGAATATTATTAGCGATTGACCTGGGTTTCCTAAATAAAAAGGCGCATACGCCCAGCGCCCGGGAAGCCCTGTTGGTTACTGCCGGGTGGGTTTTTTTAGCGCTATGCTTTAATATATTTGTCTATTTTGCCTACGAAAACAACTGGTTGAACCTGGGTACCTACAAATACGAGCCCATGGACGGCAAGACGGCCGCGCTGAAATTTTTCACCGGGTATCTGCTCGAGGAGTCGCTCAGCATAGACAACCTGTTTGTCATGGCGCTGATCTTCGCCCAGTTCAGGGTGCCCAAAATGTACCAGCACCGTATTTTGTTTTGGGGGATTCTGGGCGTAATTTTTTTCCGGGGTTTACTGATCGGACTGGGCACGGCGCTGGTGCACCAGTTCATGTGGCTGTTTTACTTTTTCGGTGCATTGTTGATCTGGTCGGCCTGGAAAATGATTAAAGAAGATGAGATTGTGGACAGCGACCTGAACGACCACGGCGTGGTCAAGTTCATCCGCCGTTTTTACCCGGTGAGCCTGCGTTACGACGGCGGGCATTTCTTCACCGTGGAAAACGGGCGCAAGGCCGTCACCCCGATGTTTGTCGCCCTGATCATCATCGAAACGACCGATATCCTGTTTGCGTTCGACTCCGTCCCGGCGGTACTTGCCATCACGACCGATCCTTTCCTGGTCTTTTCTTCCAATATTTTTGCCATCCTGGGGCTGCGCTCACTCTATTTCGTGCTGGCCAATATTCTGGATCGGTTTACCTACCTGCGATTCAGCCTCATTGCCATCCTGTTCTTTATTGGCGTTAAAATGATGCTGATCCCCCAGAAGGTGCACATGCCCGAGTGGCTTTCGCTCGTTGTTATTGGCGTTTTCCTCGCCGGCGGCGTGCTGCTATCCGTTTTTCGGAAACCCGAGAAAAAAAATTAACCAAACAAACCCTTGACAATTCCCGAAAAGAGGCTATTTTTGTACTGTCCAATTGCCGTTGAAGGACGCCTGTTCCAGCAAACGGCTCATTTTTCACAATTGTAGCCACCCGTTTGGTCGCATTTGATCTTGCACAATTCCGTTTTTGCCGGCGGCGCTGTGATCAATCATCGCAAAGCTGGGAAGATTCGGATTTTGAAGGCTTGAAATGATCGCCATAAAGTGGTTGCGTAAATCTAAACCTTTACTTAAATCGCTTTTACCATGAAACATTGGGAAAAAGGCAAAAAAGAACAACGCCGCACCGAAGAACGCGACTACCACCAGGAGTCCGGCAAAAAAAGGAAACTGAAACCGGTTGAGAAATCAAAATACCGGCTCAGAAATGTTCACCAAACGGAAGAAGACGAATGAACCTATCCTAATTTGAAATCCTCCGCCCGTGAGCGCCTGTTGAGCATGTTTACCGAATGTAAAAACAGACTTTCTTCGATATACCATGCGCCAACTGCTCAAAAAATACACACGCCGTCCCGGTATTCCGGCACGGCGTTTTTCTTTACTTATTTAGTACACTTGTTAAACATCCCATCATGCGCACAATCATTACTTTTTTGCTCCTGCTTTGCCTGGCATTCCAAGGCGCCGCACAGGTCAGCCTGGTAAAAGACATCAACCCGGGCCCCAGCATGGGCTACGTCAACCAGGCGATGGTACCCGGTGGCAACCTGGTCTTCTTCAACGCCAATGCGGCGCCCAACGGCATCCAACCCTGGCGCTCCGACGGCACAGATGCCGGCACTTTCCTGCTCAAGGACGTTTTTCCCAGTCCAAGCAGCTCGATTATTGGCGCCGCGGAATACCTGGACGGGAATTTTTACTTTTTCACGAACAATACCCTCTGGAAAAGCAACGGAACGACGGCAGGCACCACCGTGGTGCGCAATTTTCTCGACGCCTCGTTCTTCGGCCCCATTCGGATGTTCCGATTCGGCAACCGGGTGATGATGAACTGGGGCGTCACCGGCAGCGGCGATGAACTCTGGCGCACCGACGGCACGTCGGCCGGAACGGTGCTGGTGAAGGATATCAACGCCGGCGCCGGGCACTCGATCCCGCGCAACTTTACGATCCACAACGGTAAGTTGTACTTCACGGCTTTTACGCCCGCGATCGGCCGGGAATTGTACGTTACAGATGGCACCGAGGCCGGCACGCAACTGGTAAAAGATATTCGGCCTGGCGCCCCCAATGCGGAGATCACCGGCCTGGTAAGCACGCCGCTCGGCTTGTTTTTTTCCGCCAGCGACGGTGTGAACGGTTTTGAGTTGTGGCGCTCCGACGGCACGGCCGGCGGCACGTATATGGTGTCTGATCTGAACCCCGCCGGCGATGGTTTTAAAAACACCAACGACAACCCGGCGATCGGGTATGCCAACGGCAAGGTGTTCTTCCGCGGCAACAACGGCGCGAGCGGCGACGAGCTCTTCGCCTCCAACGGCAATGCCGGCAATGCCGCCCTGGTAAAGGAACTCGGCCCGGGGTCGCAACACGGCATCTTCAACAGCCCGGTTGCTACGATTCCCTTTGCCAATAAGGTACTCGTGGTCGCCACCGGCGGCGAACCCTGGGTGTCCGAC